>NZ_CP115126.1:0-74792 GCF_056673335.1 Enterobacter cloacae complex sp. HYC033_NIDB | reverse complement strand
GTTTAAGGCGGTTGTTCAGTCAGCGTCCTGCAATCCGGGATGTGAGAACATGCTGGCCGGAGCTGATTCTGTTCCCGTGTGGAAACGCAGGATGGCTCATTATGACAACCTTCTGGAGATTGCCGTGCGAAATAATGCTCCTCAGGCTGACAGGGATTTTCTGATGCTTGAGAGAGATTTTTATGCAGATGCTGTCCGTTTTTTTGAAAAGGATGAATAGAGCATGACGAACGAACAGTCGGGGGTTAAAAAAACACAGGCAAGAGCAGAGCAGGCCCTGAGGGAACTGATGTTATCAGGGGAGCGTATCAGCCAGTATGCTGTGGAAAAACGAGCGGGGCTGGCAAACGGCACCCTGAATTATAACTGTCCTGAGTACAGGCAGGTCAGGGAGGCTATCCGCAGTCTGAAAAAAACGTGCCAGGGCACCGCGCCGGTTGATGAGCAGGGCATTGAGCAGCAGATCAAGCTGAAAGAAAAGTATCGCCGTCAGAGAAATGAGCTGAGGGAAGAAATCAAAAAGATGATGGCTGAAAATGTAGAGCTGTTACATAACCTTATACTTTTACAGCAGTATGTCAGGGAGCTTGAACGCAACACCGGGAGGGAGAAAGGGGACGTCATTCCGTTCTCGGGTGGTGTCAGTACAGACTGAGGCTATACTGAACGGAAGGACGCGAGGTGAATCGCCACAGGTTTAACAGACACCTCAGAGTCATTTAAGATGACTTAAAGAGAGGTGCCCATGAGCGGTAAGCGTTATCCTGAAGAGTTTAAAATTGAAGCAGTCAAACAGGTTGTTGATCGCGGTTATTCTGTTGCCAGCGTTGCAACGCGTCTCGATATCACCACCCACAGCCTTTACGCCTGGATAAAGAACTACGGTCCGGATTCTTCCACTAATAAAGAACAGTCAGATGCTCAGGCCGAGATCCGCCGTCTTCAGAAAGAGCTGAAGCGGGTTACCGACGAACGGGACATATTAAAAAAAGCCGCGGCGTACTTCGCAAAGCTGTCCGACTGAGGTACGCCTTTATTCGTGACAACACCTATTGCTGGCCTGTTCGCCTGCTCTGTCGGGTGCTGGATGAACATCCCAGTGGTTTTTACGCCTGGCTTCAGCAGCCGCATTCACAACGCCATCAGGCAGACCTGAGACTGACAGGACAGATTAAACAGTTCTGGCTGGAATCGGGATGCGTCTATGGTTATCGCAAAATCCATCTGGATCTGCGGGACAGCGGGCAACAGTGCGGAGTGAACAGAGTCTGGCGACTGATGAAACGTGTCGGGATAAAGGCTCAGGTCGGATACCGGAGCCCGAGGGCATGTAAAGGCGAGGCCAGTATCGTGTCGCCCAACAAGCTCCAGCGACAGTTCAATCCGGATGCTCCGGATGAGCGTTGGGTAATCACAGCGTGGTTTCCTCAAACCCTCGCTGTGAATTAACTGAAATACTTCATTGAAGCTGTAACCAAACAGTTAACTGAAAGAATGAGCCCGCAGAGCATTGCACAGCGATGACACCATTTGTTGAGCTTCACCGTTTTCGCATACAACCGTCCGGAATTTGGAAAAGCACTGTCTTTTTGTACTGACCGATCATGATTAAGTGACACCTCTTCGAAAAAGAGAGCGCGATGAGCGATTAATATATGGCTCGAAAGACAATTATGTTGGGCTTTTATGACCGCTGTCAGAGGTATTATCTTACCCGGACGGCAACAGGGTCGGAATGTCATCAGCGGCACTGTAACAAGCTATCCGCCATCTTAAATATCTGCAGGTCCTTGCACCGAGTATGCACACCAACCGACAGAGTGATTTGACCCAAACTGGTGGATATTTTGCAAAACTATTAGCCTCTTATGACCGGTCTGCAGCCTGATATTGAGGAATTAGTGCGCTTTCATGGAATGCCTGCCGGGATCGCAAGTACGAACCCCCGGTACTGTTACACTGAATGTGCTCAGTCCTGTATCAGATTGTATTTTTCAGCAACTCAAGAACAACCCTTATTTTATCATTGTCACGTTTGTAGTACGTCCAGGGACCGATGCGCTGAGAAGTAACAAGTTGTGCCCGTTGAAGAGCTGAGAGGTAAAGAGAAACGGTAGACTGTGAGAGCCCGACCTTTTCCTGAATGATACTGACACACACACCGAACTCGTCCGCATCAGCATAAGGCTGATGGAAGTGTATTTTCGGTTCCTTGAGCATATGCAGAATTTTTCTTCTAACAGGGTTTCCCAGCGCCTTAATCACGTCATTCAAATCAATATCAGGCATAAACTCTGTCACTTGTCGCATTGAGGAATTGCAATGTTACGATACTTCTCTACGTTAAGCATCAGCTTTTGAAAAGCTGATGCTCATAAGAATGGTTAGCCAAAGGCGGGATAATCTGTGTAGCCTTTTGCCGTTCCACCATACATGGTTGTTGGATCGACCGGATTCAGTGGCCATTCATGATAAAGGCGCTGCGGTAAATCCGGATTAGCTATGAACGGGCGGCCAAATCCGATAATGTCTCCCCAGCCAGCACCGATAATCCGTTCGGCTTTTTCTTGCGTATATCGCCCGGCATACATAATTACACCGCTGAATAACTTACGGACTTCAGCTCTGAATGCTTCAGGCAATTCGGGAGCATCATCCCAGTCGGCTTCAGCAAGAGAAATATAGGCTATTCCGATTTCTTCAAGAATTTTAACGGCTTCGGTATAGGTTTCATGGGGATCATCTTCCACCAGGCCAAGATAGACCCTTACTTCATCCGTGGTCTGAAAGAGCGGAGCAAAACGGACTCCCACACGGTCTTTACCGACCACATCAGCGACAGCCTGCGTCACTTCGCGCAGAAACCGCAGCCGGTTATGTAATGAGCCACCATATTCATCCTCTCTTTTGTTGCTATGGGATGACATGAACTGGTTAACCAGGTATCCATTTGCACAGTGAATTTCCACACCGTCAAAACCGGCATCAAGGGCGTTCTGAGCTGCCCCGGCGTACATCCTGACAATCTCACTAATTTCCTCTTTTTCCAGTGCGCGGGGGCAGGAAGCGGTAGCCAGCGCACCCTCTCCCGGCCCGGTTTCGATGAATACCTTAACGTTTTCCCCTGCCGGTATCGCCGACGGAGCGACAGGCGAGGCGTTACATGGCTGCAGGGAGTTATGGGATACTCTTCCGACATGCCAGAGCTGGGCAAAAATGATGCCTTCTTTTTCATGCACTGCCCGCGTCACTTTCTTCCAGCCTTCCACTTGCCGTGAGCTGTAGATCCCCGGGGTCCACGCATAACCCTGCCCACGAGGTTCGATTTGTGTTCCTTCGGTCACCATAAACCCGGCACTGCTGCGCTGTGCGTAATATTCAGCCATCAGTTCGTTCGGAATATCACCCGGTTGTGAGCTCCGTGAGCGGGTTAAAGGCGGAAGTACAACACGATTCTTCAGGGTGTAGGGACCTAGTCTGGTGGGAGAGAACAGGTTTTTCGTCTTCATTACATATCCTGATATAGCGAATTTTCAATATCACTGAAACGCCATGTCTCAGCATTTACGACCTGGCATGTCGTCGTTCGGCCGATGTAGCCGCAGAACCACGACACTTTATTCCACATATTGAGATTTACCAATATCTAGATTTATAAAAATTATGATCGGATGAGCGGAACGGGGGGGTTGCCTGATGGCTCACAGAATCGGCATCATGAACCTAAATGGTTCTGATAATGTTATCGGAGATCCTGAACGGGAACGGTATGCGTCACGATTTTAATGACTATGTTGCATTCATGGCAGTAGCACAGGAGTGCAGTTTTTCACGGGCTGCTGTCCGCCTCGGGATCTCGGCATCCACGCTTTCACACACGATACGTCGTCTCGAGGAGCGCGTTGGCATGCCGTTACTTATGCGTACAACCAGGCGGGTGGCTGTCACCGAAGCCGGTAAACAATTATTACTGACGCTTGAACCCGGTCTTGCGCGCATTGAAGCGGGCGTGACAGCTCTTCAGAGACTGCGCCATACACCGGCTGGGCTGGTCAGACTTACGGTATCAGATCACATGATTCATGAATGTCTCTGGCCACGATTGTCACCGTTACTAAAAAAATATTCGGATATCAAGGTGGAAATGTCGCAGCAGAACGGTTTTGTCGACATTGTTGAGGGCAATTTTGATGCCGGAGTCCGAATTGGTGATGACATATTAAAGGATATGGTGGCCGTCCGAATCGCACCGGACATACGGTTTGTCGTCATTGGATCGTCCACCTATCTTGCAGAAAGAGGTCTGCCGCTACATCCCTCTCAGCTGGAAAAACATGACTGCATCAATATACGTCTGTCACCCACAGGCCCGCTGTATGGCTGGGAATTTGTCAGGCAGGGGGAGATTGTGAAAAAAGTGGACGGGCAGCTTACTTTTTCAAGCATTTATCCAATGCTTCAGGCAGTAAAAGATGGCTACGGCCTGGCCTACCTGCCGGAGTCTTCTGCCCTGGCGGGGATTGAGGCGGGACACTATTGTCGGGTGCTTGAGGACTGGTCAGAGGCTTTTCCCGCCGACATGATAATTCCAATAATGTCCATTACAGGCTCCGGTAAAGATAATACCGACACCTTACATGAGAAAGGCAAAAGCAATATAACCTGCTGTGCTCCGGATTTTAAGAATGAGCGGTTTACGTAGCAGGATGAGCAGTTCGAACCAGAAATTTCGTTACTATTGCTAAAGTAAAACCTGATGACCTCTAATCGTAACGGAGACCAATATGACTTCACAACTGAACTGGCAGGCCCCGGCTATCAATCGCAAAAAAGTAGGTGACATGACTGTGACCATGCTGAGTGATGGCTATCTGGACGTATCTTTTGAGCTGCTGTCTGGTATTGACGGCTCACGTGCCGAGGATTTACTGCAGAAGCGCGGTGTGCCAGCAGTACCCCGTATTAATATCAACGTCTACGTTATCCAGACGCCTGAGCGAACCATCCTGATTGACAGTGGTGCCGGAGGTATCAATGGCTGGGGCGGTCGGCTTCAGGTAGCCCTGGCCGCGGCAGGCATTGACCCGCTTCAGATTGATACCCTTCTCCTGACTCACGCGCATCCTGACCATATCGGCGGGCTTGCAGGCCCCCTGCAGACTCCCGTTTTCCGCAATGTTCAGCAGTTGTTTGTGCATGAGAAAGAACTCGCTTTCTGGCGTGATGAAACCATTTCCGCTGGCGCGCCTGACGCATTCAAGCCGTTCTTTGAAGTAGCAAGGAACGCCTTCAGCGCTTATGACGACAAACTGGTGCCATTCCGCGAGGAAGCGATTTTACCAGGTATTCAGACTGTACCGCTGTTCGGCCATACACCAGGACATACCGGTTATCTGCTGGGTGATGAAAAAGAGTCGCTGCTCATCTGGGGTGATATTGTTCACTTCCCGCACATTCAGGTTGCTCAGCCTGACGTTACTATCGCGTTCGACAGCGATCCTGCGGCGGCGGCGGCCATCCGTAGCAAAGTGCTTGACCGCGCAGCGAGCGATAACCTGGCTGTCAGTGGTATGCACTTCAACCTGCCTACTACCGGTAAGGTTATCCGTGAAGGTAACAGCTTCGCACTGAATTACGACCTGTGGTCACCCGCAGTCTGATCACCTTCCTTCCCGGTGCACACAATAGTGACCGGGAAGATCCCCTTTCATATCGCCCGACAAGAACCCACCTGCAATACTATGAATATCACTGCCTCACAAAAAAATGGCTCATTACTCTTGCGCCCTGGCTTTTTGTATTCCTCTGGAGTCAGGGTTTGTCGCAGCCAAATTTACCGTGCAGTACAGCGCGCCGTTTCATCTTTTATTCCTGCGTGGCGCATTTTCCTGTCTGGTCCTTCTGCTGCTTACACTGGGGTTCAGGGCCCGTTTTCCGTCCGGCAGAGGAATGGTTCGCAACCTGATTGTCGGACTTTTCCTGCAGAGCTTCTTTCTGGGCGGATGCTTTTATGCCATCCATCGTGGCATGCCGTCAGGCATTGTGGCGCTCATCACCGGCCTGCAGCCGGTACTGACTGCAATACTGGTTTCACTCATGCACCGTCAGTCCCTGCATCCCCGGAAATGGCTGGGTATTGCGATTGGCTTTGCGGGCGTTTTCCTGGTGCTCTCGCCAGGCCAGCATAGTTTTGCACTGGATCCTGTGGCTTTTGGGTCGGTCATGCTGGGGTTATTTGGCGTAACGATCGGAGCGCTTTATCAGCGCCGTGCTCAGGGAGATGGACATATCTTTGCGAACACGTTTTTACAGTACGTCACTTTGACAATATCGATGGGTGCAATTAGCCTGATGTTCGAATCTGCTCCGACGCAGTGGAGCTTATCATTTGCGCTGGGTCTGGGCTGGCTGGTTATTGGCGTATCGGTTCTGGCGATTATGTTGCTGATTTTTATGATACGAAGCGGTGAAGCAACCAAAGTCGCTACTTACTTTTACCTGGTTCCCATTCTCACGGCAGCTGAAGCGTGGTTGCTGTTTGGAGAGGCCATTACATTGCCCATGCTTGTGGGTATGGCAATAACTATAATCGGCCTGATTTTTGTCATCCGGGAATAGACAACCGCACGCGTCGCTGTATGCTTTTGTATATGGCGACGTATAATAGCGGTCAAAGTCAAATTCCGGATGAATATGCAAACAGTCAGCTTTTCCGATTCTCCCGTTGATGATCTCCTCGCTGAGCTTCTTACCCTGGCACGCTCCCGTTTTCCACTTCCCTGCGATTGCCTTCGCGCAGAACAGACGCATCAGGTAAAGAAGTTCGAGGTGGAAGGTGCGACCCTTTCCTTCCCGCTGGAAGGAGAATTCCGGTATCGTGAAAATGAGAAATGGCACCGGGTGATCCCGGGCGAGATTATGGTCGTCCCGAATGCCCGTAGCATCGATATAGAATATGCCCCTTCAGAACAAAGTGGTGAGTTTGTTGCCCTGAGCGTGGTGCTCGCGGAGGAACAGCTTGAAGCAGCCAGGCTGTTACTTGCCGCACCACCACCACAGGACACCGGCAGCATCGCAGCCATTTCCGTATCAGCTCTTCTTTCACCCCTTAACCGCTGGACAGCCGCAATGCGGGAAGGGAAGCGTCCGCTTTCCCTGCACGCCATGGTTGAAGTGGTGCTCTGGCTTTATGGCATGGGATACCATGCTTTGCTGCGAGCCCGGCAGCCAAGTCTGGCCATGAAAATCCGTCAGATGGTAGCGGACAAACCGGCTCATCCCTGGAGTGCTGCTGAAATTGAAGATCTGACGGGACTCAGTGGCCCCACGCTTCGGCGCCACCTGGCCAGTGAGTCAACCAGCTTACGCTCAGTTATCGCCGATGCACGTATCGCGGAGGCTCTCCGCCTGCTGATGACATCGACGCTGCCGGTAAAAACGGTCGCGGGGCGGGTGGGTTACAATTCACTATCGAGCTTCAGCAAGCAGTTTTCTGAACGCTATGGAATCGAACCTTCAGGGTTCCGCTGACTTCAGTTCGTTCAAGGTACACATTGCGTCCCTCGCACTTCAGTAACTTGCGTGGATCTTTCGAATATAACGGAAGATATTGGCCGGCATTGCGTGTAACCGGTTCAGGAGTTCTCATCGTGACGGGAGAGCTAAATCGGTACGGCTGTTGTTCTCAGCTATAAGAACAACTGAGTATCTGACCAGCTGTCTGGTGCTGGCAGCAGCATGCAGTGCAATCGGTCAGGCTCAAAGGAACTGACCTGATGTCAGGTTATAATTTCGGACACATCATAACCCCAGAAGGAGACAACTGTGGTTCATGTTTTCATTATCGGTGGTGCAGGCAAAATCGGCCAGCGTCTGTGCAGGATCCTTTCAGGTAGGGGGCATGCTGTTCGTGCCCTCTACCGTAAGCCAGAGCAGCAGGCATTGCTAGGCGAGCTGGGTGCTGAGCCCGTCAGTGGGAGCCTGACAGAGCTGGATGCAGCTGCGCTGGCGATGCACTTTGCAGGTAGTGATACAGTGGTGTTTACTGCCGGTGCCGGCGGTAAGGGGGGACAGGAGATGACCAATGCGGTCGACGGCGAAGGGCTGAAAAAGTCGGTAGCTGCCGCCCTCAGTGCCGGTGTGTCTCGCTTTCTGCTCGTTTCTGCATTCCCGGAGTCCGCACGGGGAGAAACCACTTCTGAATCATTCGAAAATTATATGCGTGTTAAAAAAATGGCCGATGTGGAACTAGCACAAAGCGAGCTTGACTGGGTGATCCTGCGCCCCGGCGCGCTGCAGGATAAGACTGGTACGGGTTATGTACGTGCCGGCCTGGCCATCCCGTATGGTAACGTGCCCCGTGATGACGTGGCGGCTACGCTGGCTGAACTCATTGAGCAACCTGCCGTCAGCCGCGTCATCATTGAGCTGACGTCTGGCGATGCTCCTGTCCGTGAAGCCATACAGAAGCTGGCGGGCCGATAAAAGGCAGCGCACGTACCAGCAGGCTGCAGGCCCCCAGGCGTTTACAATAAACTTTCCAGCCAGTCGGTAAACGCCCGTACTTTTCGGGAGAGATGGCGGTGCGGATACAGAAGTTACAGTTTGCGATTCGGGGACGTATTATCTGGCAGAACCTCTACCAACAGCCCGCGATCGAGATAAGGCTGCAAAAAAATATTCATGCCCTGTAGTATTCCCAGCCCCGCCAGGCCTGCTGCAATGTAGGCTTCTGAGTTATCCACGACAAGCCTGCCTGGAAGTTCAATTTCGGTGGAGCCCTCTGACGTCCCGAATGTCCAGGGCATAACTTGTCTGTTGCTGCTGTTAATCCAGTTGACGGCCTGATGCTGCTGCAACTCGTCCATTGTTTCCGGGGTGCCGTGTTGATCAAGATACGCAGGACTGGCGCAGGTCGTCATTTTAACGGTTCCCACCTCCTTTGCGATATAGTCGCCATCGTCCAGCTCCCCCACCCTCAGTATGCAGTCCAGGCCATCATGCAGCATATTCCGTCGGCGGTCTGAGCTGCTCAGGATAATTTCAATTCCGGGATGCTGGCGATAAAAATCAGGCAGGTTGGGTATAACAAGTAAAGCCGCAAACGCGACAGGCATATCTATGAGCGAATAGCGGGCGTCAAAATGATAGCGACAGGAAAGTTCTGCCATATTAAACATAACAACCCTTGGGCGCACCGCCGCAGGCGCCCTCAGCACGTTTCTGCGGCCTCCCGCCTGTTTCCGGCACCTTTCAAACGCCCCTGATGATTTCTGCGCGTCTGCATGGCTATGCAGTGAGATCTGCTCTCCACCGATTAGTGCATGCAGATTTTGGAAACGTCCAATTCTGGCACGAAGCGGTCACCCCGGCGGGGTGCAGTCCGCTGTCAGCGAAAACGGACATTGAGCCAATCAAATAATCTGTGCCAGAATTTGTCATTGAGGCTAGTACTTTCGAGTAGATCTATTTCCCGCCCGTACTCTTAAACTCATCTATCTCATCCTTCTACGACTTATTACCGGGAATATAAAACCCCGCCGAAGCGGGTTTGGTAATTTGAGTTTTTCTCAGGCGGCCATCTTTCTGCATTGTTCGGCGCAGTGATGACAAGCGCTTGAGCAATCCTGACAATGGTCATGTTCATGCTTTCCACACTCGTCACCGCACTTCTGACAAACATCAGCGCAAAGACGGCAAAGATCCTGGGCAGACCCGCTATTTAGTGTCATGAATTGAGCTGCAAGACGGCAGATATTTGCACACTGCATATCCAGTTTTATGCACTCGCGCATCATCTCCAGATTCTCTTCGTCGAGACACGAAGCCGCACAGTTATCACATGCCGTTGCACATAGATAACAGGCTTCGATGCATTTTTTGTATTCGTCTAACATAATTTCTCCTTAGCTAAGGTTACGTATTAAGCATGGAAGAGATAACTGATTATTCAAATTTTGAATTAGTTAATTACCTTTTCAGCATTTCATATCATTGATTCAAAGTGCATCTCTAGGGTTACCTAATTCACCTATGTCTACTTCTGGCACAATGCAGAAATGAGATAGATTTACTTTATCCGCTTCTCGCTCAAAGCTGTCCGTAATCCCTTGCCTGCTTAAAAAAACCGGATTAACGTGTGATGTTTTTACGTTTTCCAGGCAGCCTTCATCGGTAAGTACCTGTCTTACAGACTTCAATGCACTTAGTTAAGAAACATCCTAATCGTCCTTTCGCCGATCGCGAGATCTGTTATGGCAGCTAAACTCGATTGATACCCCAATCCGCGGGGCAGCATTTCCTTTCCGCACGCAAGAAGGAGAAGATCATGAAAGCAGTAATTTACAACGGTCCTTATGATGTAAAAGTAAAAGACGTACCGGATGCGAAAATTGTCCGCCCCACGGATGTACTCGTCCGCATCACCACCACCAACATTTGTGGGTCGGACTTGCACATGTATGAGGGCCGGACCAGCTTTGAACAGGGACGGATTCTGGGTCACGAAAACCTGGGTGAAGTGGTCGAAATTGGCTCAGGCGTTGAACGTATTAAGGTGGGCGACTATGTTTGTCTGCCGTTTAACGTGGGATGTGGTTTTTGCGAAAACTGTGAAAAAGGTCTGACCGGCTTTTGTCTCACTACCAATCCGGGTACGGCAGGCGCAGCTTATGGTTTTGCTGAAATGGGTCCCTGGGAGGGAGGTCAGGCGGAACTTCTTCGGGTGCCATTTGCCGACTTTAACTGCCTTGTTCTTCCCCCTGATGCGGCAGAAAAAGAAGATGATTATGTGATGCTCTCTGACATTTTTCCTACCGGCTGGCATGCAACAGAACTTGCCGGATTGAAGCCTGGTGAAAGCGTGGCCATTTATGGCGCGGGGCCGGTCGGTTTGATGGCAGCTCATTCGGCGATCATTAAAGGTGCTTCACAGGTGTTTGTGGTTGATACGCACACAGACCGGTTGGCTCTGGCTGAAAAAATGGGGGCGACGGGCATCAATGCTACTGGCGATGAAGCTGTACAAAAAATTCTCGACCTGACGGATGGACGCGGTACGGATTGTGGCTGCGAATGTGTTGGCTATCAGTGCTGTAACAAACATGGCCATGAAGATAACTCTGTTACCATGAACAGTCTTGTTGCGTCGACGAAAGCAACCGGGGGAATTGGTGTGGTTGGCGTCTTTATTCCTCAGGATCCGGGGGCTGAATCGGAGCTTGCCAGAGAGGGTAAGATGCCATTTGATTTTGGGAGTTTCTGGTTTAAAGGACAGGCAATCCGTACCGGCCAGGCGAACGTTAAGGCCTATAACCGTCAGCTGTCTCGCCTCATCCATCACGATAAAGCCAGTCCGGGCAAAATAATTTCTCATCGTCTTTCGCTTGAAGAGGCTCCTGCCGGATATAAGCACTTCGATGAGCGGGATGAAGGATGGACGAAGGTTATCCTTAAGCCTTAAATAGAGTTATCCGGTATGAGAAAGCAAAAACCGGGAAAGAATGTATGACTTTTGACAGGGTGCAATAAAATATCCTGTCAGGGCGTTATTATTCATACTTTCAGCTGCCAGGCGCTTCCATATCCAGACTTGTTCCCTGATTTTGCCGACGAGATAGCAAAATTAATACATTCAGGAGGAGGCATCTGCGGTTGATCTGTTCCGTATTTATTAACGCCCTGTGCTGTAAGTATTGTCTGCCTCTACCACATAGCAGACATGTGCGCAGGAACGGTCCGCTATGAGCGAAAAGCGGACTTCCGGTCCTTGCGCAAACTCCCGTTCCGAGAAGTTGCAGTTCACAAATCACCTGTTAAAGAAGGTATGGTAGCCCACAGCATTAATTTTGCTTCCATCTTCAGTCAGACTGGCCGGTACCGGCTTCCGATAAGTTTCGTCGGCTGAGGCCCGCTAAAGTAGAGAGGTCAAAAAATAACCTTGACGTACAATAATTTTCGATATCCAAACTGACCCCTAATTAGGTGGACACCTGATGACTGACTTAAAATTTCTATCACGCCAGCGTTACACATCCGCAGTCGCATCTTGCGGGGTTCAGCGGGGTGTTGCAGGCGGACGTGCACGTGCGGACGCCCTCTGACACCACGACCGAAGCGCTGTGCCGTATCGGCGAGCTGTATGGCATCGAGGCGGGCATCCGGGGCAAAAGCGCGGCGGAACGGCTGGCCATTCGGCAGGAAAAAGCGGTACCGCTGCTGACCGCGCTGGAGGGCTGGCTGCGTGAAAAGCAGAAAACGCTGTCACGGCACTCGGAGCTGTCGAAGGCGTTCGCGTACGCGCTGAACCAGTGGGATGCGCTGAAATTATACCTGCGGGAGATTACTGATACAGAACACGCCGGGAATGTGCCGCCATTGACGCAATGACGACACAGCCCTTTTTAACCGTTCCGTGAGAGTTCCCTGGCAATATACTGTGCGGTACGGCTTTCTTTGACCTGCGATACCTGTTCGGGAGTTCCTGCGGCAACCAGGCGTCCTCCCTCATGTCCCGCTCCAGGACCGATGTCGATAACCTGGTCTGCCTGAGTAACCGCCCGCATATCGTGTTCAATCATTATCACCGTATTTTCTGCATCAACAAGCCGCTGCAGCTGCACAAGGAGGCGGTCGGCGTCTGAAGCATGCAGGCCGGTTGTCGGTTCATCTAGGATATACAACGTGTGGCCACGTTGGCTACGTTGTAGTTCGGTTGCCAGCTTGATCCTTTGCGCCTCCCCTCCGGATAACTCGGTTGCTGGTTGTCCCAGACGCAGGTAGCCCAGACCAATTTCACTCAGCAGACGGAGGGGACGAGCCACTGGTTCTTCAGTCGCAAAGAACTGACTGGCTTCATCCACCGTCATATGCAGGACCTCCGCGATATTTTTGTCCTGCCAGCAGATCCTGAGAGTATCCCGGTTATACCGCGCGCCATGGCAGGTCGGGCACGGTGCATACACGCTCGGCATAAACAACAGCTCCACGCTGACGAATCCTTCACCTTCACAGGTTGCACAGCGGCCTTTTGCCACATTGAAAGAGAATTGACCCGCATCGTAATGATGGAGTTTGGCGTCAGTCGTTCCGGCAAAGAGCTTACGAACAGGATCAAACAACCCGGTATATGTCGCCAGGTTTGAACGGGGGGTCCTGCCTATCGGTTTCTGGTCAACCTGAACCAGACGCTTTACCAGTCCGGTATCACCGGTCAGGGTACCGTACGTTTTCTCCGTTACGGATGGCCCCTCAGCGTCGCTGGCTTCGGAAAGCACGTCTTCTGGCTCACCGCCAAGTGAAGAAAGCACCAGTTCCGGTAAGGCCTGGGCAATCAGACTGGATTTACCGGAGCCAGAGACTCCCGTCACGGCTGTCAGCACACCCAGAGGAATATCAACATCGATCCACTTAAGATTGTGGCGATGGATCCCCTGCAGTTTCAGCCACCCGGATGGGATACGGGCAAAAGATTGTGGTGGCCGGACTTCATCAAATAAATAACGCGCGGTACGAGATTGGGTGACGGCTTTCAGATCTTCAGGAATACCACTGTAGAGAACATGTCCTCCCTGTTCACCAGCCGACGGTCCCACATCAACAAGCCATTGCGCCCGTCGCATCAGGTTAAGATCATGTTCAACGACAAACACCGAGTTGCCGGCATCACGAAGGTTCTCAAGCGCATCGTAAAGCGCTTTACTGTCTGAGGGGTGCAGACCCGCAGACGGTTCATCAAGAACATAGACCACACCAAACAGCATCGAACTGAGTTGCGTGGCAAGACGCAGTCGCTGAAGCTCTCCTGCAGATAGAGTTGGGGTTGCTCTGTCCAGCGTAAGATAACCCAGCCCCAGCTTCTGCAACTGATACAACCGGGCCATGACACCACCGGTCAGCCGTTGTGCCGCCAGTCGTTTCTCTTCCGATAACGCCGATGTCCGGCAGACATCGGCGTTATCGGAATGGACCGCTTTTCCGGATGCAGCACGCTCTGTCAGATCCCGACGGGTGATATCCCTGTCGGCATCTGCGCCGGCGTGGTGGGCACTGAAATCCCCCCGGGAGATTGGAAGGAGCAATTCCGCCAGCTGGTCTAAGGGCATCTGCATAAATTCACCAATGTCCACACCGGCAAAGGTGACGGACAATGATTCTGACTTCAGTCTTTTCCCGTGACAGACCGGACACAGCTTGCCTTCCATAAAACGGGAGACTCGTTTTCTCATCAACGCGCTTTGCGTGCTGGCGAAGGTATGTAGCACATAACGACGTGCCCCGGTGAAGGTCCCCATATAACCCGGCGTCATTTTTTTCCTGACGGCTTCGCGCGTATCTTCCGGACTCAGTCCCGGGAAAACCGGTACAGTGGGGGTGTCTTCGGTAAAAAGGATCCACTGACGGTCTTCCGCTGGCAGATTTTTCCAGGGAGTGTCGATGTCATACCCCAGCGTCACCAGAATATCCCGCAGATTCTGTCCGTGCCAGGCCGGGGGCCAGGAAGCAATAGCCTTTTCACGGATACTAAGTGAGGGATCGGGCACCATCAGTGTTTCAGTTACCTCATAGATATGGCCCAGACCATGGCAAGAAGGGCATGCCCCCTGCGGCGTGTTGGGAGAAAAATCCTCGGCATACAGCATCGGTTGTCCGGCAGGATAAGCGCCCGCCCGTGAGTACATCATTCGCACCAGACTGGATAAGGTGGTCACGCTGCCGACAGAGGAGCGCGCGTTACTGGCACCGCGTTGTTGCTGAAGCGCAACGGCTGGCGGCAGTCCGTCAATGGCATCCACATCCGGAACCCCGACCTGATCAATGAGGCGACGAGCGTAGGGGGCAACCGATTCAAAGTAGCGCCGTTGCGCCTCAGCATAAATGGTGCCAAAGGCCAGTGAAGACTTACCCGAGCCTGACACACCCGAAAAAACAACCAATGCGTTGCGCGGAATGGAAACATCCACCTCTTTAAGGTTGTTCTCGCGAGCACCGCGAATCACAACTGAATTGTTGTCGTCAGTCAGGATGGGATGATAACCGAAAAGTTTCTTTGCCATAGAATTTCCTGTGCTAGGTGTGTCCGCTCTTAATAAGGCCACCTCTTGTGACGGTATCTGGTGTGCCGGACCGCTCGATCAGAAAGCCCGTCGAAAAAAGCGTTTGTGTGACTGGAAACAGATTGCTGAAGCTGGGCCCGGTGGTACCATGTGGGACACCGCTGAAGTTTCAGCGGTACCCTGCGGATCCGCCTTCTGTATGAGAACTGGCTGGCGGCGTACCCGGGACCGGAGATTTGGCTCCCGTGATAATGCGGGCTCCCCGGTACGCGACGCTGTGGTTCCAGACCCAGCTGATGGCGACACTCAGGCGGTTTCGGGTACCAATTAAAAAATACAGATGAATAATGCACGTGATTTCATATGTCATTTCCTTTCATTACAGTTTTAGACCCCATCAGACATCTGCCTGGCAGAGTTAACGGAGATAGGAGCGGACTATCGAAATGGTGTCGTCGATTGACCTCTTCTGCGACTCATTTCGTTTGCCCGTATCGGGGAATTCCTCCCGAAGATAGCTTTCCAGAACAACCGCCATCAGGTCGTTAACGGCTCCCTGGACTGACCCCGCCCCGGTAGACGATCCTGCCCTATAGTTTGAGTATAGGAGGAGCGTATGGGCACACCACGATTTACACCTGAATTTAAGGAAGAAGCCGTCCGTCAGATAACGGAACGCGGTTATTCCGTCGCCTAAGTATCTGAGCGTCTGGGCGTCTCTGCACACCGCCTCTACAAGTGGCTACGGGCTATCAAACCTGATAACAGCGAGCAGCATGCCCGGGATTTACTGGAAGCTAAAAGCGAGATCCTGAAACTCCGGGCGCAGCTAAAACGCACCGAAGAAGAACGGGATATCCTGAAAAAGGCCGCGCGGTACTTTGCAAAGGAGCCCGACTGAAGTACCGCTTTATCAATGAGCACCGAACTGTATGGGGTGTGATGACGATGTGTCGGGTACTGAATGTCGCCCGGGCCGGGTTCTATGCGTGGCTGCATAACCCTGTCTCGGCGCGTGATAAAGATAACCAGCGCCTGCTGATGCTTATCCGCGACTCATATTCCCTGAGCGGAGGCGTATACGGTTACCGGCGGGTTCATGGCGATCTGAACGAAATCGGGGAAACCTGTGGTAGAAACCGGGTGGGTCGGATCATGCAACTGGACCGGATTAAAGCTGTGCGCGGCTATAAAGCGCCACGTCGTATCGCTGGCAGGCCTTCAGTCGTTGCTCCTAATCTCGTGCAGCGGCAGTTCACCGTTGTCCGGGCCACCCAGGTCTGGGTCACCGATATTACTTATAGTGTGCCCGGAGTTCAGGGCGGGCATGGATGCTTAAATGAACCGCGAGTCTGTCTGGAATATTGAACCGGTAACTCACGATGAGAAACCCAACAATCCCACCGGGTGTGACGGTGGAGAACCTGAGCGGCAGTGACCTGCGGCATGCCCGCAGGGTGATGTAACCCGCTGACAACGGGGATTGAGGCGAGATCACTAAGCCGAGATGATCCTCAAGGTTAAGTACTGAAAGGCTGAAGAACATGAACCCGTTAATCCGCCTCTGTGGGTTGAAAACGTCACCACGGCCTACGTGATCTGACAGGCCGTGCAGGAGGAACTGGCAGTGATACGTAAGCACTGCCGGTCGAAGGTGTTTTGACATGTATGCGAAACACCGGGGCAGCAGCGTCTATCACGCTTGCGATGCTGACTTCTGCCAACTTGCGGCAAGCAAGGATAAAGAGTGCGACGGGCAGCCTCCTCAGTATGCCTGAGTCCAGGCAGGTAAACCGGGGAAGGTCAGCGACGGATGTTAAGGGGGCATGGCTCCGATGACGCGCTGGCTGGCGGAGCTTCCGTAGTAGTCCGCGATGGGGAAAGCCCATTACATGGCGAAGGGAAGCAGTTTGAATGTGTTTGCGACGTGAATTAACTGACCTAACGAGGTGAAGACCTTTGATAATCAGCGAAATGCAACGCAAGCTTGCCACATGGGCAGCCACCGATCCGTCCCTACGGATTCAACGGCTGCTGCGTCTGATAACACAACCAGAATGGCTGGCTGAAGCGGCGCGGATCACGCTTTCATCAAAGGGGGCCCATACCCCCGGCGTTGATGGCGTGAACAAAACAATGCTACAGGCCAGACTGGCTGTTGAGCTGCAAATCCTCAGGGATGAATTACTCTCAGGCCACTACCAGCCCTTGCCCGCCAGACGGGTTTACATCCCTAAAAGCAACGGCAAACTGCGACCACTGGGTATCCCCGCGTTGCGGGATCGTATTGTTCAGCGGGCCATGCTGATGGCGATGGAGCCGATATGGGAGAGTGATTTTCATACGCTCTCATATGGCTTCCGGCCTGAGCGCAGTGTCCACCACGCGATCCGCACGGTGAAATTACAGCTCACAGACTGTGGTGAAACCCGGGGACGCTGGGTGATTGAAGGCGACCTGTCCAGTTACTTCGACACCGTACATCATCGACTGCTGATGAAGGCTGTACGCCGCAGGATCAGTGACGCACGTTTCATGACTCTGCTGTGGAAAACCATCAAGGCGGGACATATCGATGTCGGTCTCTTTCGGGCGGCCAGTGAAGGTGTACCACAGGGCGGTGTTATATCGCCGCTATTATCGAACATCATGCTGAATGAGTTCGATCAATACCTGCATGAGCGCTACCTGAGCGGGAAAGCCAGAAAAGATCGGTGGTACTGGAATAACAGTATCCAACGGGGCCGAAGTACGGCGGTCAGAGAAAACTGGCAGTGGAAACCCGCGGTGGCGTACTGCCGCTATGCCGATGATTTTGTCCTCATCGTCAAAGGCACCAAAGCACAGGCGGAAGCCATCAGGGAGGAGTGTCGGGGTGTGCTCGAAGGCAGTCTGAAACTCAGGCTGAACATGGATAAGACTAAAATCACCCATGTTAATGACGGCTTTATCTTTCTGGGGCACAGGATCATTCGCAAACGCAGTCGTTATGGCGAGATGCGAGTGGTCTCAACGATCCCGCAGGAGAAAGCCAGAAACTTCGCCGCATCGCTGACAGCACTGTTATCAGGCAACTACAGTGAAAGCAAAGTCGATATGGCTGAACAACTCAACCGAAAACTGAAAGGCTGGGCCATGTTCTATCAGTTCGTTGATTTTAAGGCCAAAGTCTTCAGTTATATCGACCGTGTCGTGTTCTGGAAGCTGGCTCACTGGCTGGCCCGCAAATACCGTACAGGTATCGCTTCCCTGATGAGGTGGTGGTGTAAATCACCGAAACCGGGTCAGAGCAAAACGTGGGTTTTATTTGGTAAAACCAATCACGGCAAGCTCAGCGGCGAAATACTGTACCGGTTGGTGGGGCAAGGCAAGAAGCTGTTCCGCTGGCGGCTACCCGAAGGTAATCCCTATCTGAGGACGGAGACCAGAAACACGTATACATCGCGCTTTACAGAAGTGGCAATGGCGTTCGCCAGCATTTAAATGGAGAGCCGGATGCGCTGAAAGGTGCACGTCCGGTTCGGGGAGGAGAGGCAGGGAAATAGTCCGACTACGCCCTGCCTCTTACTCTACTCCGCACCTGGCAGGGCTGGCTGTATCTGGCGGTGGTTATCGATCTCTTCGCCCGTAATGTGGTCGGCTGGTCGATGAAACCCACTCTCTCACGCGAACTGGCGCTCGACGCGCTGATGATGGCGGTCTGGCGCCGAAAACCAGACAGCGAGGTTATCGTACATAGCGATAGTAATAATGCCGATGTCAGTCTTTACCACCACTTAGTTTGCCGTTTAACCAGATTGGTGTGATTACTGATGCAGTGAAGACCTTCCCGCATCCTGACTCACACAGCGATCGACCTTTTGTGTCCTGCCCTGGACCCGTCGGTTGCCGGAAGCGCCTTCATGCGAGGCATCTCCTCACCGATGCGCGTGACTCAAGAAGGGCCTGACGGCTTGTCTCGTTACTGTCCTGTCCGGGTTATCTGTCTGGAGATTCAACTCTGTTTCCTCACAGGAGCTCTGTCATGGTTGATAAAGTTACCGAAGCTGCCGTTGTGGGTGGCGTGGATACACATAAAGATTTGCACGTTGCCGCTGTCGTAGATCAGAACAATAAAGTCCTTGGGACTCAGTATTTCTCCACAACACGACAAGGTTACCGGCAGATGCTGGCATGGATGACCTCGTTTGGGACATTAAAGCGAATTGGTGTTGAGTGCACAGGTACCTATGGTTCCGGTTTGCTTCGTTATTTTCAGAACGCCGGGTTAGAAGTTCTTGAGGTGACTGCTCCAGACCGGATGGAGCGACGCAAACGGGGTAAAAGTGACACAATTGATGCTGAATGTGCCGCTCATGCAGCATTCTCAGGCATCAGGACAGTTACTCCCAAAACGCGTGATGGCATGATTGAGTCCCTGCGGGTATTAAAAACTTGCCGAAAAACAGCAATATCAGCCCGCAGAGTCGCTCTCCAGATTATCCATTCAAATATTATCTCTGCCCCGGATGAATTACGTGAACAGCTCAGAAATATGACGCGCATGCAGCTCATCAGGACCCTGGGTTCCTGGAGACCTGATGCCAGTGAATACCGCAATGTAACCAACGTTTATCGCATTTCATTAAAGTCCCTTGCCCGACGCTATCTCGAGTTACATGACGAAATCGCTGATCTGGATGTCATGATTGCGGCAATTGTCGACGAGTTGGCACCTGAGCTGATTAAACGTAATGCTATCGGATACGAAAGCGCTTCACAGTTGCTGATCACTGCCGGAGACAATCCTCAACGGTTAAGATCAGAATCAGGATTTGCGGCACTGTGTGGTGTCAGCCCGGTCCCCGTTTCTTCTGGAAAAACGAACCGTTACCGACTTAATCGTGGTGGAGATCGTGCTGCAAATAGTGCACTTCACATCATCGCCATCGGACGCTTACGAACTGACGCAAAAACAAAGGAATATGTCGCCAGGCGTGTAGCCGAAGGACATACAAAAATGGAAGCGATACGCTGTCTAAAGCGATATATCTCCCGCGAAGTTTACACGTTACTGCGCAATCAAAACAGGCGGATCAACAGTATCCCGATAACAGCTTGACTCTTAGAAGGGCGTCCAGGGCAGCCAGTACGGCAGTGACGACTGGCAGCGCTTCTACCGGGCCAATAACCTGGCGCCGAGCATGAGCCGGCGTGGCAACTGCTGGGATAATGCGGTGGCCGAATCGTTCTTCAGTTCGCTGAAAAAAGAACGGATCAGAAAACGCATATATAAAACCAGGGATCTGGCCCGGGCGGATCTTCGATTACATTGAAGTCTTCTATAACCGGTCCCGGCGCCACAGCCACCTCGGCGACGTCAGTCCGGAGGCCTTCGAACAGGCCTCGTCGTGAGGACAGGATTTGTCTACAGGCGTGGGGTCAGTCCAAACTATAGGGCAGGATCGTCTACCGGGGCGGGGTCAGTCCATCAACGGCTCGGAAGTGTCTAGATTATCCGTGGCGATTCAGTTACAGTACATCTCAGGTCTGCAGGGTTCAGGCCCTGTTCAGGCCTGAAAATTAAGCACATTTTCTGAGGCTGGAAATCAACTCATGCTGACAGCCTGAGCCTGTTGGCATGGTAAGCAATGTGCTCACCAATAAAGCTGGAAATGAAATAATAGCTGTGGTCGTATCCAGTATGATATCGGAACGACGCATTGAGGTTCATCTCATTGCATACTCTCTCAAGGATTTTGGTGCGCAGTTGCTCTTCATAAAAGGCGTCACTCAGCCCCTGATCAATGAAGATTTCTGGTAATTTTTCACCCTGTAAAATGAGGCTGACTGGATCGTAGGCTTCCCACGTTTTTCTGTTTTCACCCAGGTAAGCGCTAAATGCCTGTTGCCCCCATGGCACCTGAGAAGGCGATACTATCGGGGAAAATGCTGATACGCTCACATATTCACCAGGATTTCGCAGAGCCAGCACCAGAGCACCCAGCCCTCCCATAGAATGACCGGATATAGATTTTCTTGCCGTTGCAGGAAAATGATTCATGACGACATCCGGAAGCTCTCTGAGAATATAGTCATACATCCTGTAATGAACATTCCACGGCTGTTCCGTCGCGTTCAGATAAAAACCGGCCCCCTGGCCAAGATCGTAACTGTCGGCATCCGGGACATTATTACCCCGGGGACTGGTATCCGGGACAACAACGATGACGTTATGCCGGGCTGCATAATGCTGCATACCTGATTTGGTGATGAAATTCTGCTCAGTACAGGTCAGGCCCGACAACCAGTATAGTACCGGCAGTTTTTCTGTTACTGCTTTGGGAGGAAGATACACACCGAAATTCATTTCACAATTAAGGGATTGTGAATAATGCCGGTACACGTTTTGCCAGCCGCCAGAGCTGGCATGCTGCTCAATGAGTTCCATCAGCCGTTATCTCATGGTTATTTCCCCTGACCGAAGCCAGGGGAAGTATCTTTAAATCCGGACGTCAGATAAACGTATACGCCGTGATTTTGTTACCCGCCGGATCCCGCAGGTAGGCAGCATAGGCCCCGGGAAGGTGACCACGCGGGCCAGGTTGACCTTCATCAGCTCCACCGGCGGCAAGGCCGGCAGCATGGAAAGCATCAACCTCTTCCGGGGTGGCAGCAGCGAAGCCGACAGTCACCCCGTTAGCGGAAGGTGCTTCACCGTTGCCCGGACGGGCAATGATAAATGCCGGCTTTTCGCGGCCATAGAGTACCCAGCCGTTGCCAAACGGGCCGAGGTTATTGATACCAAGCGTGCCCAGGACGACATCGTAAAATGCGGAGGATTTCTCGACATCGGCTGCGCCAATGAACACATGAGAAAAGATGCCGTCACCAGAAATTACCGGAGTTGTCATTTTCCACTTCCTTCAGTTTGAGTTGATTAAAATTCTGATGGGATCAGTAATGAATCACTGTCCGGATAGATTTGCCTTCATGCATAAGCTCGAAGGCGTCATTGATTTCATCCAGTGTCATCGTATGGGTTACAAATGGCTCAAGGTCAATATCCCCCTTCATGGCATCCTCGACCATACCGGGGAGCTGAGTGCGGCCTTTTACTCCGCCAAACGCGGAACCTTTCCATACGCGCCCGGTGACCAGCTGGAAAGGACGGGTGGAAATCTCCTGTCCGGCCCCTGCGACACCAATGACAACGGACTGCCCCCACCCACGGTGAGCACTTTCCAGCGCTGCACGCATGACGTTAACGTTACCGATACATTCAAAGGTATGGTCAATACCCCACTTGTTGATATCCAGCAGAACATCTTTAATCGGTTTGTCATAATCATTCGGGTTAATGCAGTCAGTGGCCCCGAACTGACGGGCCAGGTCAAATTTTGTCGGATTAGTATCGATAGCGATAATACGTCCCGCTTTTGCCTGACGGGCCCCCTGTACCGCAGCCAGACCAATTGCCCCCAGACCAAAAATGGCAACTGAATCGCCCGGCTGCACTTTAGCCGTGTTATGGACGGCGCCAATACCGGTAGTCACGCCACAACCCAACAGGCAGACGTGTTCATGGTTCGCCTCCGGGTTAATTTTTGCCAGAGAAACCTCGGCCACAACGGTGTATTCACTGAATGTGGAACATCCCATGTAGTGGTAAAGAGGCTGACCGTTGTATGAAAAGCGAGTGGTCCCGTCAGGCATCAGTCCTTTGCCCTGAGTCTCGCGAACCGATACACAGAGGTTCGTTTTACCGGACTGGCAGAATTCACACTCCCCGCATTCAGCGGTGTAGAGCGGAATAACATGGTCACCCGGCTTCACACTGGTGACGCCTTCACCAACTTCAACGACGATACCGGCTCCCTCGTGGCCGAGAACCACCGGGAAAACGCCCTCAGGGTCATTCCCTGAGAGGGTAAAGGCATCGGTATGGCAGACACCTGTGTGGGTGTTTTTAATCAGCACCTCGCCTTTTTTAGGCGGAGCAACATCAATTTCAACAATCTCCAGGGGCTTCCCTGGTGCAAATGCAACAGCGGCACGTGATTTCATACGTAATATATCCTCAATGTAATAATGGCCTCACCTATTTAAGATAGGCACGAACCAGCTCAATCGTATCGTCAACTGATTTACTGACTTCATGACTGTAGCTGTCATTCTGGTCAAAGGTTTCCCGTATGTGGCTCTCCAGCACCTCTGCCATCAGTCCGTTAGCGGCGCCCCGGACGGCGGCGATTTGCTGGAGAACGGAACGGCATTCAGCGCCACTTTCAAGTGCTCTTTCCAGAGCATCAATCTGACCCCGGATACGGCGAACCCGGGTTAGGACCTTTTTTTTCTCTTCAGGAGTACTGGGCATTGCTTACCTCACTGCTCTGTATTTCTTATACTATAGGGGAGTATTACATTAAGATCAACACATACCCCACTATAGTATAATAAATATATCAGAGCACCGGTAATGACTCCAACTTACTGATAGTGTTTTATGTTCAGATAATGCCCGATGACTTTGTCATGCAGCTCCACCGATTTTGAGAACGACAGTGACTTCCTGCCCAGCCTTGCCAGATGCTGCCTCAGATTCAGGTTATGCCGCTCAATGCGCTGCGTATATCGCTTGCTGATAACGTGCAGTTCTCCCTTCAGGCGTGATTCATAAAGCGGCCAGCCATCCGTCATCCATACCACGACCTCAAAGGCCGACAGCAGGCCCAGAAGACGCTCCAGCGTGACCAACGTGCGTTCACCGAATACGTGCGCCACAACCGTCCTCCGTATCCTGTCATACGCGTAAAACAACCAGCGCTGGCGTGATTTAGCGCCGACGTAACCCCACTGTTCGTCCATTTCCGCGCAAACAATGACGTCACTGCCCGGTTGTATGCGTGAGTTTACCGACTGCGGCCTGAGTTTTTTAAGTGTCGTAAAATCGTGTTGAGGCCAACGCCCATAATGCGTGCACTGGCGCGACATCCGACGCCATTCATGGCCATATCAATAATTTTCTGGTGTGTACCGGGCTGAGAGACGGTGTAAGTGAACTGTAGCTGCCATGTTTTACGGCAGTGAGAGCAGAGATAGCGCTGATGTCCGGCAGTACTTTTACCGTTACGCACCACGCCTTCAGTAGCTGAACAGGAGGGACAACTGATAGAAACAGAAGCCACTGGAGCACCTCAAAAACACCATCATACACTAAATCAGTAAGTTGGCACCATTACCCGAATTACCAGCGTCTGCTCTTGGCACGGAGCGGACCTATTTACTGAGCCGAAGGTCCGCTCAGACTAACTCATTAAAGCCTGGTTGTTTTATCGCATCATCAGCCGTGTTCTGAAGCATTAGCTATGTATCTTCAGGGATGCTGATTTTCCCTCTGCACCAGATAAACCAGAATACAGTTTGATGTCGGTCAAAAAAGACAGCTTTAAGTGCATGAAATGAATAATGTTTCTTGAATGCTGGCAAAGCACTGGGATAGTAGTGTTGATTATTAGACGATCGGTCAATATTATTTATTGACGACTTAATGACTGAACGGTAAACGCCCGGACAAACGAGGTGAACGTGTTTAAATCTTTATTAATCAACAAAACAGATGGACGCTATAGTGCGCAACTTGCTGAAATCGCTGAAAGTGAACTACCGCAGGGGGATGTGGAGGTCAATGTTGACTATTCATCCATCAACTACAAAGACGCACTGGCCATTACGGGCCGGGGCCCAATCGTCCGACGCTTTCCCATGGTGCCCGGCATTGATTTTACCGGTACAGTGTCCGCCAGTTCACATCCCGAATATCAGGCCGGAGATAAGGTTCTCCTGACCGGCTGGGGTGTTGGGGAAAAACACTGGGGCGGACTATCCGAAAAAGCACGGGTAAATGGAGACTGGCTGACGCCGCTCCCGGCTGGCGCTAACGGCAAACACGTAATGGCAATCGGAACAGCTGGGTTTACCGCGATGCTGTGCGTAGACGCACTTCTGAATCATGGTATTAAGCCTGAAGATGGTCCGGTACTTGTTACCGGTGCCAGCGGCGGCGTCGGGAGCATTGCGGCCATGATCCTTGCATCAATGGGGTACCGCGTTACGGCGTCTACTGGACGCCCGGAAGAGGCTGCCTGGCTCTATAAAACGGTCGGTGTGGACGAGATTATTAACCGTTCCGAGCTCTCCTGTCCCGGAAAACCGTTACAGAAAGAACGCTGGGCTGCCGCCATTGATACAGTCGGTAGCCATACGCTCTGCAATGTATGCGCCGGGGTGCGTTATGGCAGTATTGTTGCAGCCTGCGGCATGGCACAGGGGATGGAACTAATGGGGAATGTGGCTCCGTTTATCCTGCGTGGCGTCACGCTGAAAGGGATTGACAGTGTCATGTTCGCGAAGGAAAAAAGAGCGGCGATCTGGCAGCAGGCGGTACAGTATTTACCGGAGTCCAGACTGGATAGCCTGACCACCGTTTATCCGCTGAGTGATGCCATCAATGTGGCCGAAAAACTTCTGAGTGGCGGAATTCGTGGCCGGGCAGTAATTCAGTGTAGCTAATGAAGTGGAAGCCAGGCTCAGCCTGGGTTTGATAATTATTATCAGGGGCTGCGGCCCCTTTTTTACTTTTCAACAGCCGTGTCCTTAGAGGGCTGATAGCGTACTGACTTTTTGAAATAGCTCCAGAAGTCGTACACAGGCTGGGTTGAGCAATAAAGTTTGGCACGCATTACGGCACCCTCCCAACTGCTCCAGAAAATGGCCGCCAGTTGCGTATTATTCATATCGGAACGGATTTCGCCCGAAGATAACGCGTCGGACAGACAGCACGCCACAAGCGCCTGCCAGCGCTCAAGTATTTCGTGGAGCTGTTTGATAAAGGACAGTGGAAGACCCGGACTCTCCTGCATCATATTGCCAACCAGACAGCCCCGGGTGAAATTGTACTTTTTAATGCCGTCGCAGGCATCGTCGATGAAATTTTCCAGACGCATCATTGGTGTGAAGGATGATTCATACAGATGTTTTTGGAGTTTATGCACAAAGAAACTGTCATAGGCGCTCAGAACAGTCTGGGCATACTCTTCTTTGCTCTTGAAATAGTAATAAAATGAGCCTTTAGGAACACTGGCATTTTTGACAATGGCATCGACTCCCGTTGAAAGAAAACCATTCTGCGTGAGCAGTTCAAGCCCGCTTCGGATCAGGTCATTACGGGTATCTGTATAGGTACTCTCTGTTTTTCGTGGCCTGCCTCGCCCACGAATTTCGCCAGTCATGACTTTGCTCCTGCATTTTATTAACGGAAAAGAATAAGTGATTTTGCGCGGAGGCTTCAATCAGTTTATCCCCGGCGGTGACGAGGTGGCCACCTATGCCGACTGGACAGGGGACTGACTATTGCCATAACGCCATCGCAGGTTGCTTCAGTAAACCTGCTAATCCCGTACAATGGCGAATTCGCTATATCCGCTTCTCGCACTTAGCTGCCATAAATCGGCCAGGCAATCACAGGTCATTTCTGTCTCGCAAAGAAGGTGCCGTTTCTGCTTTGCGTTGACACCCCTAAATATTAGAATTAAAAGGAGAGAGTTACTGGAAAAAGGCAGCGGAGGCAGTGACAATCGTGGCTTGAAGCCACTACTCGATGGATGCGGACATGTAGTTGGCGTCATTCGACAAAACTAGCAAACTTCTAATAGTCACCATTTCTCCCGTCTGGCGGGAGTGCTGTCAAATGCCCCCCTCATCTCTGTGTGGGAAATGAAGGGTGAAGGGGAAATAGATGACAGCGTTATTTCTACGCCCAGAATACTGAATACCTTGTACAGACGATCAATACTGGCGCTAGCAGGGTTTGCTTCCAGGCGGGCATAGGTTTGCTGCGTTACGCCAAGCCTCTCAGACACATCTTTTTGCGTGAAGCCCTTGATTTTGCGAAACCCGATTAGCACAGGTCTGAGCTGGTTCAGCGTTTTTATCGGGAACTGATTATTCATAAGTGACCTGCCTCGCAGACTGAGTAGGGAGTACCGCCCTGTAATACAGCAGGTAAGGTGTATTTTGTGTTATACAGACTATAGGCTGTAAAACCTTTATTGAAAAGATGCTGATGTTCCAGGGGCATGCCGAGCATGGACGATTTTCTGCGGGGCGGTATTTCGCTACGGGGGAGATTGCGTTCGGGCAATGTACCGGTGTAAAAAACGTCAATTTTTCAAAACCGCTGTTATCGGGATAAGCTGAAAACTCCGAAGGCAGACACAGCCACGAATAATGTCAGACTTAAACTCTGTAGCTGTCTTCTTTTGCCTGTAAATAACGTCTAGTTTGACTCTGATGAAGGCTGTACCAGGCAGAGAACATGTCACTCTCGGGGCCGGATGATAAAATGTGTTCAACTGGCTGGGCAGGGTAATAGCGAAGAACGTTCTCTGAAATTCGATTCAGCTCAGCGTAACGTGCGCTGTAGGTATGTATAATCCATTGCATCAATTTTGCATCCGTATTATTCGCAGATTACACACAAGAAGCTTAACAATGGCTGAAAGAGTGAGCAGGGATATGTAACAAAAACAAGGGCTTCAAGATGAACTGGATAAAACCGGAGCAGAGCAAGCCCTGTTCCGGTTTGTCAGGCTTTGGAATTTCTTCCAGGCCCCTGCAGCTAGTCACAACAAACACATTAATGTTTTCATTGCTTCAATTCAATATTATTGTGTGAAAGGGATTCCATCGAAATCGGCTTATGCATGCTTAAAACTAAACTGCCCCGGCTGCAGTCATTTGGTTGCTGTGGGCTCTGTACTGTGTCTAATAGTGAAAGAATCTTACGTTATAACGAAGGAAATTGCTGAATGACTCTACGATTGCAGACGGAATCACCCGCTGACCAGGATATGTTTAGAGGCAGCAGTCATGAAAAAGTTGCAGAGAATGTGGCTCAGATCATCAGGACACCTGATGTCAATATTATTGGTCTGGAAGGTGAGCTGGGTTCAGGTAAGTCAACAATATTGAAGTTCCTGCAGAAAAAGCTTAAAGATGATTTTACGTTCATTAACTTTGATGCAGAACGTTACCATCATGGCTCAACTAAAAAAGCGCTTATCGATGTCATCCACCACGGGGTCAGCCTACAATGTCCGGGCTCCCGGGATGTGTTGGATAAGTATAAAAATCTGGCTCTGGGTAACATCGTTGAATACGACAAGAGGGTCAGCAGCAGGCTAAGCTGGTTGACCGTCGTTTTTATTTTACTGTCATTGCTTTCCGTGCAGATGCTTCGTTATGTGCTAACAGACCTTAATCAATATTTTACTAACAATGATCTTACCCACGAATAGTGGACACACGACTAAGTGAGTAAACTCTTAACCAGAGGTGACTCATGACAAAACCAGCATCAACCAGTAAGAAGCCCCGCAAACAGTACACGCCTGAATTCCGCAACGAAGCCCTGAAGCTTGCGGAACGTATCGGTGTTGCTGCCGCTGCCCGGGAACTCAGCCTGTACGAATCCCAGCTCTACGCATGGCGCAGTAAGATTAACAATGCCCGCAGCTCTTCCGAACGTGAGCAGGAAATGTCCGTTGAAATTGCCCGTCTTAAGCGCCAACTGGCGGAACAGGCAGAGGAGCTGGCCATTCTCCAAAAGGCCGCGACATACTTCGCGAAGCGCCTGAAATGAAGTATGTCTTTATTGAAAAACATCGGGCTGAGTTCAGCGTCAAAGCCATATGCCGGGTACTGCGGGTCGCCCGTAGCGGCTGGTATGCGTGGCGTCTGCGTCGTCAGCAGATAACACCACGTCAGCAGTTCCGGCTCGTCTGTGATACTGCTGTCCGTCAGGCATTCACTGAGGCAAAACAGCGTTATGGTGCGCCTCGTCTCGCTGACGAACTGCCTGAGTACAACGTCAAAACCATTGCCGCCAGCCTGCGGCGTCAGGGGCTTCGCGCAAAAGCGGCCCGGAAGTTCAGCCCGGTCCGATACCGCGAACATGGCCTGCCGGTGTCTGAAAATCTGCTGAAACAGGATTTTTACGCGAGTGGCCCGAATCAGAAGTGGGCGGGTGACATCACGTACTTGCGCACGGACGAAGGCTGGTTGTACCTGGCGGTGGTCATTGACCTGTGGTCCCGTGCTGTCATCGGCTGGTCGATGTCGTCGCGGATGACAGCGCAGCTGGCCTGCGATGCGCTACAGATGGCACTCTGGCGACGTAAGCGCCCGGAAAATGTCATCGTGCATACGGACAGAGGCGGGCAGTACTGTTCGGCAGACTATCTGGCGTTACTGAAGCGGCATAATCTGCACGGTAGCATGAGTGCCAAAGGATGTTGTTACGACAATGCCTGCGCGGAAAGCTTCTTCCACTCGCTGAAGGTGGAATGTATCCACGGGGAACGCCTTATCAGCCGGGAAATCATGCGGATGACGGTGTTTAATTATATCGAGTGTGATTACAATCGGTGGCGCCGACACAGTGCCTGTGGCGGACTCAGTCCCGAACAATTTGAAAACCAGAACCTCGCTTAGGGCCGTGTCCACATTACGTGGGTAGGATCACAAGGAGTCATTATTAGGGTGGCTTTTTTATGTTGAGGTGGCCGCGTTTCTTTCTCCTGCCATTATGGTCGCAGGACTGGCATGCCTGCAGAACATGGAATGGTACAGAAAGAAAGGGTATTCGAGTATTGGTGATTTGTTCAAACGCAACAGTACTGACAGGATTGAAGAGACTTGGCTAGTTAATAAGGAGGTCGGAGCTATTGAGCTGGCTGAAGCTCTGCAGGGATTTACCTCCAAAGAGGTCATTTCCCATGGAGATCGCTTCATCCTTATCATTGATAATCTGGACCGAATCAGTGCAGACAAAGTGAAAGAGCTCTGGAGTGATATGGAGCTTATTGCCGGAGCCACTCATGAACACTTCAGGATAGTGGTGCCCTATTCGGCAAGACAGGTTTCAGCCTCACTTTCTGTGGCGGGTTTCAGCGGGCGTGAGTTTATTGCAAAGCGGATTCCTGTAAGTTTTCAGGTTCCTCCTCTTATTTCGGCAGGATGGCAGGAAGCGTTAAGGCAGTACTGGAAAGAAACAGTAAATGAGGATGCAGGGATAGCGTGCCGGGAAGCAACGGTGTTGCTTGAGCGCTGGAAACCCTCTGAGTATCCTCGTATCACACCGCGATTAATGAAGAAGTTTGTTAATGATATTCATATTCTGAACCTTACCGTTCCTGCAACAGAAGATCATCGCCATATTCTTATTGCTCTCTACTTACTGGTGGTCAGATACGGGGAGCGAGATATTAAAGTATTACTTCGCGATCCCAAAGCTAGTCAGACCGAACCCGGTATTGCTCCGGATGATTTTGACGAGATGCTCTCGCTAACTTATCAACAAATATCCCGAATTTTTAATAACGATACAGAAAGATGGAGCGAATTTCTGATGAGCATCCACTATCAGTCCACGGTGGAGCTTGCCAGGAGCGAGTTGCTTGATACGCCTCTTAAAGACGCGATTGGTGCTATAAATATCCCACGGCTTGAAGAACTGACGGCCTTGTGGGGTTTCGCTGAAGCATGGCAGCGAGTGGCACCACATATTCAGATGCGAGACTGGCTGGTTTCTTATAGCCGGATGGATGAGAAGTGTCAGGCTCTCGCCGAACCGCAACTCAAAGTCGCAGTGCAAATGCTGAATCAGAGTTATGCTGTTTCACTCAGAGAAAAGAATGATGAAGGTTTCGTATTGAGTCTGCAGAAACTGATGGCTGACGGGCGGATAAGCCTAGAGCCTTTCGTCGAAAGGCAAATATCGTTTATTGTGAGTAAACTTGATGAAATTCAGGATTCAGAAAAATTGGAGGCTGAATCCACGCAGACGTTGCTGCAGGAAGCTGATTCATACTCTGTTCTGGCCGGTGAATCACTACTGAATAAAATGGAGAATTTTGTAGATGGCGTATTTTATGTGGAATACCTTGTCAATAATGAAGAGACCTTGTCAAACCTGAAAATTGGCACACTAGATATCGGAAATCACGGTCGGGAGGAGATGTTACGCTATGGAGCTGAGCAACCTCAGATAGACCTTTTTAATCCGGGAATTATCCGGCATATCAATATTGCATCGAAGGCGGTACAGAACGTAATTGGAAAGAATGATGGTACAGGTGGGGCTCAGGTTAGCTCTGCAATAATGACGCTTAAAAATCGTCAGGTTGTTGAGGACGTTATCCATTTCAGAAAAATTGTTCTGAGCCCGGACTGGAATAATAATGTTTTAAATCAATATTATCTTAATAATACGGCGACGAGGAATCTCTTCCCTGCGGAATTTGCTGCACAGGCTGTTGCTCACATGGTGCTCCATGGTAACTATGCCGGTATCGAGTCGTACAGTGAACATATTGGTGAGGAACGGTTTGACCTGGCTTTGGCTGCATATCTTCGTTATCTACGTACTGCCGAGAGTATCTTTATAGCACTTAAGGATAAAAATGTTCTGCCGTACATCAAAAATGCTGTTGGCAGGATTGTTGATTTAGGTCTTCTGGTGAATATACCTGTCCTGAGCTTTGTTAAAGGTCAGTATGACGTCATCAAAGAAGCTACAAATGCAACCTCTCTTTTAATATTTGTGCGAGAGCGTCAAAAAGCACTGTCAGAGAAAATAATTGAGTCTGATGTGAATGCTATGGGTCCAGTATTTCTCCATGACGTATATCAGTCAGGTGAGCAGTTTGATATTTTGAAGAAAAAGCTGAACGCCCTGGCATGTGGAGTATTTAGTTCTTCTGAAAGGCTTATTGAGTGTTTTACGGTTCTTCCTGTGAACATGCGCTTTATCCTTGAACAAATGCAACTTCAGGGGCAGCATATCCGGATGGAAGGTAGTGTGGGTATCTTTGCATCATGGTTCCGTGATGCAGAGCCAGACGTTGTCACAAATGCCGAGAACATTCATTTCCTGTGGTCTTGCCTCGACGATACCCAGAGAGAGACTGTACTTGATGAGTTGCACGATGTCTTACTTGAAAGACATATTCGTATTGACAGCCGTATTGCGATTATTACCCGTTTTCATAATGAGTTGTCGTTTATTGAACCTGAGAAGGCCGTTGAACGCAGGGCTATTGCGGCGCTGTTTAGCGCTTCTGTTGATAATGTATTATTGTCTCAATGGCTTGACCGTCAGACGTTTTCATTTTCATCATGGTCTCCGGAGGACGCCCGTACGGCAACGAGTTGTATAATGAATAACTCGGAGATTTTTCCTCTCATCTGCAGGAATTCACAGTATATTAAAAACAGAATGTTACCAGAGAAAGCGGACGTTACAGAAGATAGTGATACGTTTCCGGACTGAGTTCGTTCTTTAAATCCTATACCTGAAGACCACAGCGGTGGTCTTTGGGAGTTTTTTTATTGCCTGATATACATTAAGCATGTTATATCTTGCTAAGAAATAATCATTCAGGGATTAATCATAACTACTGAAGTTATGTTGTGTTCTTTTCTTTTAAAAATAAATTATTCAGATTTATTTTCTATTGATTTAATGAGGTAGGGAATGACAGAAAGTGCTTTGCTTTTGCGAGAGGCATTTAATGAATCGGTTAACTATATGACATGGTCTTTTTATTCACTGATAACTGCTTACGTTTCGATGGCTTTTTATGATAGAGTTGAGGTTAAGACCCGAATAAATAATTATCTGAATAAGTTACTTTTCGTGATTGCTATGTCCGTTTTTATCCCAAATATGTACTTTGTTTCAATGGTGTTCAGTCAGAAGTTAGGCACCGCAGCTGGCGTTGCGTCATTCATTATTGGGCTACTTTTCATGATGTTAAACTCGGCGCCTGTAATTACTGGTATCGTACAGCAGCGCAAAGATTGAGTTTTATGAGTATAGTCAGTTGGGTTTTCATCTGTTTTATCAGACTTAGAAAAATGAAATCTTTCAATTCATTGATTTTAAACGCAAAAAAATTTCTAAATGATCAGAATTATAGGGTGCTCGCTCTGTTCGATCACTGAACATGAAGGCCGTATTATTCAGAGCCGTTCCGAAGAGTCGATTGTTAACGAGATCGAAGCGATTCGCGACACGGTGCCGGGCTTTACCGGCGTGATCTCCGATCTGGGTGGTCCAACGGCCAACATGTATATGCTGCGCTGTAAATCGCCGCGCGCCGAGCAGACCTGCCGTCGTCTCTCCTGCGTCTATCCGAGCATTTGCGAGCATATGGACACCAACCACGAGCCGACGATCAACCTCTACCGTCGCGCCCGTGACCTGAAAGGCATCAAGAAGATCCTGATCGCCTCCGGCGTGCGTTACGACATTGCGGTGGAAGATCCGCGCTACATCAAAGAGCTGGCGACGCACCACGTTGGCGGTTATCTGAAGATCGCCCCGGAGCACACCGAAGAAGGCCCGCTGTCCAAAATGATGAAGCCAGGCATGGGCAGCTATGACCGCTTTAAACAGCTGTTTGATACCTATTCAAAACAGGCGGGGAAAGAGCAGTATCTGATCCCATACTTCATCTCCGCACACCCCGGCACCCGTGATGAAGACATGGTGAATCTGGCGCTGTGGCTGAAGCAGCGTCGATTCCGTCTGGATCAGGTGCAGAACTTCTATCCGTCGCCGCTCGCCAACTCGACGACCATGTATTACACCGGCAAAAACCCGCTGAGTAAGATTGGTTATAAGAGCGAAGACGTGGTGGTGCCGAAAGGGGATAAACAGCGCCGTCTGCATAAAGCGCTGCTGCGTTATCACGATCCGAAGAACTGGCCGCTGATCCGTCAGGCGCTGGAAGAGATGGGGAAAAAGCACCTGATCGGCTCGCGTCGTGATTGCCTGGTGCCAGCGCCAACGCTGGAAGAGATGCGCGAAGCGCGCCGCCAGAACCGCAACACGCGCCCGGCGCTGACCAAGCACACGTCTATTGCGCATCAGCGTTCGAACGGTGTTGCGGGAACGAAGAAGAACGTAAAACGTAAGACCGGTTAAACCTGTAACAATGCCCGGTGGCGCTGCGCTTACCGGGCCTACAGGTCTAACCCTCTCCCCTCCGGGGAGAGGGCAGGGTGAGGGGATCACCCGCCAAACTGATCCGGGTCCGGCCCAAGCCGTTTGCCCTGATCCAGCTTCGCAATTTCACCCAGCTCGTCTTTATCCAGGCGGAAATCCCAGACGTCGAAGTTCTCGGCGATACGCGATGGCGTGACCGATTTCGGGATCACCACCAGACCGCTATCCAGATGCCAGCGAATGACGATCTGCGCCGGGGTTTTACCGTACTTATCCGCCAGTTCACGGATGATTTTCTGGTCAAACACCCCTTCGCCGCCCTGGGCCAGCGGGCTCCAGGATTCGGTCTGGATCTTGTGCGTGGCGTTCCATGAATGAAGCTGGCGCTGCTGCATAAGCGGATGCAGCTCAATCTGGTTAATCACCGGCGCGACGCCCGTTTCATCAATCAGGCGTTGCAGATGATGAACCTGGAAATTACAGACGCCGATGCTTTTTATCAGCCCCTCTTTTTGCAGTTCAATCATCCCCTTCCAGGCATCAACGTAATGGTCGATAGCCGGTACCGGCCAGTGCATGAGATAAAGATCGACGAAATCGAGCTGGAGTTTCTCCAGACTCTCCTGCAACGCTTCGCGGGGACGCTTTTGATCGTCGTTCCACAGCTTGGTGGTGATGAAAAGCTCATCCCGGGGAACGCCAGCGCTGGCAAGCGCTTTTCCCACGCCGTCCTCGTTTTTATAGGCGGCGGCGGTATCGATGGACCGATAGCCGACTTCCAGGGCTTTATGAATGGCGGAGACGACCTCGTCGTTACCGGCTTTCCATACACCTAGCCCCAGCTGGGGCATCACGTTGCCGTCCTGTAGCTTGATTACGGTTTGGTTTGCCATTTTTCCTCCTTCAGGTGCTCATCGCCGGAGGGAACCTCCGACGATGTGATGTGCATTAAGTCTGGACGAAATGTCAAAAAACGAAAGTCAGGATCCTAAAAACGCTTAGCGTGCCGCTTCGTAAATACGACGGCTGACGTCAAGGGTGATGTCGCCATGCTCGCCGATCTGCGTCATACCGTGTGCTTCCAGTTTCGCCAGCAGGGCAGGGATGGAGCTGCCGTCCAGGCCGTAGCCAGAGAGACGCGTTGGCACGCCCAGGCTTTCAAAGAAGTGACGGGTGGCTTCAATCGCGGCATCGATACGCGCATCGTCGGAACCGTCGGTGATGTTCCACACGCGTTCGGCGTACTGGAGCAGTTTGGCGCGTTTAGCGTCACGTTTTTCGTTCCACAGCGCAGGCAGAACCACCGCCAGCGTCTGGGCGTGATCCAGGCCGTGCATCGCCGTCAGCTCGTGGCCGAGCATATGGGTAGCCCAGTCCTGCGGCACGCCTGCGCCGATCAGGCCGTTCAGCGCCTGGGTGGCAGCCCACATCACGTTGGCACGCACGTCGTAATTTTCAGGCTCTTTCAGCGCTTTTGGACCTTCTTCAATCAGCGTCAGCAGAATGCCTTCCGCGAAACGATCCTGAATTTTGGCGTTTACCGGGTAAGTAACGTACTGCTCAACGGTGTGAACAAAGGCGTCGACCACGCCGTTCGCCACCTGACGCGCAGGCAGGGTATAGGTGTAAACCGGATCGAGGATCGCGAACACGGGCTGAACGTGTTCGTTCATAAAGGCCTGCTTGTCACCGGTGGTTTTACGAGAGATGACCGCGCCTTTGTTGGACTCTGATCCGGTGGCCGGCAGCGTCAGCACGGAGCCCATCGGGATCGCACTGCTGATGTCGCTGCCGCCCGTTTCCAGAATATGCCACGGGTCGATGTCGTCAGCGTAATGGGCCGCCGCCGCGATGAATTTGGTGCCGTCCAGCACGGAGCCGCCGCCCACCGCCAGCAGGAAGGTGATTTGCTCATCACGGGCGATTTTCACCGCGTTCATCAGCGTTTCATAAGACGGGTTAGGCTCGATACCGCCGAACTCGCGCACGTCCAGACCTTCCAGAGCGCTGTACACCTGATCCAGTACGCCGGTTTTTTTCACGCTGCCGCCGCCGTAGGTAATCAGGACGCGGGCGTCCGTCGGGATTTGCGCGCGCAGGTCGGCGATGGCGTCTTTACCAAACAGAATGCGGGTTGGGGTATGAAGATTAAAGTTGTTCATGGCTTGTTCCCTGTAGTGGGTAAAAAATCGTGGTGGCGCAGAAGGCAACCTGATGCTGCTCATTGTGGCGGGCAGGCGCTATCCTCTCAATGCACATTCCTGCCGATGTCTTGCCCATTTCTACAGCGCGCTGGAGAAACGGTAAGAAAATGCGCACACTGTCAGCGTCGGAAACCGTACCCGGAGTAACTGAAAATGAACCGTGATGCCATCTGCCGCCAGCTAACGTCGCAGATTAAAAGACTGATAGATAACGGAAATGATTCGGCTGAGCTGCTGCCGGATATCCGATTGCTGTACGGTACCCAGCCCGGGACGCGCACCCCGGTGATGTATCAGCCCGGCATCGTGTTTCTCTTTTCTGGCCATAAGATTGGCTATATCAATGAGCGCGAGTTCCGTTACGACACCAATGAATATCTGCTTCTGACAGTACCTTTACCCTTCGAATGTGAAACTTTCGCGACAGAGGAGGTACCGCTCGCCGGAATCCGCGTCAACGTCGACATCCTCCAGTTGCAGGAGCTGCTGATGGAGATTGGGGAGGACGAACTTTTCCGGCCGTCAATGGCGGCAAGCGGTATCAACTCCGCGACCCTGTCGGAGGAAATTCTCTGCGCGATTGAACGCCTGTTAGACGTGATGGAAAGGCCGCTGGATGCGCGTATTCTCGGAAAACAGATTATCCGCGAAATTCTTTACCATGTGCTGCTGGGACCGGGCGGCGGGGCGCTGCTGGCGCTGGTAAGCCGGCAAACGCACTTCAGCCTGATTAGCCGCGTGCTGAAGCGCATCGAGAGCCAGTACACGGAAAACCTCAGCGTTGACCAGCTGGCGGCGGAAGCCAATATGAGCGTCTCGGCGTTTCACCATAACTTTAAATCTGTCACCAGCACGTCACCGTTGCAGTACCTCAAAACCTACCGTCTGCATAAGGCGCGGATGCTGATGATCCACGATGGCATGAAGGCCAGCGCCGCGGCGATGCGGGTCGGGTATGAAAGCGCGTCGCAGTTTAGTCGGGAGTTTAAGCGTTACTTCGGCGTCACGCCGGGGGAAGATGCGTCACGTATAAGAACCATGCAGGGAGCCTGAGGGGAAACGGAGGCCGGGTAAGCGGTAGCGCCACCCGGCTTTTATTTATGCGCTGCAATACTTTTTCTTAATCACCACCGCAATGGTACCCACCAGCCCTGCAACCAGCAGGAAAATCGGCAGGATCATCAGGAAGGTCATCACCTGGTCTTCATGGCGCTTAACAAAGGGGATCATATTCAGCGCGTAGCCGAGCGTGGTGACCACGCCTACCCAGAGCAGGGCGCTCAGCCAGTTGAAGAACTGGAAGCGGCGGTTAGAGAGGCCTGAGATACCCGCCATGGTAGGCAACAGGGTACGAACAAACGCCAGAAAACGCCCGGCAAGTAACGCCAGCAGGCCGTGACGGTCAAACATGCAGGTCGCGCGCTGGTGATATTTATGCGGCAGCTGCGCCAGCCAGCCTTTCACCACGCGAGTGTTTCCAAGCCAGCGCTCTTGCAGGTAGCTCAGCCAACAGCCGAGACTGGCCGCAGAGGTGAGGATCACCATTGTCGGTGCGAAGTCCATCACGCCCTTGCCGATTAACGCCCCTGCGAGCAGGAGCAGGCTGTCACCGGGTAAAAATGAGGCTGGCAGTAATCCATTTTCCAGAAACAGCGTCGCGAACATCACGAAATAGACAATCCCGACGACATGCGGGTCCGCCAGCGCGGCAAAATCGTGTTGCCAGAGCGCCGTGATGATATTTTGAATAACAGCCATGGACTTTCCTGTGGAACAGCAGATATAACGCTATTGTACTCCCAATTTTGCCTGTCGGGGTTGATCGCAGGCGCATCTCATACAGACTTTTCTGCTTGCGGTGTTCAGAATAGCGTCCGGGGAGTACATTTCAGCCAGCACTTTACACGATGCGCTCAAATCCTGCCGATAAATCCGCAATTAAATCGTCCACATTTTCCAGCCCGATATGCAGGCGGATTAAGGTCCCCTCGAAGTCCACCTCGCCGCCCGGGCGCAGGGCCGCAATCTGCTCCGGCTGGTTGGGCAGGATCAGCGATTCAAACCCACCCCATGAATAGGCCATGCTGAAGAGGGTAAAGTTATCCAGATAGCTTGCCAGTTCGGCGTCATTCAGGCGCTTTTTAAGAACAAATGAGAACAACCCGCTGCTGCCCGTAAAGTCACGTTGCCAGTATTCGTGGCCCTTGCTGCCCGGCAGCGCCGGATGGTTAACGCGCTCCACCTGCGGATGCAGCGCCAGCCACTGTGCAATTTGCAGGCTGCTTTCGTGATGCTGACGCAAACGCACGCCGAGCGTACGGATGCCCCGGCTGGTCATGTAGGCGGTATCGGCATCCACCATCTGGCCCATCAGGTAGGCGTTTTCACGCAATTGATCCCAGCAGCGGGCGTTAGACACCGCCGTACCGATCATGCCGTCGGAATGGCCAATCAGGTATTTCGTTGCCGCCTGAATGGAGATATCAATATCGAACTCCAGCGCCTTAAACAGCACGCCCGCCGCCCAGGTGTTGTCGATCATGATGATCGCCTCCGGCGCTTTGCTGCGCACGGCCTTCACGATGGCAGGGACGTCATGCACTTCCATGGTGATTGAGCCGGGAGATTCCAGGAACACGATGCGCGTGTTCGGCTGAATAAGTTCGGCAATACCTTCACCGATGAGCGGGTCGAACCAGCCGGTGGTCACGCCAAGCTTGCTGAGGATCCGGGTGCAGAAGTCCTGGCTTGGCTCGTAGGCGGTGTTGGTCATCAGGATATGGTCGCCCTGTTCGACAAACGCCAGAATGGTATTGGCCACAGCCGCCGCGCCGCATGGGAACAGCGCACAGCCCGCGCCGCCTTCCAGCTCGCACATGGCTTCCTGTAGTGAAAAATGGGTTAGCGTGCCGCGACGACCGTAAAACAGCCCGCCTTTGGCGCGATTACGCGTGGCGATTTTTTTCTCCTCCACCGTATCGAATACCAGCGAGGAGGCCCGTTGAATCACGCTGTTGACCGATCCCTGGGTATATTGCTTGCTGCGTCCGGCCTGCACCAGCGTGGTATCAAGATGCTTCTTTGTCATGTTCGCCAATCCTGTTTTTATACGTCTGGACGTCCAGACTACCACGATTGTCAGAATGTGCATCCGGATGCTTATCGAATAAGCAGAAAATATTATCAAAAATTCGCATAAGAAATTTTTACTGCGTAAGCGCAAGGAAAGTGAGCGAAAATTACGGCACTATGTAAATACTAATGAGAACTACTATCAATTCGACGACGTTTTGATATTATTACGTTCAGATTTTGTGATTTGCGTCCTGGAGATACAGAGTGGGTAATAATTTGATGCAGACGGATCTCTCCGTTTGGGGCATGTATCAACATGCTGACATCGTAGTTAAGATTGTGATGATCGGCCTGATTCTGGCGTCCGTGATCACCTGGGCTATCTTCTTCAGCAAGAGCGCCGAACTTCTTTCACAAAAACGCCGCCTCAAGCGTGAGCAGAAGCAGCTGGCGGAAGCCCGCTCTCTGGATCAGGCTTCTGATATCACCTCATCCTTCCATGCGAAAAGCCTGACTACCCTGTTAGTGAACGAAGCGCAGAACGAGCTGGAACTCTCCGCAGGCAGTGAAGATAACGAAGGCATTAAAGAGCGTACCGGCTTCCGTCTGGAGCGTCGCGTTGCGGCCGTGGGTCGTCATATGGGCCGCGGTAACGGCTACCTGGCGACTATCGGCGCCATCTCCCCGTTCGTCGGCCTGTTCGGTACCGTCTGGGGCATCATGAACAGCTTTATCGGTATCGCCCAGACGCAGACCACTAACCTTGCGGTCGTCGCGCCGGGTATCGCAGAAGCGCTGCTGGCCACGGCTATCGGTCTGGTTGCCGCTATCCCGGCGGTTGTTATCTATAACATCTTCGCGCGCATGATTGGCAGTTACAAAGCCACACTGGGTGACGTTGCCGCGCAGGTTCTGCTGCTGCAAAGCCGCGATCTGGACCTGAACGCCAGCGCCGTTAAACCGGTACATGCGGCGTCCAAACTGCGCGTAGGTTGATTGTATGGCAATGCGTCTTAATGAAAATCTGGACGATAACGGTGAAATGCATGAGATCAACGTGACGCCGTTTATCGACGTCATGCTGGTTCTGCTGATTATCTTTATGGTTGCCGCACCGCTGGCGACGGTGGACGTGAAGGTGAATCTGCCTGCGTCCTCCAGCCAGCCGCAGCCGCGTCCGGAAAAACCTATTTACCTGTCCGTGAAGGCCGATAAGTCCATGTTCCTGGGCAACGATCCGGTAACGGATGCCTCGGTTATTCCGGCGCTGGACCAGCTGACCGGCGGCAAGAAAGACACCACCGTCTTCTTCCGCGCGGATAAAACCGTCGATTATGAAACCATGATGAAGGTAATGGACACGCTGCATCAGGCGGGATACCTGAAGATTGGTCTGGTCGGCGAAGAGAAAGCGGCCGCGAAGTAAAACGAAAGCTTTTGCCGCCTTCCCTGCCGGGTGGCGGCGTCGCCTTACCCGGCCTGCATTCCGCAACAATCATTGTTGACTCACACTGAAGGCGCCGTCGGCGCCTCTTCATCAAGCGCTACACAGGTCACGTTTGAAGTTCGGTAATGACCTTCCGAGAGTTTACGGGTCAGGCGCAGGGTGGCTGTCTCGCGTGCCAGCAGGTACTGATAGTTCGCCTCCAGTCGCCCGAGGATCTTCTCTTTAAGCTCAGGGCGCTGTTCAATAATGGCGTTCATCACCGCGCCGTAAATCTCCTCCTTGGCCTGCAAGGCGTAAATCTCCCGACGATTCTGCCATTTCAGGCGCACCAGCGTGGCCGGAATCGAAACCAAATCCTGCGTAATTCGCGTCATCTCGTCATTTTTTATCTTTTTCAGGGCGTCGAGATTCTGCTTTAAGATAAATTCATCGCTTTTCTTATCATCTAAAGTCAAATAAACGTTATTACCGCTGTCATCATTCACGTTAATCTTCCCCTAGGTTATAAAAAATGGGATTGTTTTTTTCACGCGTAATTAAATTAAGCCAAATTTCATTGCCGGCCTCATTTATTTGCTGCGTTTTCTCGGTCATTATTTGACTTAGCGTCTGGGCATCTATTTCCCCTTCGGCCTGTAAATCATTTAGTAGATGAACTAAGGCTTCAATCTTGATGGCGCGAAATAAACGCTCTTTTAAATGGCGATCGTGCTCTTCCAGCACCATATTACGGGATTTGCCGGTGCGTGAAACACCAATTAATATGTCGGCTTCATAGTCGGAGAGTTTTCTTTTTCCTTGAGTGAAATTCGCCTCTTTATCTGCTTCCGTCGAAGGCTGTTCCACAGGCGTAATGTGGTACTTTGCCGGGACAAGATTGTCGGGCAGCATTTTAATTTCCTTTAATTTCAAAAAAGGTGGGGGTGGAAAAAGGGTGAGATTCGTTGACAATAACATGAGGCAATTTTAAAATCAAAAAAAATGGAGCCTACCCATGAACAGCATTTTCTTTACGGTCATAACGTTACTATTACTGACCGCTGGCGTGCTTTTATTGATGCAAGCGTTAAATAAAACGAAAGCGTCAAAAGACGCCAGTGAACCGCCGCAGCCTGAATTGATGTCGAAAGAGGAGGGGGAAGATCATTTCTCCGTATTGATGAACGCCGTGACGCCGGTCTGGTACTGGCGGGTAAATCACGAATATATCGATTTTCTCCATGCGACAATTAAGCGAATGAAAATGGCTGAAATTAATGATACGCCCGGCCTGTTCGACGCGCAGCGCCGTTGTAGCGACCTTAATTCGGCGGTTTATAAATATTACGACAATATCAAAAAGCGCTGTCTGAATGGCGAGAAGGTGTCGTACTCCGATTTAGACGTATTAAATCTGCGCCAGTGTTTTCGCGAGTTTAGCCTGGAAGCCTACCCGGAACTGGTCGCGCTGGTCTGGCCGGAGTATGCGCGTCCGGATGTGGATCCCAACGAGGTATAGTTGAGATATACTGAGCGCTGGTTTCGTTTGCAGACAGGATTTTATGGAACGCTTCTTTGAAAACGCAATGTATGCCTCTCGCTGGCTGCTCGCACCCGTCTATTTTGGTCTCTCCCTGGCGTTGGTCGCCCTGACGATCAAGTTCTTCCAGGAGATATTTCACGTCCTGCCAAACATTTTCTCCGTGGCAGAAGCCGATTTGATTCTGGTTCTGCTGTCGCTGGTGGATATGACGCTGGTGGGGGGGTTACTGGTGATGGTGATGTTCTCCGGTTATGAGAATTTCGTCTCTCAGCTTGATATCGCCGAGCACAAAGAAAAGCTCAACTGGCTGGGAAAAATGGATGCCTCATCGCTGAAGAATAAAGTCGCGGCGTCGATTGTGGCGATTTCGTCTATACACCTGTTACGCGTCTTTATGGACGCGAAAAACGTCCCGGATAATAAGCTGATGTGGTATGTGATTATCCACCTGACGTTTGTGCTGTCGGCGTTTGTGATGGGGTATCTGGATAAGATCAGTAAGAAATAAATCCACCACGCCCCTCACCCTGCCCTCTCCCCAGAGGGGAGAGGGTGTTCATGTTCCCTCTCCCCTCTGGGGAGAGGGTTAGGGTGAGGGGCGAAAGCATCGGACTGCACTATTTATCCGACGACGCCTGCCACAAATTCAGCTCACCATCCGCAACGTGCTGGTCAATCCGCGTCAGTTCATCTTCGCTAAAGCGCAGGTTATTCAGCGCCTGAACGTTCTCTTCCAGCTGCTCCGGGCGGCTCGCGCCAATCAGCACCGACGTTACACGCTCATCTTTCAACAGCCAGCTTAGCGCCATCTGCGCCATCGTCTGCCCGCGCGCGTGCGCCATCTCGTTCAGCAAACGAAGGCTGCTCAGGTTGGCTTCCGTCAGCATTTTCTCCGTCAGGCCGCGCACTTTTTTCCCTTCGCGTTGCATACGTGAACCGTCCGGAATACCGTTCAGGTATTTTCCGGTGAGCAGGCCCTGTGCCAGCGGGGTAAAGGCGATACAGCCCGTTCCGTTTTTCTCCAGCGCGTCCAGCAGGCCGGTCTTGTCGACCCAGCGGTTAAGCAGGTTGTAAGACGGCTGGTGGATCAAAAGCGGGATCTTCCACTCGCGCAGCAATTCGGCCATTACCGCCGTGCGTTCCGTGGAGTAGGACGAAATGCCGACGTACAGCGCTTTTCCGCTCTGCACCGCGTGCGCCAGCGCGGAGGCGGTCTCTTCCATCGGCGTGTTTTCGTCTACGCGGTGAGAATAGAAAATATCCACATACTCCACACCCATGCGTTTCAGGCTCTGGTCGAGGCTGGCGAGCAGGTATTTACGTGAACCGCCCGAACCATACGGCCCTGGCCACATGTCGTAGCCCGCTTTGGTGGAGATGATCAGCTCGTCACGATACCCGGCAAAATCCTCCCGCAGCAGACGGCCAAAATTCTCTTCAGCGCTGCCCGGTGGGGGGCCGTAGTTGTTGGCAAGGTCAAAGTGGGTAATACCGAGATCGAAGGCCTTACGCAGCAGCGCGCGCTGGGAATCGAGCGGCTGAACGTGACCGAAGCTGTGCCACAGGCCTAGCGACAGTGCCGGTAAGCGCAGGCCGCTTTTGCCGCAGTATCGGTACTGCATGTTTTCGTATCGGCCGGTGTAAGGGTGCCAGGACATGATGTCTCCTTTCTTGTCGGTGAATTTTCGAAACAACGTTTTCATTCTATGCCGACTCGATAACAAAAAAGTATATTTTCTGCGGTATCTGCCGATAAAGAGGGTAGTACTCGCCTCTGGGCGAATTCACCCTCACGGCAAGGAATACTCAATGAAGATGCTTCGTAATTTCACCATCCGTTTCGTCATGCTGACGATACTGGGGATCTTTTGTGTCATGTGGGCAGGCGTGGGGCTTTACAGCACCTGGTCTCTGTCTCGTGTTTCTGATGGTAATGATGTTGACCGCCAGCTGGTCCGGCAAATGACGGTGCTGAGCCAGGGCAACGATCAGTACTTCCGTTTCGTCACCCGCCTGAGCCGGGCGATGGAAGTTAAAGCGGCGGGCGGCACGCCGGACCTGGCTCCTGCTCAGCAGGCGCTGGATAACATGAGTAAAAAGCTGGCAGAGATGAAAGCTATCTCTCCGGGCCCGATGGATGAAAAGGTGTCTGCGCAGGTGATTTCCACCTGGCAGGCGCTGCTCGATCGTGGCGTGACGCCGCAGATGGCGCAGGCGAAGCAGGCGACGCTCGAAGGCTATCGTCAGCATGCCAACAACGTCACGCCGCCGCTAAGCCGTGCATTCGGGGCAGCGGCTGAGAACTTTAACAACACCGCGGCGAAGGCGCTCGACAGCACGCGCGTGGTGGTCGACGGCCTCACCAGCATGACCCGGACGGTGATTATCACCGCCACGATCGTGGGTCTGTTGATCCTGCTGTTCACCGACCGCTACCTGGTGGCGATACTGGTAAAACCGCTGGATCGTATCCGTCAGCAGTTCCGTCAGATTGCGCAGGGCGATCTCAGCCAGCCGATTGAATCCTTTGGCCGCAACTGCGTGGGGCAACTGGTGCCGCTGCTGAGCGCCATGCAGGACAGCCTGCGGGAAGCGGTCAGCACGATTCGTTCCGGCAGCGAGAATATCTGGCGCGGGGCAACGGAGATCTCCAGCGGGAATAACGATCTCTCTTCGCGTACCGAAGAGCAGGCCGCCGCGCTGGAAGAGACCGCGGCCAGCATGGAGCAGCTAACCGCAACGGTGAAGCTGAACGCCGAAAGCGCGCGCCAGGCCAGCCAGCTTGCGGATGTCGCCTCCAGTACGGCCAGCCGCGGCGGCTCGCTGGTGGAAGATGTGGTCACAACCATGAGCGGCATTTCGGACAGCTCGAAAAAAATCGCTGAAATCACTACCGTCATCAACAGCATCGCCTTCCAGACCAATATTCTGGCGCTGAACGCCGCGGTGGAAGCGGCCCGGGCCGGGGAGCAGGGGCGGGGCTTTGCGGTCGTGGCGGGTGAGGTGCGTAATCTGGCCAGCCGCAGCGCGAATGCGGCAAAAGAGATCGAAGGGCTGATTGCAGATTCCGTTGCCCGCGTGGAGCAGGGGGCGCAGCTGGTGAACGATACCGGCACCACGATGGAAGCGATCCTGCGCGACGTGACGGAAGTGACCGTCATTATGAAGCAGATCGCCACCGCGTCAGAGGAGCAGAGCAAAGGTATTTCTCAGGTCGGCGTTGCCATCACGCAGATGGACGGCGTGACCCAGCAGAACGCCTCGCTGGTGGAGCAGGTTTCCGCCGCCGCCGCCGCACTTGAACGGCAGACCGAAGAACTCCAGCGCTCAGTGCAGAAATTCCGTCTCACCGCGTAACCTCATCGTGTCAGGCCGTCTCTGGCGGCCTGACGTTTATCGCTCTGAATAATCTGTGTCACCTGCGACAGCTGACCAATTTTCACTTCACTTGCCCGCATAAATTTACTTTTGTCGATCAGCAGCAGCGACTGGCTGGCGCGGTTTAACAGCAGCGCCTTAAAGCCCGCGTTGTGCTCGGACGGATCCCAAAGGACGCCATGCTCATCGACCCCTTCACACGAGAAGATGAACAGATCGATCTCCAGCCCTTTTAGCTGCGTCACCAGCGCCGGATTAACATAGCAGCGATACTTACGCTCAAGCGTTCCGCCGGAGCAGATAAGCGTGATCCGCTCGCGCTTTGCCATCTCGTGGCAGATAGGCAGACTATTGGTAAATACGGTGAGGTCGATGTCCGGCAACTGGCGCGCCAGATGAAAGCAGGTTGAGCTGGCGTCGAGGGCGATGGTCATCCCTTCGCTGATCCAGCCCAGCGCGTGGCGGGCAATATCGGCTTTGTCGGCATAATGGCTTTTCAGGCGTGCGCCAAAGGGTTCACCGCTGTCGCGGCTGTCCGGGTGAATCAGACGCGCGCGCCCGTGCTGGCGCAGAAGCTTCCCCTGCTGCTGCAACGACTTCAGATCCCGGCGGATGGTCTCTTTGCTGACGGAGAGCTTTTCAGCCAGCACATCGGTAGTCAGCCAGTCGCTTTTACTCAGCAAGGTGATAAGGCTCTGCTGTCGGGTCGCTTTTAGCGTCTGGTCTGACATACGAGGCTCCTTGCTCACGCGTGCTGACGCATTTTTCTCATCGCGGAAGAAGGGCGGCGAACCGCCCGGTCATGGATCAACCCTGACGTTTATCTTCCGTCTGGGTATCGAAGTCGCTTGCTGAATGACGCTCATGTAACTGCTCGTTCAGCTCGCCGTTGGTACGGTTAACAATGCGCCCGCGTTTAACAGCCGGACGATTCGCCACATCTTTTGCCCAGCGCTGCACGTTGGTGTACTTCCCGGCATCCAGGAACTCGGCGGCGTTATACACGCTGCCCAGCGCCACGCAGCCAAACCATGGCCAGACTGCCATATCCGCAATGGTATATTCCTCACCCGCTACGTAACGACCGCGCGCCAACTGTTTTTCCAGCACGTCGAACAGGCGTTTAGCTTCCATGGTGAAGCGATCGATAGCGTACTCAATCTTCACTGGTGCGTAGTTATAGAAGTGGCCAAAACCGCCGCCGAGGAACGGGGCCGCGCCCTGTAACCAGAACAGCCAGTTCAGGGTTTCCGTTCGTCCTGCCGGATCTTTTGGCAGGAAGTGACCAAATTTCTCGGCCAGGTAGAGCAGGATATTGCCGGATTCAAAGACGCGCGTCGGCGGGGTGGTGGAGTGGTCACGCAGGGCCGGGATCTTCGAGTTCGGGTTCACGTCGACAAAACCGCTGGAGAACTGATCGCCCTCACCAATGCGGATTAACCATGCGTCGTATTCCGCGCCCGTCACGCCCAGCGCCAGCAGCTCTTCCAGCATGATGGTAACTTTCTGTCCATTCGGCGTACCGAGAGAGTACAGCTGGAGCGGGTGCGCGCCCACAGGTAGCTCTTTCTCGTGCGTCGCGCCCGAGACGGGACGGTTGATATTGGCGAACGCGCCGCCGTTATTCTGTTTCCATTCCCACACTTTCGGTGGCTGATAGGTGTTATCTGACATGTTGGCCTGCCTTTTTGGTGTTGTGTTGAGGCAGTGTAGCAGGAGATGCAGGAACCGTTTAACGATGCGAGCGTAATGGGCAGGGCGGGTGTATGATAACGCCACCTCTGTCAGTTAATTACAACGTGCAGACGACGACAACCCAACAAAAAAATTGCCGCCTGCCTGTTTTAGGTTGGACACATGCGTAAAGGAACGTTAAGCAGTGACGCACCCTTCGGGACGTTATTAGGTTATGCGCCGGGTGGCGTGGCGATTTACTCTTCAAATTACGGCAGTCTCGATCCGCGTCACTACCCGGAAGACGCGGAATTCCGCAGCTATATCGGCAACGAATACATGGGCCATAAATGGCAGTGCGTTGAGTTTGCGCGCCGTTTCCTGTTTCTCAATCACGGGTTTGTTTTTACCGACGTCGGGATGGCGTGGGAGATCTTCTCCCTGCGTTTTTTGCGCCAGGTGGTAAACGACAATATTCTGCCGCTACAGGCCTTTGCCAATGGCTCAAAACGCGCGCCGCAGGCCGGTGCGCTGCTCATCTGGCAAAAGGGCGGTGAGTTTCATGAAACCGGCCACGTCGCCGTTATTACCCAGCTGCTGGATGACAGAGTGCGCATTGCCGAGCAGAACGTTATTCACTCCCCGCTGCCGATGGGGCAGCAGTGGACGCGCGAGCTGCGTCTGAGCGTGGAGGACGGTTGCTATACGCTTCATGACACGTTCAACGATACCGAGATCCTCGGCTGGATGATCCAGACGGAGGAGACGGAACACAGTATTCCTCAGCCGGAGATCGACGGTGAACTGCTGAAAATCAGCGGCGCGCGATTGAAGAACAACCGTCAGTTCGACGGAAAATGGCTCAATGAAAACGACGCCCTGCAACAGGCGTACGTTCGCGCCAATGGCCACGTTATCAACAACGATCCCTGCCAGTACTTCACCATTACCGAAAGCGCCGAGCAGGAGCTGATCAAAGCCACCAACGAACTGCATCTGATGTACCTTCATGCCACCGACAAGGTGCTGAAAGACGACAGCTTACTCGCGCTTTTCGACATCCCGAAAATTCTCTGGCCGCGTCTGCGCCTCTCCTGGCAGTGGCGTCGTCACCATATGATCACCGGTCGTATGGATTTCTGCATGGATGAACGCGGCATCAAGGTTTACGAGTACAACGCGGATTCCGCCTCCTGCCATACCGAGGGCGGGCTCATTCTTGAAGAGTGGGTGAAAAACGGCTATCGCGGCACCGGCCACAATCCGGCGGAAGGGCTGCTGGAGGAGCTGACCGGCGCATGGAAGCACAGCCACGCGCGGCCGTTTGTCCATATCATGCAGGACAACGATATCGAAGAGGATTACCACGCGCTCTTTATTCAGCGCTCGCTGATCCAGGCCGGGTTTGAAACCAAAATCCTGCACGGACTGGGGGCGCTGAGCTGGGATGCCGCCGGGCAACTGATTGATGATGAAGGCCGTCACGTCAACTGCGTATGGAAAACCTGGGCGTGGGAAACGGCGATTGAGCAGATCCGCGAGGTGAGCGAAACCGAGTACGCCGCCGTGCCTATCCGCACCGGTCACCCGCAAGGTGAAGTGCGCCTGATTGACGTCCTGCTGCGCCCGGAAGTGCTGGTCTTTGAACCGCTGTGGACGGTGATCCCAGGTAACAAGGCGATCCTGCCGGTGCTGTGGCAGCTGTTCCCGAACCACCGTTACCTGCTGGATACCGATTTTGAGGTCAACGATCTGCTCAAACGGACCGGTTATGCCGTTAAACCGATCGCCGGACGCTGCGGGAGCAATATCGATCTGATCGGCGCCCAGGACGAACTGCTGGACCAGTCCAGCGGCAAGTTTGTTGACCGCAAAAATATCTACCAGCAGCTATGGTGCCTGCCGAAGGTTGACGGCAGATACATTCAGGTCTGCACTTTTACCGTGGGCGGGAACTATGGCGGAACCTGTCTGCGCGGGGATGACTCGCTGGTGGTGAAGAAAGAGAGCGATATTGAACCGCTGATTGTGGTGAAAGATAAATAGCGTCTCCCTGTTATAAAAACGCCCCCGCAGGGCATGTTGCGGGGGCGTTTCATTACTGCTCTTCCTCTTCCTGCTGCTCGCTGATCTTCAAATCAATGATCCGGCCAATCTGGTCATGGTAAACCGTCAGCAGGTTGTACTGGCTCATCTCGGACATAATTTGCGGCGTGACGTTAAAACTTTGGGCAAGCTCGTCATGGCGCAACATTTCCGGATGACGCCGCCTCACATGCGCGCGGCGGCGATTGTACTGATACCACAGGATCAGCAGCCAGCCGTTGAACGCGGCAATCAGCAGATAGACCAGCACCGTATTAAAAGAGGCGATAATCACGCTCCAGCGGTGATCGCCCTCCTCGGTTAACTGCATCCACAGCCTGGCGTAAAGGAAAAACAGGAATCCTCCCCAGGCTATCAGCGTTAATGCGGCATCGAAAAGACGCGGTGCCAGCCGATGTTCAGTCAAAATTAACGTATTCTCGTTCATTGAATGCTCCCTTTACCCCGGTCCGGACTGATCCAGCGCGCGCGGGCGCGTTTACGTTTAAGCATGACTTTCGGAAATGCCACAAGGGTGGTAAACAGGCCAATCATCCAGTACACCATCGGGAACCAGATTACCCAGAACAGCGAGCCTGCCACTTTCCGCTCGTAGCGCCGCTCGATATACAAACTGACGAGGAATTGCAGCAGGCACATCACGCCCAGCAGCAGCCCGGTAAACGCCGGTGGAAACAGGCTCGCAACGGCCAGGTTCGCGGGAAGAGGGATAATATGGCTGAGAATGAACAACACCACGGTCGCCCCATAGGCAAACGCCCACAGCGTTGATAGCGCGTACTCAAGAAACAGGGGCCACATGCGATGATGCTCCCAGCGGGCCATCTTGCGCAGGTTAACCAGAAACACCTCTGCACCCCCCTGCGCCCAGCGCAGACGCTGTTTCCACAGCCCCTTTAGCGTCTCCGGCATCAGGATCCAGCACAGTGCCCGCGGCTCGAAAAAGATATCCCAGTGGCGAAGCTGAAGCTTCCAGCTTATGTCGATATCCTCTGTGATCATGTCCGGGCTCCAGTACCCGACATCCGCCAGCGCCTGTCGGCGAAAGGCGGCGATGACGCCGGAGACGGTAAAGACCCGGCCATAGATCCGCTGCGTTCGCTTGATAAGGCCAATAATGGAAGAAAACTCGCCCACCTGAATGCGGCCAATCAGCGTTGAGCGCGTGCGAATACGCGGATTCCCGGTGACGGCCCCAACGTGGGGATACTGAATCAGCGGTGCCACCAGATACGCCGCGGTGTCGCGGTCGAGCAGGGCGTCGCCGTCAATGCAGACCAGCAAATCGCCCCGGGCCGCCGCAGCGCCGGCCTTGAGCGCCACGGCTTTCCCCTGGTTCTCCGCGAGATTAATCACCCGCAGGCGCGGTTGCTCTCGCGCCAGCTGTTGCAGTACCTCCGCCGTGTTATCAGAAGAACCGTCGTTGATGGCGATAACTTCCACATTCCAGTACCGCTGACCCAGCGCGGCGCTAATGGTCTCCCGTGCGTTGCGTTCCTCATTGAAGCAGGGAATAAGAATCGAGATTAACGGCTCACCGGCTAAGGCGGGGGCGGGTGTTGCGTTATCCCACGACCAGTGCCGTTCAAGCTGAAACCAGAAATAGAGGCCGCCGGTTACCCAGAGCACGGACATAAAAAGCGGCCAGAAAAAGACAAAGTCCAGAATCAGTTCGCCGGTAAACAGCGCGGCTACGCCTAACGGCAACCCGAATACCAGACACAAAATAGAGAAGGCGATAATGCGATCAGTCATTGTCAGGATACCAGTACGAAGAAAATTCAGGCCTGATACGCGAAATATCAGGTTGGTTGTTGAGGAAGTCGTCGGGGTAATAACCGTAATTTTTGATGCCGTTCAGCTGGAGCACCCGCATCCACTCCACCAGACGTTCATCGGCTACGGCACGCTGCGGTTTCTGCGCCCAGTCCCTGGCCTGTAGCTCAAAAATCGTTTTATTCAGCGCGCCGGGGCGTGCGGCGACGGCTTTGACTAAACGCGTCAGCCAGGCATTGCTCTCTTCTGCCGGGACGGACTCCATCAGCGGCATTGCCATCGGCACCGTCCAGTCGTAGGCCGCCAGAAAATCATCCATATTTTGCGCAAACCATGCCTCGCTTTCCGGCTCGAGAATGGGTAACACGAACATGTTCCGCGCGGTTTTGATCTGCGGGCCACGGATGTTTTTCACCGCCTGGCTCAGGGTGCGGGTAAAGCCGATAAGCCGCTGACTCTTCTGCCGGGTCGTGTCCTGTCCGGCATCGTCAACGTCCGTCAGCACCGCGTCGTCATGAAATAAGATGCCATTGAAGCTGGCATAGCGGGCCAGATCTTCATAGATCTCCGTTACCTGCTGGCGAACCTGCGGACTCCAGGGGGAGAGCCTGATATAGGGCTCGGCGGCCACGGTCAACGCTCCCGTTTGACGATCCCGGCGCTGCACGCGCGGCAAGGCTGGACTGAGATCGAAAGAGAGAACCGGCATCCACGCGAAGACTTTCACTCCCGCGCGGGTTTGTAGCTGCCAGGCGACAAAATTAAAGAGATCGGCCCGGACCGGGAGCCGACGGTTGGGGAAATAGAGCGCATCGATCCTGCCGTCGCCCCGCGGATCCGAAAACGCCTGGAGAAACACATGGCTGATTTTCATGTCGTAGACCCGCTGGACGAGTTTGTTGATGTTTTTCGTCTGCTGGGCCGGATCGGGATCGTAGACGTAATCGAGATCGACATGCATGACGCGCACCGGGTCAAACTCCTGAACGCGGCTAACCGTGTTGGCAAAGGTTTTTATCGACGGATTTCCAGCGATCAGCAGGCGCGGGATGTTGCCGAGGTCGCGCACGTTTCCCAGCCCGTCTTCCAGGGTAAAGGCCAACTGATAGCCCTGTTTCTGGGCGATAGCGAGCGACGTACCGTTGGCAGCCCCATAGGGCCACACCCAGGCACGCGGCGCTTTTCCCGTCACCTGGGTGATTTTATCGGTGACTTTGCGTACGTCTGCGGCGATCCGCTGGTTGAAGTGTTCATCGGTTTCGTAATGCCCCGTCGCGTTATCGAAAAAACGGTTGGCGATGGCGGGTTCACGGCTTCCCTGCGGGTTGGCCGGAATGCCGTAATGCGAGGCCCAGGTATGCGAGCCAATCTCAATCAGCGGGGACTGGCTGAGCTCGCGAACCATATCCCAGGTGGCAAAGCGATCGCGGGGCGTCATCAGACCGCCGAAGTTAACTTTTTGATTTGCCGGCGTATCCACCCAACTGCCCACCGGCGCCCACAGCGCAGGAACGTTCCAGGCCTGAAGCAGAGGCCAGACCCGGGTGTAAAAGCTGCTGTAGCCGTCGTCAAAGCTGAGCAAAACGGCTTTCGGCGGCAGCGCTTTTTTCCCTTCATGCGCATCCAGAATGTCCTGCACGCTGATGGCGTGATAGCCGTTGTGCAAAAGCCAGCTTATCTGCTCGTTTAACGCGCTGGTGCGAACGGAGAGGTAGCGCTGATCGGCGGCATCATCTTCAACGTCGTGGTAGGCCAGGACCAGAAACTGATTCTCGGGCCAGGGTTTGCTGGCCTCCAGCTGCGGCCTCTTTTCAGGGGCCATAAAGGAGAGCGGCTGCGCGCAGAGGCTCGCGCTGAGGCAGAGCCAGCCGATGACGATCAGGCTTACAGAAAAACGTGTGTTCAGCATATTCATCCTTAAAAGCGTAAAGTCGCATCTAACGTGACGGAGAGATTGCTCTCGCGTTTGCCGTCGTAAGGGCGCTTATCCCAGTTCAGCATCACGCCAGTATCGACAACGTTGTTCCACTGGATGCGTTGCCCGTAACCCAGCAGGGTAACGGCACCCGCGGACTGATTTTTCTGCCAGTAGCTGCCCCCTCCTGCCACGAACTGCTGGCTCCAGAGGGTGTCGTAGTGGCGGTACATCTCATGGTCAACGGACAGGGCAGCCGTCACGGACAGATCCCGTGCCGGGTTGTAATAGAGCGTATTCCGCAGGCTGTTTTTACTGGCGGCGATCCCCGGTTCGAGATCCAGCGTCAGGGTCGGGGTCTGCCAGAGACGCTCTTTCCCAGAGAGGGTGTATTCCTGACGGCGGTTGTGGTCCGAGAAGCGGCTGACGGCGGCGTTGAACTGGTATTCACGTCGCTCGTTTTGATACCAGCGCACCCCACCTTCACCCCGGTTGGCGCTGATCCCATTGCGTAATGCCCGTAAGGGTGTCGCACGTGACAAGTGTTCGAGGTTACCGCTGACCTGCCAGTTATCACTCAGGCTGTAGGTTGTTGAGAGCCGTGCGCCCGGCCTGTTTGTGCCGTGATAGCGGTTGCTGGAGAGCTCGGCTTCGAGCGTGAGGTCACGTGGGCGCCACTCAACGCCGCCCAACAGGTGGCGGCTGATGCCTTTACCTTCGTCGAAATTCCCCTGGGCATAGCGGGCGCCGGCAAACAGCCGCCAGTTATCCGCCACGGGCGGGCCATAGAGCGTGGCGTCCCAGCTCATGTCGTGGCTACCGCTGACGGGGTTATCTGAGTGCAATCCTTTACCCGCGTTCAGACGCAGCTCAGACATGTGGTGGACCGCTCTGAGCCTGTCCAGGCGACGGGCGCTGCGATCGGCGGGGGCGCGAGCAATCACGTCATCAGCCAGTAAATCCATCTGACGCCACTCCTGAAGGTCCATTGCGACGTAAGCCTGCTGTTTTTCAAGCTCCAGATTCGCGGGTTCAAGCGCCTCTGCTCGTTTAAGCTTTTGCTCGGCCGCGCGCGGCAGGCCTCTGGCCTGAAGCAGGGCGGCATAATCAATCTGTAACCCCTGATTTCCCGGCGCCGTTGATGCCAGACGATACGACAGCTTTTCGGCCTCCGGCAGGGCGTTGGTCGCCAGCAAATAGTTAAGTTTGAGAGACTGTCCGGTGAGCCACCGATCGTTCGGCTGAGCGGTCGGGGATCCGAAATCGTAGCGGGTCCAGGGAACGCTGCGGGTCTCGCGCTCAACGTAGCGGCGGGCGGTCTGATACTGCCCCGTATCCAGCCAGGCGTAGAAAAGCGCATGCTCCTCATCCTGCGGATCGGAGGCGTAGTGTGGATAGCGTTGCACAAGCGAGAAGGCGGCGACGGTGTTTTTCTCCTGCAAATATGCCGAGATCACCCAGCCGATGGCCCAGTCCGGTACCGGATGCTGTGCGGCCGTCAACGCCTCATATTCGCTAATGACCTGCCGGTAATTACCCTGCGCATACAGGGCGCCAAGCCGATCGATACGGGCAAGGACGACGTCTTCAGCCGCCTGCGGGTCGTTTTGCCAGCGGGAAAGCAGGGTGTGATAGCGATCTAACGCGTTTTGTGCCAGCCGCAGGCGCTCTTTCTCCGTTCTGCCAGGCACATCCGCCAGGCGTACCCTTTCAGCCGCGGCGTTACGCTCAAGGCGGCGGCGCTCCGCGGGAGACATCGCCGCGCTTTGCGACAGCCAGAGTGCAGGCGTGCTTACCCGGTTTTCCGTTAACGCATCGATCGTCTCGCGAAGAAGGGCATTATTCTCGGGAGCGGCGTTCAGTGCACGCATGTCCGCCAGCAGCCGGTCCCCGTTTTTTCCCTGGCGCATCCAGACATAGGAGAGCGTCTCAAGGTGCGCGGGAGAAGGATCGTCCTTAACCAGCTGCCGGGCTTCCGAAAGCGCGAGGCGATCTCTGCGGGCATCGGCCAGGGTCTTAACATAGCCGATGCGGTAATCGTCGTTATCTGGCGCAAGGCTGAGCGCCTCTTTCCACAGCGATAAGGCGGATGGCCAGGCTTTTTGGTTTCTTCTGGACTGGGCGACAGCAGCGATGGCGCGAGCGGGCAGCGGCATATAAATACCATAACGCTGCCAGACCCGGATAACCTCATCATCGCGTCCTGCCCAGGAGGCTACCTGTAACCAGTCCGCAACCTGTCCGGGTGTTAAAGCATGCTGTTGCTCATAGCGCTGTAGGTAATCAAGAAACAGAGCGTAATTACCGTTACGTGCCTGTTGTATCTGATGCTCATAAACGGATTCATCAGCCTGAACCAGAACAGGAAAGAGTAAAAGCAGGAGCAATAATATTGTGGTGCGATAAAAGAATAACGTAGTGAAGCTAAGCGATCTTTCCATATCTATTTGCCATTTGTTTATCGTGAATCCATTGCATAACACGGCCGCCTTTTAACTCTGTGTTAAAGGGCATAAAGGAGAACATTAAATCTGAATGATGCTACGTTATGGGGTACTTACTTAAAGGTAATTATGAGCCCTCATCTCAGTGGTCTGATTGGGCTTAATGTACACCCGATATGTTGGGGGATAAATAAGTTGAAAAGCGGCTGAGAGGTTTTGGGATAATTCTGGAAGAAGTAAGTTTTTTAGATAATTCAGTGCAGGATTGTTCTTTTTAACTGATTGATGTTAAATGGTTTTTCTTTCTCTGCTTCCTGTTTTGTTATATTCGAAATGAAGTTCTGCTGAGTTAATTAAAGTACTTTCTGGTACATGTTTGGGAAGTTTCATGACAAAAATTCTTAATGTTCAGAGAAGTGACTTTTCTGAAATTCTTTTTTATTTATAATTAACGACAGACATTGAGTGATAGTCTGCAAAAAGTCTAGCTCACCAATGTCATATTGAGGGATGATCAAAGCCAGAAAACATTTGCCGTAAATGTAAAGCGCTATAAACGAAAGCGTTCTTGTTTCTTAAGAGGCGGGCTTGCTTTAATCTAAAAGGGATGGTTAGTGGCGACTTCAATAGTGTTAGTGACTCAGGATTGTTTCCTTGTCAGGGGGATGCGGCTATTTTTCCCGGATATAATTTGCCTCAGTTCGATAGACAGAAACATATTTGATACCGACGCAAATGAATATACTGTACTGATTGATAGCCGTACGCCGCTCCGTTTATATGATTACCTGATACGCCATCCGGCCAGAACGAGAAAAACGATCTGCTGCGTTATGCTGGATATGCGTCCTCGAGAGGAGGATCTTCTCAGTATGAAGCTGTTTATGAACACGTCGCTTACGGCTCCGGATATGGCGTCGTTATTCAATCTGGTGCTTGATATGAAAGGCAGGCGTCTGACAACCAAATGGCTGCTTAACTTACGGCTGAGTCGACACGAAGCGATAATGATCAGGTTGCTGAAGGCAGGGAGGTCAATGGAAGAGATTGCAGATAAGCTGAATATGTCGGTTAAAAGCCTCTATCGCAAGCGAACGGTGCTGTCGGAGCGGTTAGGAGCAGGTAACTTCAACGAGGCGTGTTTGTTTATCTTTAAAAACAAACTGCTGGACGTGGTTGGGAACGATCCCTAGCTTCGTCAGAAGCCAAAAGCAGAAACCCGCCACGAGGGCGGGTTCTTTTAATGGAAATAATTCAGAACGACCAGCGCAGATTGGCGTTAACAGAGTTGACGCGGGTATCCGCACCATATTGTCCCTGGTAACCCACATCCAGCGTCGCAGCACGCGACAGCTGTACGCTCACGCCGATATCACCGACCATCACATCCTCATCCACGGCCTGTCCCTGAGTAATGAACGCGTCGCTGCCCGCAAACGCCATGCGCGAAGAGGTATTCTTATCGCCATAGGCGTGCTGCCAGCCCAACGAACCGTAGAGGTTAACGTGCTTCGGCAACTCGGTCACACCGCGCAACCCGAGTGTCGTATAGAAGGTGTTCATCGTTTCGTTACGGACGCTCAGCGCAGCGGCACCGCCGTCTTCCCTGAAGCTGTCGGTATGCAGCCGGATGTACGATAAATTGACGAACGGCTCAATATTCCTGTCTGGCTGGCCGAAACGGTAGCCCGCTTCGGTGAACGCCAGCAGGGAGTTCGCGTCGTAATCTGACTTCAGCTGATCCGAGAAGCCGCTGAAATCAACATTGCGCTCGCCTTCGATCTTGTGCCAGGTGTAACCCAGCGCGCCGCGAAGGGAGAACGCATCCTGTTGACCCGCCGCATACAGACCAAGGTGATAGTTGTCGGTATCCGTTGAGGAGCGACGGCTGTCGACGTCATAATCACCCCGGCTGTAGCCGAAGTAGCCGCCGACACGCACGTTATGGTCCGCCAGTTTGCGATCTGCCCCCAGCAGGAAGCCGGTGGTGTTGCCGTCCAGCTTGCCCACGTTACCGTCGCCGCTGTTTCGGCTCCAGGAGCTGAAGGTCTGGCCCCAGACGCCATTGTTTTGCGGCTCCGGCTGCTGCACCAGCGACATGGCTAACGGTGGTATCGGCAGGCTGTCGTTATCAAACGCGCGCTGCATCCGCTGGTTTAACACGTTAAACACCTGCGTGCTGCCAGCGATCAGGTTGGACTGCATTGACGGATAAACTTCACCAGAAAGCTGGTTGAACGCCTCGCGCGCTTCCGGTGCGCTTAGCAGAAGCAGCGAGTTATACAGCGCCAGCGACGGGCCGCTTTGCGTCAGCGTGGAGAGCGCGCCAGCGGTATTCCACTGGTTGCTGCTTTGGGCCACGGTCTGGAAAATGCCCGGCTTGCCGCTGCCCGGGTTTTCACCGCCAGGATTCTCACCGCCCGGGTTTTCACCTCCGGGGTTTTCACCGCCAGGATTTTCGCCTCCGGGGTTTGCACCGCCAGGATTCTCACCACCAGGATTTTCGCCTCCGGGGTTTTCTCCTCCAGGATTCTCGCCACCGGTTTCTTTCTGCGCGATGGTCAGATCGACGGCGTTGGTGCTTTGCTTAAGCGCCACGTCGAGGAATGCGGATTTGGAGATCGCTCCGGCGAACTCACCGTCGATTCCCCCGTCGGAGGTCAAAATGCGGTAGCTTTGGCCCGTTTTATAGCTGGTTTGCGGATCCAGCGCGGTGACCTGTACCTTAGCCTGATTGCTGATGGTGGTTTTACCCGATACCAGTAGCTGGTCGCTGCGGCCATCTCCTGCGATATCCACGTCATAGAAGGATTCGCCGATAAAGTTCAGATAGCGTTTCAGCGTCAACGTACCGATATTGCCGTCGCCGGGCGAGATATGTCCGCCGGACAGGATCTCGGTCTGGCCCAGCGTCCCGTTGCCGCCCAGCGTGCCGCCGGACTTGATTGACGCGGCGCTGCTATAACCCACCCCGTTGCTGACGTCTGAACCCGCCGTCGCGTTGAGGATCAACGTGCCGCCGTTCTCCGCGCTAAGGGTCTGGACGTCAAAGATATCGTCTTCTGGCTGGGTATTAATATTGCTGGCAATGATGACTTTACCGCCCCGCGCGGTTACGTTCGCCTTGAGTGCGGAAAGATCGCCGTTCAGCGTCGTCTGCCCGGAGGTGTTGATCACATCACCTTCACCGCTCATCGTGTTGCTGAAGAGGTAATTTCCGTCGGTATGGTTGAAGTAGACATAGCTGCCGAACAGTCCGCCACGAAGGCTGATTGCCGTCTTCGCATCGAGGGTACCTGCGCCGCCCGCCGTGCCAAGCGTTGGCTCAGTTAAACCCGTGCCGGTGTCCATATTGCCGCGGCTGCCGATGATGAGCGCACCCCGGTTCGAGCCGGAACCCGATGTCCCCACGATCAGCGCATTGCTGCCAGCGGAAAATGAACCGCCGTCAATCACAGACAGCACGCCATTGCCGTAATCGCCCACGCTCACGCTGCTGCCGCTGGTAAAGCGCGAGTCCTTGCCTGCAATAACCAGTTCGGCAGTTTTCCCTGCGCCGGAGACGCCCGCCACCTGCACGCCGCCAACGTTAACCGTTCCGCCGTTCACCACATCCAGGTCGCCATATAGCGTCAACGTACGGCCAACGTTCCACTGTGACCCGCTCCCCGTGACGGTGGCTTTCGGGCTCAGCGTGTCGGTTTCACCCGGCCCGGTACCGTTGCCGATGCGCGCATCGTAAGCGGTGCTGAGCGACGCGCCGTCTTCAATCGCAAGCGTGGAGCGTGCGCCCAGATCGGTGCCTACACTGAGAAAATTACTGGTCACACGAGAGCCGGCACCCGTGGCGATTAGGTGGCTGTCGTAGCCGCGGGTGGTGCCGACAACGATCTCCTTTGCGCTCGCCAGCGCGCCCTCTTCGACTCGCAGGGTGCCGAGGCCAAGATTCAGGTCGCCGCGAAGGACGTACCGATCGTTCACCGCGTTAAGCTCAGCGTCTGGCCCACGGACCGTGACCACGCTTTCATAAATTTTGCCGTCGAACAGCCGACCGATATTGATGTTATAGGCGGTGATTTTGCCATTATCGATCAGCAGGTTTCCGCGTTGGTTACGTCCAACATAAACATCTCCGGTGTAACCCAGCGTTTCGGTAATACGCGAGTCGCCATCAAAAAAGGCATCGGCTGCACGCGCGACATCGGCAGGTAAAAACAGTAACAGCGGCGCGGAAAATAGAGCGAGGTAAAGTCTGGAAAGCGGCGTCTTAACCGCTAAAGAATGCGATGTAGAGTTATTCACGGGCTATCTCCGTACTCATTAGCATGATGTCAGGAACATCGTTTTTATATGAAAACTCAGATACGTCAGATAATGTAAAAGGCGTTATTTATGTACGCCTTTTGATGTGGCGTTAATTATTTATGTGTGACAACTGGTGTACAGGTTGGCGCGCTCAGCGTCGGTGCAGATCCTAAAATTCCCGGCATCATCATCGATGAACAATCGAAAATACGCCCTTTTTCTGTCGTGGCGCGATAAGAGAGTTTTTGTCCTCCCAGTGCGTCCGGCTGGGCGCCATTAACGTTGGATACAGTTATTTCATCCGATGAGCCCAGTCCCAGCATTTTAGCGGTCTCCGCCTGTAGGAGTGGAATAGCCTGATCGGTTTTCAACGTGGAACAACCGGCTTGCATCAACGTAACGGTTAAAACGATTAGTGGTTTTTTCATAAATTATCCTTGATATCCAACCAGTTAATTTCACTGATTGTATTTATGTTTTCTTTTACCCAAATCAGCGAATAATATATTTCTCTTTCCTAATCGAAAAAACCCTCCTAAAGTAGGGTGGGTAGATAATAATTCATCTGTACTCTAAGATATGCGAAGGTAAAAGGAGGCTCCTTTGGGACAGAATTATGCGTTAGTCGTTGATGACCATCCATTGGTAGCAAGCGGCATCGCCAATTTTCTGATTACACATTGCCAGTTTAAACAGGCGTGTGTGGTGACGAATGAGGATGATTGCTACCGCCAAATTAGGGATCATGGCCCGCCACGTTTGCTGGTAATCGATTTTTGGCTCTCTTCCGGAACGGCCCTGAAATTACTCAAAGAAGTTAAACAACTTTACCCACAGGTACGACTCCTGGTGGTCAGCGGGGATGACAATAATGATATCTGGCGCAAAGTTAATGCCGCCGGGGGACACGGTTTTGTATTGAAAAGCGAGCCACCTGAGATGTTCTCGCGGGCCGTTTTCGCACTCGCTGATAATCAGACCTGGTTTCCTGAGGGAAACGAAATTTCCGTTAAGACGAATAATGGGAAGTTAAGTAAATTTAACTTAACGCCGTGACAAATAGACGTGTTAAATATGATTATGCGCGGCCTGCCAAATAAACGTATCGCCGCCCAGCTTTCAATTTCTGAGCCCACGGTCAAAGAACACATCAGCAATATATTGAAAAAGATAGGCGTTAACAGCCGGGTCGAAGCCATCACGCTTCTGCATGGCAAGCAGGAACCGTCGGAATGAGGTTTTTTCAGAGCTTACAAAATGATGGTATCTCTCCTCCGGCGCAGATCCGTTTGCTAAACAACACCTTTCTGCGGCTGGTATTCAGCTTTAGTGCGGTACCCTTTGTTGGTATTCCTTTCGCCATCTGGATTTATATGCTTGGGGATGAACTCGGCCCGACGATTATCTGGATAATTATTTATCTGCTATGTGCCGTGGCGATACGAATATTGCACCGACGCTATCAGCGTGAAGCGAAAGAAAACGGTGAAAGGGACGTTCTGCGACGCTGGCTTCCGCGTATTAATAATATTGCCTTTATTCACGGGCTGGGAATTTCATCACTCTATTTAATTACGCCACAGACGCAGAATTTTGACTTTTTCCTGTTACTTAATATCAGCATTGCCGCCATCGTCGCCGCCAATGCGACGCATCTGACGCCTGTCATCAGTACCTTTACGCGTTTTTTCTTCGCCTCCTGGGGGGTGCTGAACCTCGGTATTATCTGGCGGCTGGATGAGTTGATGTTCATCGTGCTCATGCTGAATCTGCTTTACGGCTTCGCGATTTACCGCCATGCGTTAACTTCCCATGCGTTCTTTATTCAGCAAGCGCTGCTTGAGGAAAAAAGCTCACGCCTTGCGGAACAGTTTCGTCAGGCCAAAGAGGACGCGGAGCAGGCATTGCTGGATAAAAATCAGTTTCTGACCACCGCCAGCCACGATCTGCGCCAGCCCGTACACGCAATGGGCTTTCTGATCGAAGCCATCCTCCACCGAAACCGGGACGACAGCCTGACGCCGCAACTCCTTGACCTTCAGCAGAGCGTTCGCTCGGTGCATTTAATGCTCAATTCTCTGCTCGATCTGAGCAAAATAGAATCCGGGAATGTCCTCTCTGCCCCGACCAAAGTGGATATCGGTGCTCTGCTCGACTCGGTCATCACGCTGTTTCGTGAAGAGGCCAACAGCCGCGCGCTTAGGCTGTGCATCCGGCGGCCTAAACGCCGTATCGACGTGATGGGCGATCCGCTGCTGGTGCGACAGTCCCTGATTAACCTGATTCAAAACGCCCTTCGCTACACGCTCCAGGGCGGGGTGCTGGTCGCCATCCGACCGCGCGGTGACGAGTGTATGGTGGAGGTGTGGGACACGGGAGTCGGTATCGCCGATGAAGAGAAGGGCAAAATCTTCTCACCTTACTACCGCCCCGAGCTGGCATGGAAGATCGACAGCGCCGGGCACGGGCTGGGACTGGCCGTCGTTGCCCGTTGTGCCAAGCTCATGAAGGTGAAATACGGGATGCAATCTATTGAAGGGAAAGGCTCGCGCTTCTGGATGCGCTTTATCCAATATGCTGGCGAAGATAGCGTGCTGGACACCCCGCCCGCCGCTGACAACACCGCCACGCCGGTACGCTATGCGCCGCTGCACGGTTCCTGCCTGGTCGTTGATGACGACCCGCTGGTGACGTCTGCCTGGGAGAGCCTGATGAGCGTCTGGGGAATCGACGTACGCTGTGCGGCCTCGGCTGAAGAAGCGTTTGCCATAATCGACGACGGCTTTACGCCGTTCGCCGTGCTGTGCGACCAGCGCCTGCGATCGGGCGAAAGCGGCTTCGACATCCTGAAAGCGCTTTTTGAACGTCTGCCGGATATGAGCGGCGCGATAGTCAGCGGCGAATTTAATTCACCGGTTCTGCTGGAGGCGGAGCAGGAGGGTTACCTGGTGCTCCGCAAGCCTCTGGAGCCGGCTAAACTGCATGCGCTGCTGACGCAGTGGTCGGGATGTCATTAAGGGAATGCAGAAATAGTGATTCTGGCGGGTTCATAATGCAAAAACGGACCTCCGTGGAGGTCCGTTAATATAAATTTTGGTGCCCGGACTCGGAATCGAACCAAGGACACGGGGATTTTCAATCCCATTGCCGGAAAGTTAAATTTTTTGCCTTTGTGTTACAGAGATGTGAATAATCGCTAACGCATACATCCAAACCATTGTTTTGGATGTGCAAAATGACAATACTTCCCGTTATCTCTCCCAAAGGTGGAGAAGGCAAATCCACGTTTGCTGCTTACCTTGCCGGTTTTCTTGCCGATGCTGGCCTGAATACCCTTCTTGTGGATGCAGACTATTCCCAGCCCACAGCCAGCAGTATCTTCGCGCTGGAGCATGAATCCCCATTCGGTCTCTATGAATTGTTGATGCAGATGGTCAGTGACCATACGCAATGCATTTCGCAGACCGCCATAAAAAATCTCGATGTCATCTACTCAAACGACCCGGACGAACTGTTGCCGACCGCGATGCTCCACGCTGCAGATGGCCGTCTTCGCCTGCGTAACATACTTCAGCATCCTTTCTTTAACCGTTATGACGCCATTATTGTGGATTCTAAAGGCGCAACAGGCGTTATGACTGAGCTTTCCCTCCTGTCCTCTACCGGTAATGTGATGGGCGTTGTTAAACCCATCCTTCCGGATGTCCGTGAATTTATCCGCGGCTCCCTTCACATGCTTACCCGCCTGAAAACCTATGAAAATTACGGTATCCGCCTTCCTGATATTTCCATTCTCGTCAACTGTATCGAAAACACTCTGCTTGACCGTGAAGCAATGGACGGTCTTGCCGCCATCATTAACGAAAAACATTACGACGCCTCTGCGCTGGGCAACCGTGACGTTTATCGTTTACTCAATACCCGTATCGAGGCGCTGGATATTTTCAAACTGGGGCACGTCAAGCAGCAGCCCGTGCATCGTCTGGAATACAAAACACGCCGCAAAGGTCCGGCCGCAGCCGTCACCATGCACGACCTCGCGTGTGAACTGTTCCCTGAGTGGCAGAGCCATTTCAGTGACGTTCTGACCCGGGAGGTGCGTCATGTCTGAGATGATGATGCCCTGCTCTTATGAGGCTGAGCAGGCCGTACTGGGCGGACTGATGCTTGATAACGACCGGTGGGATGAGGTGATACTGCAAATCTCCCCGGAAGATTTGTTTTCCCGGCCGCACCGTATGGTCTTCCGCGTCATGGCCGAGCTGGCCGGAGAAGGGCTACCGCTCGATCTCATCACTATTACGGAACGGCTGGAGAACAAAGGCGACCTTGAACAGTGTGGCGGCTTTGCTTATCTGGCTGAAATGAGTAAAAACACGCCGTCTGCAGCCAATATCCTTGCTTACGCCGGCGTGGTGGCGGAGAAAAGCCGCCTGCGGCAGCTGATGACAGTGGGTAACAGTCTTCTTTCCGATGTGCAGGCCCCGAAAGCCAGCTCGGCCGGCATCCTTGAGTCGGCCGAAGGTAAGCTGTTTAACATTGCCGAACAGGGAGCCATGCAGCTCAACAGTGAGACCGGCGTTAACGAGGCGCTGGATAAACTGCTGACGCATCTGGAAAGTATGTCCGCCAGTGACGGCCTCACCGGCACACCGACCGGTTTCAGTGAACTGGACGCGATGACCTGTGGTCTCCAGCCCGGCGATCTGGCCCTGCTGGCCGCCCGTCCTTCCATGGGAAAAACGTCGCTGGCCATGGCCGCCTGCACCGCGGCCGTGGGCGCAAAACCTGACGATCACGTCTTTGTGTTCAGTCTTGAAATGCCCTCAGAGCAGCTGATGATGCGCCTGCTGGCGATGGAAGGCCGGGTGGAACTGTCCCGGCTTCGCAGCGGCAACATGGATGATGAAGACTGGGCTCGCGTGTCAGCGGCTACCGGTCGCATTATTGAATGGAAAAACCGTCTGATCATTGATGATACCAGCTACCAGACCCCGGCTACACTGCGCGCCCGCGCCCGTCGCTATGTCCGCAAATACGGCAGACCCTCTCTCATCATGCTGGACTATCTGCAGCTTGTCCGCTCCCCCGAGCAGGAAAACCGCACGCAGGAAATAGCGGAAATTTCCCGCTCGCTTAAGGCGCTCGGTAAAGAGCTGGGCTGTCCGGTACTGGCGCTTTCCCAGCTCAACCGCCTGGTGGAGCAGCGGGCCGATAAACGCCCTAATAATGGTGACCTGCGTGACTCTGGTGCGCTTGAGCAGGATGCAGACCTCATCATGTTTATTTACCGGGATGAGGTTTATAACCCCGGCACTCCTGATGCCGGGGTGGCTGAGATCATTGTCGGCAAGCAGCGGCAGGGGCCAACCGGCACGGTGAAAGTCAAATTTGACGGGCGTTATACCCTCTTTTCGGAGTTTCAGGAAGGCAGCTATGACTTCGGTTACCGCAGCGGGAGGAAACAGGCATGAGCCGTAAAAGTTCTAATGTGGGGGCTGCCATGCTGCAGCCCGGACGCCAGTCGCAGGCGGCCGGCAATATCAGCGTCATGCCGGCGGCTGAAATGCCCATGGTCCTGACGCTCGACCAGTTAAGCCCGAATCCTGATAATCCGCGAACATCACGCAATCCGCGTTATGACGATATCAAGGCTTCCATCCGTTCGCGCGGGCTGGACACCGTACCCAAAGTCACCCGTGACCCGGATGGTGAGCCCGATATGTACATCTTCAGCGACGGTGGTAATACACGTTATCAGATCCTGTCAGAACTGTGGCAGGAGACCGGAGAAGACCGTTTTTTCCGTGTCCATGTGTTGTTCAAGCCGTGGCCGGGACGGCTGCAGTGTGTTATCGGCCATCTGGCAGAGAATGAAGTGCGCGGGGAACTGAGTTTTATTGAAAAAGCGCAGGGGATCCACAAAGCCCGCTCTATATATGAAGAGCAGTTAGGAAAGCCAGTCTCTTTACGACAGTTGTCAGAGCTTCTGACCCGTGAAGGTCTGCCGGTACATAATTCAACTATCAGCCGTATGGAAGATGCACTGAAATATCTTTTTCCGTGGATCCCAGACCTGCTTGAGTCCGGGCTCGGCAGGCCTCAGATAACGGCGCTGCTGGCGCTCCGGCATGATGCTGAACGCGTGTGGGATGAGTTTTGCCTGATTTCAGACACAGGCGACAAATCCTTCAGCGACGTTTTTGGCCAGTGTTGTGGCCGTTTCAACTCACCGGAACTGTGGTCTCTTGAGATGTTTCGCGATGAATTAATTGGTGATTTACTGCATGCGCTGCCCCATCCGGAGCTGGATTATGACCGCTGGATGATGGAACTGGATCCTAAAGAACGTAACCGCAGACATCACTTCGGCGATCCAGAACCGGTGTCCATCCCTCCCGTAAACAGCCTCGTCACCGCTGACTCTGCAGGTCAGGCCACACCGGCGCAGAAGTCTGTTGAGGTCGCGCAGCCTTTCTCCAGTCCACGTCGTGAAATCTCAGGAGAGCCGGTAACGCCCGCCCCGGATAATACCCCACCTGAAAAACTGGATAAACAGCCCCCCCGGCATGAGGTTCAGCCAGATATGTACGGTGCCGCGCCGGTCATTTCAGGTGAGAGCGGGGATGTTAGCGGGCTGGTTACCCTCTCCGATGGGTACGGAGAAGAGAATGGTGGAGAAGAGGACAATGGGGAGGATGGCCTGCTTTCTCTTTTAACACCAGAACCTGAAGTTGTCCTGCAGGATGACGCGCCAGTGACTAATGACAGCATCTGGCATGTGCCGGCCCATCAGGACGATATCGAACACCTGCAGAATACCGCTTTTCGTCTGGCCTGGGAGCTGGGTGAGGTCCTTGGCTGCGAAGATGAAATTCTTCCGCAACGCGACAATGACATGTCTGCCGGTTACGTCGGGGCAGGTGAGGTGTGTTCTGAAGCCGCCGCATTTCTGCTGGGCCTGACCGGCGAAGCGCCTGCGCTGCATCCTGCGGCAGGAGTGTGTGGTCTGCCGGAGCTTTTCACCGGCGGCCCGGGTGAGGGGGAAGCACCTGCACTGACAGATGAAGATGCTCTGAAACTGCTGCGCCTGATGCGCGTTATGCGCCGTCTTCGGGAGCTGCAACGCGGTCTGACGTACGGGGAGGATAACAGTGATGAATAACTCACAGCGACAGTTGCGACTGCTGAATCTTGTCAGGAAACTGCTGAAGCTGGGCCGCAGCAACAGTAATGCCCATGAGGCAGGACTGGCCCTGCAGCGTGCCCAGAAGCTGATGGCCAGATACGGTATCAGCGAGCTTGACGCCAGTCTTACATCTGTGCGCGAGGCGTCTTCCCGCACGGCCCCTTCGGATGCTGAAAAAGTTCCGGAATGGATGGTGACCCTTGTCCGGGGCGTCTGTCATGCCTTTGGCTGCCGCGCTTATTACTCATGGCGTCAGACCTCTGCCGGGTATCGCCGTTCGGTAACCTTTTACGGATTCAGTGAAAAACCTGAGATAGCAGCCTATGCCTTTGATGTGCTGACGCGCCAGCTGAAAGATGCCACAAATTCTTATCTCAAAACCCAGAGTAAGCGGCTGAAACTGGCCACACGCCGGGCGAGAGCGGAGCAGTTCCGTGACGGCTGGGTATGTGGGGTGCGTGAGGTGATATCGGCAACTGACATCAGCAGCGAGGAGGAGCAGGTGATGAGCCACTGGCTGGAAAGCCGCAGTATGAAAACAGTCACAACCCGTGAACTGAAAGCCTGCCGCGGGGCGGATACAGCACGTTATCAGGGGTATGAAGCCGGACAAAATGCCCGTATTCATCATGGTGTCAGCGGCCGGGGTCCGGCAGCCATTGGTTACCGTCAGGATTAAGGGGGAATGATGAACAGTTTATCTCAGGCTGCCAACGGATTGCTGATGCAGCTGGTTATGGATCTCAGAAGTGGCTATCTGCGCCGCTGCGAATCGCTGGGACTGAACCGCGAGGAAATGCAGATGCTGCAGGGGCTCTCGCTCGAAGAGCTTCACTACCTTTCCGGCAGTGAGGTGTCGATCATCAGTGTGGGCATCAATCACGGCAATCTGGTGCGCATGCTGCAGCAGGCCCGGACGGAACAGAAACGACTCCAGCGTATCGATCGGGCGCTGGCGCTGGGCGGCTCCATTGAACTGATGGCCAATTACTTCGGGCTCTCCAGTACGGACGTGGCGGCCCGCCGTCGTATTGCCGGTATCGATGTCCGGCCGGGGCGCGGTAACGCACTGGGTGATGAGGAAAACGCCGCCCTGTGGCGTCAGTGGCAAAAGTCCGGCGTTGAAGATGCGGAAAGTGCTGACGGGCTGGACGTAATGATGCTGGCTGCAGAACAGATGAACGTCTCGCTGACGTCCGTCTGGCATGCCGTCCGCGGCTGGCACAAAACCCGGCAGCCTTCTCCGGCACGAATGCCGGTAAGGAAGACGGCATGAAATACAGGATGGTTGCGCCGGGCCTGCGGGCTCCCCATGGTACGCCGCCGCAATGCTGTCAGAAGGCGTTACGTCAGGTTCGCCGTTTCCGGCAGGGGGCGCGTAATTACACCCGGCTCGATGAGAAAGGCTGCGGTTACTACAAAATCGATCTCGGCCCGTTCTGGCGTTTGCTGAGTCGCAACGAAGGCCGGACATGGCTTCTTCTCAGCCACGAACGCTATAACAGCGCCATACGGAAATAGCAGCATGACAGCCTGTTTACCCTGCACCCGTACGCGGGTGCATTACTAAGCATACTGACAGTTCAGAACGGCCGTGATGGCGGCCGAAAAGGAAAAATAATGAGTCTGCCTGCAGAAAGCCTGATTGCTTATACGCTGGATAAAATGAATGCCCGCCTTGCGGCCAGACCCCGGCGGGATGATGGCAGGATACGTAACGGCCTGCTGTTTACCGGAAATGTGCATGATTCCATTCCCCGCCGGCTGTTGCTCGACACGCGGTTGTCACCACTGGACAAGATGGGCTGGATGATGATCCGGCTGTATGCACAAAATAATGAGGGGGCAGTTTTCCCCAGCTATGACGAACTGCAACTGCAGCTTGCCTCACCCGGAAAGGGGAAAGCCTCAAGGGAAACGGTAAGCCGCGTCCTGCTTATGCTACGAATAACCGGCTGGCTCAGCCTCTGTAAACGCGTGCGGGATGATAAAGGGCGGGTGCGGGGGAATATCTATGCTCAGCACGATGAGCCCCTGACGTTCAGCGATGCGGAAACGCTCGACCCCCGCTTCCTTGATACGGTGGCGGATGCCTGCCTGAGTAAAAACCGGACTATCAGCCAGACCGCCCGCGAAGTGCTCGACGATATAAAAAACGACCCCACCATGCGCCATTATCGCAGCCATCTTGCGCTGATCGAATCGCGTCTGGACCGCCCACAGACGCCCAGCCAGATGGCGAAACATCATCACCGAATACCCCGTCCCGCACCGGGTTCGGAAACCGAACTCAGTCATAAACGGCCAGGAATCATCGCTAAAAAACAGGGTTCGGATACCGAACTCAGCCCAGAAAGATACAACAATTCACTGAGTTCGGAATCCGTACTGCCAGTAAAAACAGGCAGTTATGACCGGGTTCGGAAACCGAACCATTACGTACGTAGTATCACACACAGTGTGAATAAAAATACGTACGTACCGGGTAAACCTGTGCTTCCCGACAGTTTGCATGAACTTGTGCCGGCAGAAGATATTGCCATGCTGACCGCCCAGCTGCAGGCGCTGCCTGAAGAACAGGCACAACTTGTGCTGCTCAGCCTGCAAAAGGTGATGGCACGCCAGCAGCTCAGCAACCCGGTTGGCTGGTTGCTGGCCGTAATGAAAAAGGCCCGTGAGGGCAGGTTATACGCGCCCCGTCAGGCTGATGATTCGCCTGAGAGTGCCGTGCAAAAAAATGCTCAGCGTCCTGAACAACAGCTGTGGAAGCCAGAACCACGTTCTTCTGTCCATCCTGTATCGGAAGAGAACATACGAAATTTGGTTAGAGATATTCGTAGAAAGCTAAACGATAGATAGCTACTTCTAGAACCGGAGGTTAAAAAACAACCACCGCTGCGAGTGGCAGCAGTGGTTAAAAAGCAATCGGTGCTGCGAGTGGTAGCAGTGGTTAAAAAGTAATCGGTGCTGCGAGTGGCAGCAGTGGTTAAAAAGCAAACAGTGCTGCGAGTGGCAGCGGCGGATAAAAAATGTACAGCACTGTATGGGTCTGGTTTGAGTAAAACATGAAAGGATTTTATCTTTTGATTTTTAAGCAGTTTGAGGTGTCATTCTATATAACTGACTACTTCAACGCCCTGAGCCAGCCCGCTATGAAGCCATATAAGTGAATTTCCGAGATTAGGGATCTGGTTTCTAGTTGTCCCCAAGCTCCTGCCTGAAGAGTATCACTGACTCAGGTCGAACCTGACCGGGATCTTACAGGAGATGATTTCATGACCACTGAAAATGAAACGCGAAGCGATAAACCGGGCGGACTCACATCCTCCCTGAAAATCGAGATCCACTCAAACTATGCTATCCGTCTCTGGGAAGGCCGCCCGCAGGCTCAGGCGAAGGAGGGTGTAAAGAAAGTTAAGCATGCCATCATGAGTATGCCCCAGGCTATTAAGCGCTCAGGAATTATTTATCAGGATTCCCTGGCAGATAACCCATGGGCAGATGAGGCGATGTTCAGGGTTGAAACGCTTTTGAATGAAGCTGGAGAACATATCAAAAGCCGGGTAGAAGAACTTGAGGTCATATTGAAATCAGTTCCCCCTGCTGTTTCATTTTCTGACATTGCCTCCTCGTCTCCACTTAATATAGGCGTATACAGTCGTTCTCCGCTGGGTTACAGATGTGTATGGGTACTCGTCGGATATGACCAGATGGCCCTTAAAGCATTCCAGGCGGCTCATTACGGTCTCATATCCCGCAACCGTCGCGATGAACTACTGAGCCATTGCGCTCACTTAATCAGAAAAGTATATGGTGTGCTACGCCTTTATCGAACCGTCAAGGTTAACCGTGCTGACATAGCAATCCAGACTAAAGAAGCACAACAGGCAATAGAAAAACTGGGCATGCCCGATACTGACATTCTTACTGGTAAGAAACGCTCTTCCTTTTCTCCACCTCTGAGAAAAGCCGTTCAGGAGGAGAAATAATATGATTCGCCCTGTGTTCCTCCTCACCTCCTTCTTTTTACTGAGCGGATGCGCAACAACGGACTGGGCTGCGATTAATAAACAGGTCAGCGATACCGCTGCGAACCTGACAAAAACGTTAGGCGGCAACGACAGCGGAGAAAGTGGCGGGATGCCGCTGATGAGCCCGGCGGGGCAACAGGCCATGCAGTCCGTCGATAAAACGTTCTCCGTGCCGGTCGATGTGGATACCGCGGCGGCCCGCCTGAAGCGCCATTACAAATTTATCTCCACACAGGAGCTTGAGGCACTGCGGCAGGCCGCAAATGACGGGGACTGGAAAGCGGCGGCAGAAGATGATGCGCATCCCGTCTGGGACGCCATGCCGGGCAGCTACTACAAAATGGGCTCCGACTGGAACGGACGTGATCACCTGGATATCGAAATCGAGAAAAACGGGTCCGGCAGCAGGCTCTATGTTGTCTATCGCTCATCATCATCACAGCGTCTGGCCGGGTCCGGCGTCACGAAGCTGATGAATGATGTCCGCGCTGTTGCGGCGGGTGAAAAACGCTGATGCGGGAGGCAACACATGCAACTCTTTCTGTGTGAAAAACCCTCCCAGGCAAAGGATATTGCCCGCGTGCTGGGTATCAGCAAGCGTGAGCAGGGATTTATCAGCGGCGGTAACATCGTTGTGACCTGGGCGGTCGGCCATTTACTCGAAACTGCCAGCCCTGAAGCCTATGGCGAGCAGTATGGCAGGCCATGGCGTGCCGATGTTCTGCCTGTGCTGCCTGAGGCCTGGAAAATGGTCGTTAAAGAGCAGACAAAATCGCAGTTCACCGTTATCAGTAAGCTGCTCAAAAAGGCGTCTGAAGTGGTCATCGCAACCGATGCCGACCGCGAGGGCGAGGTGATCGCTCGTGAGCTGATGGAATACTGCCGCTACAGTGGCGCGGTACGCCGGCTCTGGTTGTCAGCCCTGGATGAGGCCAGTGTGAAGGAAGCACTTAGCAGTATTCTTCCGGGGGAAAAAACAGCCCTGCTGTATGATGCCGGCAAGGGCAGGAGCCAGGCGGACTGGCTCATTGGCATGAACCTGACGCGTCTTTATACCCTTAAGGCCCGTGACTCAGGGGTGTCAGAAGTGCTGTCCGTCGGGCGGGTACAGACGCCGACGCTTGCTATGGTGGTTAACAGGGATAATGAAATCACATCCTTCGTGCCAAAGCCCTGGTGGCAGGTACATGCGCTTATTGAAAAAGAGGGCGTCCGGTTCCGGGCAGTCTGGGTGCCCGTTGAGCAGTACTGTGATGAGGAAAAGCGTTGCATCAATCCCCAGGCCGCCCGGGCGGTGGGGCAGTTGTGTCAGCAGCAGGGCAGGGCTGTGGTACTGGAGGTAACACAGAAGCGGGAAAAAACGGCGGCCCCCCTCTGTTTTGACCTGGGCACCCTTCAGCAGGTCTGCTCCCGAAAGTTCGGCATGGGCGCAAATGATGTGCTCGCCATTGCCCAATCCCTCTACGAAACCCACAAAGCGACCACCTACCCCCGGACAGATTGCGGTTTCCTTCCAACTTCGATGCAGCAGGAAATACCCGACGTTCTGGCGGCAGTGGCAAAATCCGATCCCGCTGTGGCCCCGGTACTGAATCAGCTGGACAGGAAGTTTGTCTCGCGTGTCTGGAATGACAAGAAAATCACCGCGCACCATGCCATCATTCCCACCCGACAGGCATTTGATTTGTCGCGCCTCAGCGCCGATGAGCTGAAGGTCTACCATCTGATTCGCCAGCATTATTTCGCCCAGTTCCTTCCGCTGCAGGAATCTGACGTGACGGAGGCGTCTTTCAATATCGGTGGTCAGCTGTTCCGTACACGCGGGAAAGTCGGTGTGGTGACGGGCTGGAAGTCATTGTTCCAGGCTGAAAAAGATGACGATGAAGAGGACGTCGACGGTGACAGTATGGCGCTGCCGGCGCTGGCAAAAGGGGATATTTGCGCTGTCACCGGTTCTGAGGTTAAAGATATGAAAACCAGTCCGCCTAAACCGTTCACGGAGGGGACGTTGATTGCTGCCATGAAGAACGCGGCCAGTTTCGTCAGTGACCCGAAGCTCAAGAAAGTGCTGCGTGATAACGCAGGTCTGGGCACAGAGGCGACGCGTGCGGCAGTACTCGAAACCCTCTTCAAACGACACTATCTGGAGAAAAAAGGGAAGCACATCCACTCAACGCAGATGGCCCGGGAGCTGATTGCGGCCCTGCCGGAAACGCTGACGAGCCCGGGCATGACCGCATTATGGGAGCAGGCACTGGATGATATTTCGCAGGGGAAAATGTCGCTTGCGGTCTTTATGCAAAAGCAGCTGCAGTGGACCCGTCACCTTGTCGAAAAAGGCCGCCAGGACAGTGTGAAAATCACCGCTCCCGTCACGCCCCCTTGTCCGTTATGCAAAGGGCCCACACGTAAACGCAAAGGTAAGAAAGGAGATTTTTGGGGTTGCGTGCGTTACCCAGACTGCAAAGGTATTATTAACACCAACGGGAAAAAGACCACAAAGCGCAAAAAAGCAGCATCAGGGACAAAAACAGAATCATCCGCACAGTGATGAGTTATTTCACTGTACAACCCCGGGCCGGGTTCTGCTAATGTGACTACGCTTCGATATGTACCCCTTTGCCGGAGGCAGCCAGCTTAACTTTAACGGGATTAATCTGGCAACCGGCACGACGGTCTGCCATCGCACATCTGGCAGGAACTGTAAGACGCATGCGCTCCGTGAAAATCGCGTCGGGAACGGATCCCCGGAGTAGTGAGATACATTAAGGTCTGGTACAGCCCCCACGGCGTTGCATATGCAGCGCCGTTTTCATTTCTGGTTTTATGGGTTGACACCAGGCTTGTTTGGTTTAAAAATCAACAGTGCTTACCGCTGTTTTTCACAGCCAGCTAAAGTTTCAGCAGTCTGAGAGAAACGCCTTAGGGTGACTGCCAGCTAACGTTTCACCGGTCTGAGAGAAACACCTTCGGGTGACCGGAAAATCCTCGCAGCCTGAGAGAGGATACCTTCGGGTGGTAAATCCGTTTAACCTCTGGAAACGGATATCACTGCACAGTGATTGAGGTCCTTTCAACATACCAGACTCTCAGGATTCAACCGATCCTGACCCCCGACGGGAAACCACTCCCGTCAGGGCAGATGGTTTCTCCGCCGTACCTTTTTTTACCTCCATGGAGAAAACATCATGTCTGCAAACAATACTTCTGCATCTGCAAAATCTGAGTACTTCAACCTGACTATCAAAGGCATCGGGTATCTCAGCAACATCCGCCAGGTTAACCATCAGAATGGCTCGTTCCTCAGCTGCGTAATAAATGCACTGAGTGGTCCGACTGATAATCCGGCCTACGTCCGTTTTGACATTTCTGTCGCAGGTAAAGAGGCAACCAGCCTTATCGCCCGCTGCCAGAAAGCCGTCGATGAAGACAAGAAAGTCCTGTTGGGCTTTAACCTGAGTAACCCGTCCACGGACATATTTACGCTGAACAAAGGCGACCATGCCGGCGAACAGCGCGTCAGTCTGAAAGCCCGCCTGATAAAGGTGGACTGGATCAAAATAGGCCAGGAAATGGTTTACAAGACTGAAAAATCTGACTCCGTGCCGCCGCAGAATGGCTC
>NZ_CP115128.1:0-51695 GCF_056673335.1 Enterobacter cloacae complex sp. HYC033_NIDB | reverse complement strand
TATCCTGGCGAACGGCCATTGGTGGAAGACCGTCAATCTGCTCCGCATTAAACACTGAGGCAATAAATACTTTCGGACGCTCCAGCTGGACGGTTTCCTTTACCGGCTTATCATCTTTATCGAGCACAATGCTACCATCATCGTTGCGCTTGATACGTTCCTCAGTGAATTTCCAGTATTGGACATGCGTACTTTTTTCGCCTTTCCTCACCTGCGCACCTGCAGCTGTCGCCTGCTTATAGGTCATCCAGCGCTGATCGCTGTAACCCTGCGCCATAAGGTGAATCGCGTTAATGCCCTTATAGCGTTTACCGGTGGTAGGGTTCATGGGAAGAGCGGCACCAGGTGCGCCCGGATTCCATGGCTTCTGCCATGGCGCCGTACCCTCTTTGAGCTGGGCTATCAGGTTTTCAGCCACAATCTCATGAAATGGTTTTTTCGCTTTAGCTTCTGCCATGGTCGTTACTCCGCATCAAAAGCACTTTCATATGCGTCACGCGCATTCAGTGCATCATCTTCGAACGCTCCCGCAAGATCAGCTTCATCCGGGGAAAACTCGGCTACATATCCCGGTGTCATCAGATCGCGATATTTGTCCTGTATTGCGTCGTTAACATCAGGGCGAATTACTGCGTTAGTGTCAGTCATATACTGCCTCCACGATTAAGCGCGTTTTACGGGGTTATAGTTCGGACTACCTTTAATATCCGGGTAAGACTCCTTACAGGTGGGATAACCGCTGCAGGACCAGAAGTGACCGGCTTTTTTGGACGGACGGCGAATAAGCCCTTTACCGCATACCTTGCATTTGTACTTGTCAGAAATTTGCACACCACCGGCAACTTTGATAGCACCAGCGTTAATAACCTTAATCTGATCTCGTACAAATTTTTCCTGCATCTTCACAAAGGAATCAACATCACGTTTGCCCTGTTCAATTTCCAGCAACATACGTTCGTTGATTGCTGTCATGACCGGGCTTTTAACCAGTTCTGGCAGAATGGCTATCAGCCCCCTTCCCAGCCTGGTACTGATAATGTCTTTGCCTTTGTTTTCGATAAAGCCACGTTTCTTTAACTCGGCAACGATTGTGGCGCGGGTAGCTGATGTACCGATACCATCACCTTCTCGCAGTAATTTTTTCTGCGCCGGGTCTTCAACGTATTTATGAATATTTTCCATTGCGGTGTTGAGCGTACCGTCATTAAAGCGACGTGGTGCTTTAGTTTTGGCATCCTGACGCTGTGCCTGAGCACAAACAATTTCGTCACCATTTTTCATTGATGGAAGAGACTGTTCAGACTCATTTTCTTCGTCTTCATCCTCTCCATCTGAATAAACGTCTTTCCACCCGTTTTTAGTGGTTACGCGGCCACCGGCCCCAAACGTTTCACCATTTACATCAATAATAATTGTCGTCGCTTTATATTCATGCACTGGATAAAACTGAGCCAGGTATGTTCTTACAATGAGATCGTAAATATTACGTTCTTCTGGCGTAAGCCTCTCAACGTTACCTTTGTGCATCGTTGGAATAATGCCGTGATGCGCTGTAACCTTAGAGTCATCAAAAGTTTTTGATTTGACTTTTGGATCAGCCTTATCGATTAGGGCAGTTATTCCCGGATAAGTAGCCCGAAGAGAATCCAGAATTTGAGGCGCATCTGCGTGTTGAGATTCAGGCAAATAAGAGCTATCAGAACGTGGATAACTGGTAAGTTTATGCGTTTCATAAAGAGACTGACATATAGCCAGCACTTGCTCACCGGAATAACCAAACTTGCTTGAAGCAACACTTGTTATACCGCCAAGAGAATAGGCTTTAGGGTGATATTTTTTCTTAGGCTCTTGCTTATATTCCACAACCTTACCGGTTTTCCCGGTTAAAGCCGCGACTAACTTGTCGGCTTCTTTTGTGTCAATCAGCCTTCCCTCAGAATCAAGACCAGGCTGATCTTCTCTGGCCTGCCATCCCGCAACAAACGCCCCTTTATCATGTTTAAAGACAGCTTTGATATTGTGATACGGAATTGGTTTGAAGTTTTCAATTTCAAGATCGCGGGCAACAACAAGCGCCAGCGTTGGTGTCTGAACTCGCCCGACCGTCAACAGAACACGCGAGCCACCACGCGCTGCCGACAGTGTGAATCCTCTTGAAAGGTTCATGCCAACCAACCAGTCAGCCCGGCCACGCGCAAGAGCTGCACGACCAAAATTCACATATTTATCGTTGCTCTCCAGACCTTTCAGCGCCCTGGTAACACTTACCGTATCGTTCGCATTACACCAGTAACGCAGGACCGGTTTAGTGCATCCCATGTCATCAAGAATTTCATCAACCAGTAACTGCCCCTCGCGATCCGGGTCGCCAGCATTAACAATAGTGTCAGCCCGTTCTACCAAATGCCGGATGGTTTTCAGCTGTTTCTCTGCATCTTCACGAGGGTTAATAATCCACTTTTCCGGGATAATTGGCAGATCATCTTCTCGCCAGATTTTTTTGCCGCTCTCATTGCGCGGTACATTATCTGGTGTATACACATCCGGTTCGGCCTGCTCATACATGTGACCAAAACACCAGGTCACATAGTCACTACCGCACTCAATGTAACCGTCTTTTTTATTTGTTGCGCCTAATATTTCAGCGATAGCTTTCGCAACACTTGGTTTTTCTGCAATGAATACTCTCATTTGACACTCCCTATTTCTGCCATAAGCGCTTTAACTTCTTCACAATGAGGCTGCGATAACGAATAGTTTTCAAAGCATACATAATGAGATTATTCATACGGTATTATCCTCATTCGAAGAATCCGTAAGGCAATCTGGTTTTTTCGGAAAAGGGCGTGGATAAGGTTTATCAGGAGTAAGGTTATAGGTACGATTTTCCACGCCAGAAACCTCTGCCAACTTACTTAAAAATTCATCCTGAGATTCAATCCAGCATCGAATCCAGAAACATTTATCCATAAGGTCTGGTGCTTTTTCATATAACAATTCGAGTAGTTCGCGATTTTCATCAATTCGTTTAAAAATGCCCCGATTGGTTTTTGAAATAACTTTTTCCAGTGCCTCTAACTTTTCCTTCTCCGCACTCTTATGAAATAACCCCATATCAATTCACCTATTCTTTTTTACCAGGTCATTACAGGTAATACCGTAGAAATAATCTGTGATTTTGTGACCGCGCCGAAGTATCTCCCGTCAAATGATGATGCGCTGCGGTCAGTCATCAGCAACAGTTCAGATTTACCCAACGTGTACACTTCACGAATGGCGGGCAGTTTACGCCCGCCCGGATCAGCACTTAACGGCTTGCTGTAAGGCAATAACTGTCCATTGACGTAAACACCATCATCACGAAAAGCGACTTCATCGCCTTTAGCCGCTAAAATCCGCTTCATCATCTCGCCATACCCCCCAGGACAAAAGCCGCTGCCGATGTAACCGCGCTTCTGTGCCAGGGAGAAAATAGCCTTTTCAGGCGGGCAGAAAATTACATAGTCGCCCTTCTCTGGCGCTTTCTGGCTGATTTTGTACAACCCAACAGGGATACTTTTCGTGGTATTGATGCGTAACCCGGCGGCATATCCAAGGCCACACACAACTGCACCAATCAATGAAGCTGAAATAACGCCAATGGCAGCGTACCGGGTCACTTTTTTCATATTGCGATAGCCTCATTACTGGCGTCATCATTCGCAGCAACTGCGGCGCGAATACGGTCGGTAGTTTTTGGCTCAGGTACTGAGGCACGAAGCGAGAAAATTTCATCCTGGAAGAACAACGGCTGTTTTCCATAAATGGCCGGGAACCCTGCCACGTAAACCACCATGTCGCCGCGCTCGGTGATCAGACCTTCTGCATTCTTTGTAGGTCCAGGCATACGCAGGCATTCGTCCACAGTCAGCAGCGGGCGCTGTACTTCCTGCATGGTTTTGGACACGCCACCCAGTATCGCGCTGGCACGTTTCCCGCTGGTTGTGATCTGCTCTTTGATAACCGTTGTCTGCCCGGTCAGCTTAGAAAGGTGCTCGGCTGTCTCGGTACGGTTAGGTGGGTATGCGTTCTGCACATGGCAGTTCGAGGTGATTGTTTCATCCGGCCCGTAACCTGTCTCACGGCTACGCAGCTGGTTAATATCCTGACAGATGAGGTAGAACTTGATGCCGTAACCCGCAAGGAAGGCCAGCGATTCCTGAATGATTTCGAGTTTACCCAGGCTTGGGAACTCATCGATCATAGCCAGAAGACGATGTTTGTAGGTTTTCTTCGTCTGTACCCTTTTGGTTCCCTGGACAGAAAAACCAAACGCCTGTTTAAAGCGCTGCCACAGCGTAAGGTTGTTATTGACGCGCTCAAACTCCATCTTATCGGCCAGCAAGCGAACAATCATGTTCAGCATGATTCGTACCAGCGGGCGCAGACGAGCTTTATCGTTTGGCTGAGTGACGATGTACAGGGAAACCGGATCGTCATGGTTCATCAGGTCTTTAATTTTAAAATGTGACTCGCTGACGTTGCGGGCCACAACCGGATCACGGAAAAGGGCGAGGTAAGATTTTGCAGTAGACAGCACGGAACCGGCTTCCTCTTCCGGGCGGTCCATCATGTCTCGGCCAGCTGCACCCACAACCGGATGATTCTCGCCGTTTACGTGGCCGTATTGCGTCATTTCCATCCACAGTTCCCCAGCCCCTCTTTCCGGGTCGGCCATGATGGAATCAACATACGGAAGCGTTGCTGGCGTACCATCATTTTTGTGCTTGTAAAGTACATGGAGGATCACACCAACTAAAAGCGCCTGTGATGTTTTCTGCCAGTGGTCGTTCAGCCCTTTACCGTCCGGGTCAACTATCAGCGTGGCAAGGTTCTGAACGTCGCCAACTTCGTTTTCAGTACCCACACGGATTTCATCGAGAGGATTCCAGGCGACGGAACCATTGGCAGCTGCAGGTTCGAATTTCAGACACAGATTCTTGGCGTATTCTTTACGCCAGCCCGCCGTCATCGCCCACAGTTCACCTTTAAGGTCAGCCACTACCGTTGAATGTTTCCAGGAAAGCAAGGTGGGAACAACCAGGCCAACACCTTTACCCGAACGGGTAGGTGCATATGTCAGAACGTGCTCCGGGCCGTTGTGACGCAGATACTGCAGCTGGCCGTTTTTGTCTTCCCATGCGCCAACGTAAACCCCTTCATCATTCCCCAGCAGGCCAGCAGCTTTAATATCCTGTTCGTCAGCCCATCTTGCAGAACCATGAAGATATTCATTCGCCTTGGATGAGTTTGCTTTCATCATACTTGTCAGTGCAGTCAGGACCAGACCACCGGCAGCGACCGTAGCTCCGACACTGCCAGCTGCAAAAAACGCATCAGGTAAACGGTCATGCCATGCTGAATACCATTTGAAATAGGACCACGGCGCGTAGATGTGATTGAAGTTTGGCCCCAGCAGTTCCTGATAATTAAAGCTGTAAGCAAAATACTGTGTGGCAGCCTGGATGCCAGCCGCCAGTGAAGTGATGGCCATCGCCGGGATCAGTTTCCCTCTCGCAGTTTTCTTTTTATTACGAACCTGCGGCCCTACAGCGTTATTAGGCTTTCTCATTGGCTTCCTCTTTTATCTTCCAGTCATCATGGGTGACATCCATTACTACGACTGAATCCGGCCAAGATGTTACAAGTGGGATCACTATCCCCACTCCTTTAGGGGATTCACACAACACCGGTGTTGATTCTTTTTCTTTCATCGACTTCTTCCTTTCGTTGTCCTTACTGAACCGGAAGGGGTCAGTGTGACCGACTCCCCGACTTTAAGATTGCTCAGTCTCCGGGCGGTGTAATCGCTGACAGGCATAACAACAATTTCATCATCCCGTTTTAGCAGGGCTAACGTTTCCAGCCCGCTTTTACGTTGGCCTGCATACTCAAACAGACCTTTATCAGTAGAATTATACCCTCTATGTTTCGGTATATCGAACCCTTTAAGGCGTTTTTGCTCACGTTCATTGATATATTTTTCAGCACTACTCAGCGGTTTCTTAACCTCAGCAGGCGTTGTTATTCCTCCTGCCCCAGCCATATCCCGTCGCAGTTGATCAGTACGTTCGGCTGTTTTGTGCTCCAGCTGGTCAGAAACATTACCCTGCAGTAACACTTCACTTCCTCCGGCGATGCGAACCATACCGAGTTCGGACATTGCTCGCAGACGGTTTTTTGCTGTGGGCGGCGGCTGGCGTCCAGGTCGCGCAACGTTGGGCTTACTATGTCCTCGTTCGCCATTTGGTTCGGCTGCTCGACTTCTCCCTGTACGGGTGTCATCACTCCTTCCTGGCTGGCTTCCTGCTGTAGTAACAGCATCGCCTGTGCCAGTTCGTCTTCTGCTGCTGCTGGTTCCATATCCGTTTCCGGCATCAGCGGAGGTGCTTCGTCCTGTGACTCCTGGCTCATTTGCTCCAGTAGCATTGCCATTGCCGCTTCGTTCTCGTCCTGCATCGGTTCGTTCTGTTCCGGCATATCTTTGTCGTCTTTGCTCATTGTCTTTTTCCTCATTCATTCGGATAAAGTTTTCAATCCGATCTCTGGTTGCGTAAGGACCGACAAACCAGGATTTCTTTTCGGTGTCCCACATGGCCCCGGCTTGCCGGGCCTTGCCTCTTTTCTCAAAGGGGATGTGGATGTATTCACGTTCGCGGGCCGCTTTCTTAGTCAGAATTTGTCTCAGCTTTTCCAGTTCAGGATCGGCAAATGACACGTCCAGCTCACGCGCAGCGGCTACAGCTACAATGCGTTTTTTAAATTCAAAACTGCCGTTAACGGTGAGTTTGTCTCCATAACGGTGTTTAGCCATAAGCAGTGCGGCATGAAGACCGTCATCTCCGGCATCGCGGGATACATCCAGACGTTTACCACCGTCACGGATAGCACTCTCTCCCACGCGGTAAATAATCGTCCCTTCCTTCGTTACGCTGTCCGGTTTGAGTCCAGGAATACGGCCATCTTTTTTGACTTTATCGCCATGCAGAATGTTGGCCTCTTTACGGGCCTGCTGTGCATTCCGCTGGCGTAAAGTTTTCAGCGCTTCATCATCACCACCTGCGGCTTTAAACTGCAACCAGTCAGCCCATGTACGCCGTTTATGAATGTCATAAGCTGCCTGTCGGTCTTTTTTATAAATGGCATTTGCCCGTTCAAGTTCTTCCCCTAGCGCCTTACTTGCCAGACCATATAAATAGCGTTTATTCACACCCGGTCCTTTCAGTAACTTGATAGTTGCCCGCTTTAACCGGCCTGACCTTTTGGCGTTTTCAATGAGGCGATCACGTTTAACCTTTGCCAGGCGCAGTGCTTCGTTACGGGCCGCTGTAAGCCGTTGCTGTTCGCTCTGGTAGCGCCCATAAAGTTCTGTAGTATTTGCTCCCTGAGAACCCAGCGGTTTACTTTCATAGCGTTTACCACTGTTAATCTGCATAACGGGAACATCCCCAAGGTGAACCTGGCGGTTTTCGCGCATTGGAGGGGGGCGATCTCCGGGCCGCTTAACGTTTGCAGCTGAACCGAATCGCTGTTTAATCGCCTCCGGGGACGGTCTGGAAGGTTTTGTATCGGGAATGGAGGATTCAAACGAGCCTAACTTCTTTTCAAGCGCTGCGCGGGAAAGAGAGCGATCTACAGAACTGGCTTTTACAGCAAGACCATCTGGACCAGCGATAACAAACCCATTACCTTTCTGGCGTAATTCCAGTCCGTTTTGCCGCATCGCTTGATGCAATTCTTGCCAGCTGTTTGCATTTAACAACTGCTCTGCACATTCCGCTTTCACCCAGCTCAACAAACTCTGAATGCCTGAGTGTCTTTCCATATCCTTGGCCCGATTCTCAGAAGCGGAACGGGTAGGCATATGATTATCTACTTCCAGTCCATACTTCTTTTCTAAATACGCGCAAGACTCAGCGAGAACTCTGTAGTCGTTGTATGGGTTATGAATGGTTAGCGTATCCGGGTTAATTTTGTTGATAGCCACATGGATATGCAGATTATCTGTGTCGTGATGTACTGCACTTAATCTCTGATGATCACCAAACCCTAAAGACTGACAGATACTCTCCTCTATAGCGTTTAAAACGTCTTCTGACGGCTTTTCTCCGGGCCGGAATGAAATCACCAGGTGATACGTTTTGTCGCTCTCAGATCGCGTATTAAGGCGTTGTGTAATGTTGACCTCAGTTACAGCGTCCTGAACATCCTGAGATTGGCAATTAGTTGCTTTAATGACACCCACACGCTCTTGTTTGCTTTGCGGGTTAGTGATGTAGTCAGCTAACCCGGAAAAGCTACTTTTCTTGATGTTCTTCATGGGAAGATGTCGGGCAATCAATTTGCTTTACCTTTTTAGCCGCTAAAATTAGTTATCGTTTAAAACAGTACCGATAACAGTCCGTAACTCATCCTGAGTGTTTTCGATTTTGGTCAGCAATGTTTTCAAAACAGCGGGAGAGAAATTTGCAGTCCGAGGATCATCGGATAACCACATTTTTAATAACCCGCCAAGACGCCCAAGGTCGCCGTTGATGCGTACCATTTCACGCGCTTGTTCAAGATCAACAATGCCGCCTACTTCATAACCCATCCCAATTTTTCGCAAAAAGGCCGCAACGCTTAAACCTGTCGCAGCGGCATTTGCTTCTATTTGCAATTTTTCTTCTGGCAGACAGTACACCTTGATCGGCGTGCAATTTTTCCGTGTCTGTTTCTCTGTCATCTCGATCTCCAAAAAGGCGGTAGCCGATTAGCCTCGCAGAGCAGGATTCCCGTTGAGCAGCCCAGCTGCGAATAAGGGAAGGTAAAGTTGGACCACCGTTTACGGTGGGCCTACTTTACATATCCTGCCCGGCTTTCGCCGTTGTTTACGCCAAGGAAAGTCTACACAAAGAAAAGTGGAATGTCGTGTTTTTTGGTGCAAAACTGTGGATATAACGAAAAAACGGCGTTACTATGCCGCATACACCGGAAAACCAACGTTTTCCGGGCGGTTTACAACTGTTATCCTGCTCAAATACACACGGAAATACACAGAAATACCTCATAAATACACACGCAGGTTGTCGGATGGGAAAAGACTATTTAACTGACCTACAGGAGTGGGTTAAGCAGAAAAAGGGGCTGAACGGCAAGAGTGCAAACAGCGCGAGGGTAGTCTTCCTGGCAATCCGGGAAGACGTCAAAAACGCGATTGAAGCCGGTTACTCTCTTACAACGATATGGGAACACATGCACGAAACTGGTCGTGTTAATACCACATACGAAACTTTTCGTCGGCATGTCCGGCGATACATAGATGAGCGAAAACGTGCAGCTGCTGTTGGCGAAAGTACACCTGCTGGAGCTGCGGTAAAGAAAGAAAGCCAACAAGCCGGACCGTCACCAAAGAAAGAAAACGTGATCCCGGAGAGAACGCCGGTCAAAAGAGAGCCGCCTACGAATCCCGGCAGTCAGCTGCCAACTTTTAATTTTAATCCTGGAAAAAAGAAGGGGACTAACTAATGCCTACTGCAGACAAAAATCAAAAACAAAGTGAAGCTGAATCAGTGCCGGTACGCCATGCTGTTCACAGCGCCCAGCAAGGAAAAGGTGGTTGTGGTAAATCCGTTAGTACCGCTTTGCTGGGAATGTACAAGATTAGCAAAGGTGAACTACCGCTGTGCATCGATACCGATCCGCTCAATCCGACATTCTCTAATTATGAAAAACTGAACGTCCGACAGCTGAACATCATGGAAGGTGATGAAATTAATCAGCGCAAACTGGATACCCTCATCCAGTGGATTGATGAAGCCGGTGACAGGGACGTTATTATCGATAACGGCGCTCCGTCATTTATTCCGTTATCAAGTTATATGATTAGCCAGCAAATCCCCGCCCTGCTTTACGAAATGGGTAAACAGCTTGTCATTCATATCTCGATTGTGGGGGGGCAGGCACATGATTACACCGTCGAGGGGTTCAAGGCGATGGTGGAGCAGTATCCGTCAGAAACCCGTTTTGTTGTCTGGCTTAACCCGTATTGGGGCGCGGTGGAATCCGATCAGGGAGTGCCATTCGAAGAATCAGAAGCGTACCTGATGAATAAAGACAAGGTTGATGCGCTTATCCGTTTGCCTACGCTCAAAAAAGAGTTACACGGCCAGGACTTTGCCGACATGCTGGAAAACTACAAGACCTTCGATGAGGCCATTGAAGATAAATCATTATCTATTATGGTTCGCCAGCGTCTGAAACAGGTTCGCGCCCTTGTTTTCGAACAGCTTGATTTAGCAACGGTGATCTGATGGATGATAAGACGGAAGAACTCATTGCGCTCATTGCTAAAAAGCATGGTATAGCACTGGATGAAACCGATCCGATTATGGTCGTTCCTACCCTGCTTCGGTATTTGCTGGATGAAAGCCAGGAGAAACAGGGAGAAATTCTGGATGAGTTTAAATCCGAGCTACAAAGCGCCCTGATGCAATGGGATTACAGCGCGAAGGATAAGGCTGACCGTATCCTTAACGCCGCGCTAAAGGCCAATACGGAAGTAATGGAGCGTGTTTTGACATCTGCAGCTACAGAAACCGCTGCCATAATCAGAAAAGAAGTTCAGGACGAGATCAGAAAATCACGGTCGCACATAGGAGGGGCAAGAAAACTTGCCATGATGAATATGGCAGCAGCGGTGATCACCTTAATGGCTGCAGCCGTCGCATTCATTGCAACATTTTACAAGTGACTATTAGCCGCTAACTTTTAGCGGCTAAAAAATCCTAGGAGAATAGTTAAATGCAAAACGTGACAATGATGGAAGAAACACTGCGTAAAATGAGAAAACATGGTAGCCAGACTATCGAAGTAACACAGTCTTTAGAAGCCTTTGGCCGCTATAAATCCCGCCCTGCTTTCCAGGACTGGATCTACCGTTTGAAGAAAGGCGAACGCTTACCACGGGGCCGTTACTTTGTAGGCAAAAAACCAGGTCGCCCATTTCAAATCATCGACGAGGTTCTTTACCGTTAGTGAGCTATTTTTGTCACCCTGTAGGTCCGGTGTAGTGACAACGTAACGAAAATTAATTTTAGCGGCTAAAGCAACCTTCCTGTAAGGCGGGAAAGCGGAATGCCGCCTATGTAGTCAGATCGCGAAGTTTGTTGTAGCGTCCCTTATCGCCAACCGGCCTGAACCCCGTTTATCGGGGTTTCGCTGTTTTTAGGGGGTAGGAATTGTTGCGGAAAAAAAATCCCCGCATGACGGGGATTCTGTAGCTGATCAAGTTATTGTTCTTGTAAGGCTCAGACCATTCCCTTTACTTAGTGATGGAGCCTGCTCTCTTTGTAGCTTTTCTTTCTGTTCTTTCGCCTGCTTCCGCATGAGATTCTCATGCGCTCGCTGTGCGGCCCGCATTTCATCCCATTCTTCGGCAAGCTCTGGTTTATCATGCCGCACTTTGGCCGTCGCCAGTTCGTGTAAACGCGGGCCATGTAACCCCATCCCGTCATGAATCTCTTTGACAGTTTCCAGCCGATTCTGCAGGCGACTCAGCAATGACTGTTGTTGTTGTACCTGTGACTGCCATTTTGCCTTCTGGCCGGGCAGAGCCAAAAACCCAGGCTGACGACTCATCATCTGCTGCAGAACCGCCTCCTGCTTGTCTATCAGCGATTCCAGCCGGTTTTCAAGGTTTTCTGCCTGCGTTTCTTTATCCGCTACTGCCGCCTCTACCGCATCCTTATATTCCTGCTCGATGTTACCGGCGTCAGTTTGCGAATCCTGTAAATGGGATGGGTCATTGATCAACTGCTGCTGCTCGTCATGCAACTGCTGTACCTGTTCCTGGATATTCACAGCTTCCGACTCTGCGATAAGATCAGGTTTAATATCAGGCTGCTGACGAGGGGGGGAGGTATCCCGGACCGCGCCGGGATTTTTAAATGGGGTAGTTGGCTTCATCCGGGACTCCTACGCTATTCGCTATCTGGAGAACTTCCGGCCCTGCTTCTCTGTGGCTGCTGCTACCTGAGCTTTACCGGAAGTCTGGTCATACGAAATACTCTTTTCCGTACCTACTTCTGGCAGTTTATCGAAATTTTGGCGATCATGCTTGAAAATCTGCTTACCTACCTGCTGATATACTGATTGTTTATCTGCGTGTAAAATCGGCCCATTATAAGAGCTGGCTTTATCCGGCCCCTTGGACAGATAAAGCGGGTAAATGCCTGGCTTTATGCAGCCCGCTTTATCAACGTTGTCATTTTTCCATTTGCCTGCTTCTTCGCTTTGCAGCACGCGCTGGCCGTTCATGACAAGAACACGCTGTTTGCTCATGTCGGTGTTACTCCTGGTGTTATCGTCAACCGTCTGTGTCGGGATAGGGCTGACTGCTATTTTTATAATGTCAGCAAGCATGGATGAATCTGCGTTGATAACGGCCACGTCACGCGCAAGATACAGTTTTCTCCTTGCATCATCATCTGCTGCCACCATAGACCAGTCCAGGTTCATACCGGCATTTAATGCCAGGTCTGACGTGAACTGTCTCAGCGTCCGGCTATTTCCTTCCCTGAATGGATGCAAAGCATCCAACTCGCCGTAATAATGCCCTAGACGCTCTGAAAATTTTTCGGGGTCCATTCCATGAAAGAATTGCTCTTTCTCCATGGAGAGAAAAAGTTTACTCAGCTCAGGTTCAATGTAGGCTGAATCAGCGTACATCACCTGATTACCTAAACGCTCCTTTACCATCATCCCGGTATTTTCCCGGAATTCACCGGCCCACGGATAAATGCCGTTAAAAATACGTTTGTGAGTTTCTTTTAGGCGCTGCTTGTCGAAAGGACCAATGATAGGGCTTTCTTCCAGCTGCGATAAGTTAAGCGCTACTGTGTCGCGCTCAAACTCTTCAAGCTGTTTTTTATCCCTGATCCCAGCGTTGTTGATAAGGGTATCAGTACCCGGATACAGATACGGGTCTTTTTTGTCGCTCATGCCTGGTGTTGTTTTGCACGTTGAGCATGATATTCGAATATCTCCGCTCTACCCTGCTCGTAAGTAATTTCACCGGCAATGATGCGTTGTTTGATACCTTCATAAAGGGGGGTTCCGCTAGGGTCCATACCTTCCAGCCTCAGACTGGCCTCAGCTTTTTCAAATCCTCTTGCCCTGACTGAACTGTTTGACATGGCCCCTCCGGTTAAATTTTGTTTAGCTATATTATAATATTTTAGCCGCTAAAATCATGCAATACTGCAAAATACTTAAAAAAAAATCCCGCGACTGCGGGATTCTGAGCGGAAATTGATACCTTTTATCCTTCAATAAGGCAAATTATTTTCACGTTTTCGAGATTTAGCTCTTCTTCTACACCAGTTGAATCAAACTTAATCCAGGCAAGCCCTTCTTCACTTGGCCGCTTGGTCAGGATAAGGCGGCCCTGCTCCCCCAGGTACTCAACGATAACAATAGCCTTTTTGAATTTATCAGGATCGGTTTCCTTTTCTGGCGTCTTACGGACCTTATCGGTCACATCGTTATCATCGTGGCCGTCCGTATCATCCTCGGCGGCTTCCGAATCGGTACGGCCATTGAAGGCGTCAATGGTGTCTGGATCACGCTTGCTGGATTCTTTTTCGTCCAGGAACTCACGGAAAACTTTCACCGCACTACGGGTAATGTCTTCACCCTCGTTCTCTTCAAGCAGTTTTTGAACTTCTTCCGGGTCTTGCTTGTAAGCCGTTACCAGCTCATTAACTACGGTAACATCACGGATTGAGCCTTTATTAAAAGCATCTGCTATACAATCCGGCAGGTCCAGCAACGCGGCGTGTTGGGTTACGAACGCTGGCGACTTGCCAAGCCTTTTAGCAATCTGAGATTTTGATACTCCCTCAGCCAGTTTGCGGCCAATGTGTACGGCAATTTCACGCGCCGTCAGGTCATTACGCTGGATGTTCTCAATGACCTGATCATCGTCGCTATAGTCATTATCGATAAAAGCGGGAATTTGTTTCTTCCCGGCTACTTTACTGGCTCGCCAGCGACGTTCTCCATGGTTAATGATATAGCGCCCCGCTTGCTCCGGGTTCTCACGAACGGAGACAGGCATTTTCACGCCACGCGCTTTAATGGTATCAGCCAGCTCCTTAATGGATTCCTCTGAGAATCCTGGGTTGTCCTGCTTACGCGGCTGTTCAGGATCGGGATCAATCGCGTCAACGTCCAGCATCAGTGGTTTACCCTCAGCACCTGCAGACGCATCAAGAAAGTCGGAGAGATCACCAACGGTATCAAGGCCAAGGCCGGAAGAATTTTTTTTAGTCATTATGCAATCTCCATCTTAGTAAAAACATGATCGGCCAGTGCTCTCATTTCCTGGCTGGCTTTACGTGCTGCTGTCTTCTTGATTTTCCAGACAGGGACATGTGAAGCCAGTGCATCAGCAATGCTGCTTCGCAACCCGACAGACACAGGAACCATTAACGTAGGGTAGGCCGTCTGCAGCTCCTGCAGGTGGTTTACATGGCGAGGATTGCGGCCATCTACCTTACTTGGAACCATACCAATAAATTCCAGCTTGCTGTTCATTTTGCGTTTCACCTGGGTGAAGGTGGTCAGCATTTTTTTAATACCCTGAATGGAGTACACCTCAAGCTCAATAGGGCATACCACAAAATCAGCGCTCGCCAGCGCAACGATAAGCGCATTGTTAACCGTAGGCGCAGTATCAATCAGGCAGACGTCAAAGCCACTGTCGGCCAGCTGCTGCAGGTTATGGCGGAACTGCTTCACCATTTCGGGCAGATTTAATTTTTCTACGTTTGCCAGCTGAATATCTGACTCAATGAGAGAAATTCCGCTCTCAGGCATTTGGGTAAAGCGAGTTGGCTCGATCTCGCCCCACATTTCATTCGCTTTAATGCCGGACGAGAACTGTTTCAGGGTAAAAGAGGCGTTGCCCTGGGTATCCATATCGATTACAGCAACCCGCTTGCCTCGTTCTGAAAAATCAAATGCCAGATGAACCAGGGTGGAAGTCTTGCCAACACCACCTTTTTGATTTGCTGTAACCAATACTTTCATAGCCATCGCTATTCTTCCTGTTTACGTTTTGCCTCGTCAGCCCACTTTTTAACAATGAAAGCCTGCCGCTCCGGTAACACCACTTCAATACGCACAAAGCCGTCAGGTACTTCTTGTTTATAGGCATCCCACACTCTGTTAACTGCCTGAGAAACAGCCCCGCGAGAAATACCCAGCGTTTCAACAAAATATTTCTGCGGCCTCCCTTCAACCAGTACGCCGTAAGCGATATCAAGCGTTTGCTTACCAACATTCAGGCTTCGGGTAACTCTTGCAAATACCTCATTAGTCAGGCGTTTTTTTTCACTTTTTTCATCGCCAGTTTTGGCAACGTGCGGGTCATTACTATTAACAGTCGTCATAAAATTTACTTCCAAATTCAACGTCTTTGACTGGACGCCTCAATGACACCGCAAACACAGTTTAGCTAAACTGAGTTTGCAGGTCAATCATTTTAGCCGCTAAAATCCATTTTATAATGGATATAACGAAAAACCCGGAAAACCGGGTTATTTCAGTGCAACATCTTTGATGAAAGCTACTCGTTTTTTCATCTGCGCCCCCCACAGGAATAACATGCCTCCGAGGAGAACAAGAATCCCACTAATCGAAAATCCTGCAGATGAAACAGAGGTAAAGAAACGTGCCTTTTTCAGTTTTCCCTGCGCATAACGGGTAGCCGGTGGCGTGATTGTTTCCTTAAAAGCAGTCATTTCAAGCCCGTATCTGACATCAGCAGGGACAGGCTCAGCTGGATTACGTTGATAGTCGGCTACAACCTTCCTGACCAGATCGATATCGGGTTTGTTTTCACGGATACTGGCCTGCGCTTTGACGTAATCAAGTAACTTGGCGGTTTCTGGAGTCTGGCCGCTGATTTTTTCAAGATAGGTAACAAGCTCTGCTGGCTTATCATCCTTGATAAGCTGCCTGACTACTTCTGTCGGCGAAGAGGAATCATCTTCTGGCGTTTCAGTTAACGTACTCAATATCATCTTGGCTCCGAAGATGACGGGAAGGATTCCCAATAGAGGAAGAACGGACGTTACACCTTCCCCGTCAAACACCTTAAAAGCAACGTACACAAGAACAATCGCCACCGGGATAGCGGTGAACAGTGGCGATGAAAGATAGCCTGAGAACGCTGATGTGAATGGCATTGCAGATGAGAACACATCACTTGCTTCTCCATGACCGGCAGAAGGTAACAATAGCCCCGGTACATCTATCATAAAATCATTAATACCCGGACTTAACAAACGCGAAATGGCATAGCCTACTCCCGCAACGACCAGTGTTACCAGCCCTGAGATAAGTAAAACGATACCGCTTCTGCTGATAGTGCGGGTACGTTTATCAAGGGCAGATACCTCCTGCCCGATACTGTCATTCTTAACCATCTTAAACCTCCTGAGTGATCCCTTTCTGAGTCAGTCTGGCCCTGAGATTTTCACGCATGGTTAACACCTGCTTTTCAGTCTCACGGAGTTTTGTCGCCCCCTCACGTTGAATCTTAATAACGTCACCGACAGTCTGGATCAGCGTATCCTGTACCTCTTTAAGCGTACTGACGTCGATTACAAGCCGCTGATTAGCGCGCATCGTTTCAACCGCATTCCGGTGCAGCAGTTTTGCGTTACTGCGAAGGAGTTCGTTATTGGCGTTATCAATATCATTCGCCAGGTTAACAGCATTACGCTGACCATTCAGGGAAATAGCCAACAGGAATTGTCTCTTAAAGTTTGGGACCGTTGTTTCTTTAACGCTATGAAATTTATCAACAAGGTTCTGATTATTCGCCTGGATGATACGAATCATCGGCAGAACCTGCATGGCTGACTGCTGAGACACGATCAAATCTCCGATTCGCTTATCCAGATTAGAAATCAGCGTATCGAGATCGGCTACTTCCTGGAAAGAGGCAGGGTTATTTCCGACACTCGCTCTTAGCTTCTCAGCCTGCAGCTGCAGCTGCGAAAGACGGACCTTGCCTGCGGCAATGTGGACGCCAAGAAGGTGATGTTCTTTTACCACCTCTTCAAACATCTGCTGCAATGCACCGTTATTAGCAGCCAGGCTACGCTGCGTAATAGACACCTCAGATACCAGCGCATCTATCTGCTCGCGGGTAGAATCAAACTGTGCCGCGAAATTTTTACCCCGTGTGCGAATTTTATTGATAATCGGACCGATGACCGGCAGGTTAGAACGGCTTTCCGTCAGGTTAGAAACATTCACGCTGCGGGCCAGGTTGACGACTTCCGTCAGCTTAGAGCCAGCGTCATCCAGATCTTTATTTCTGATCTGTTCCAAAAGGCTATCTGCATAAGCTGCAGTATTTTCCGCAACATCACGGCCAAACTGATACACCGTGTCCGGGTTGCTGGCATCAATACGCTCGGCAACAGCCTGAATCTCAGATTCATCTTCCTGGCGTAAACCAAACTTTTCCAGTTCGGTTGCATTAATGACATACGGCGTAATTGCTGTATTGGTGGCAGTTTGAGTATTCATTTATCAATCCCCTCTAAACTCTTATGCAGACTTTTCATAAGCGCCTGGTGTGCCTGGGTAGCTTTACTGACCATATCCGGGTCCATGTTTGTTGTCGTGATTAGCGACAGGGTATGTTGTCGCCAGACAGGAACCAGGACATTCACGGTTTCGTTGAAACGGTCCAGAATATCAATGCACTGAGCGCGGGTAATTTTCATTTGCGTGACGCTCATTTCATGCGAAGCAAGCAACGTAGCAAGGTTTGCGATTTTCCTGGCAAATCGTTCACGCGGCTTATCAAAGACAATATTCAGGTCGTCGGCTTTCGGTTCTTCTGGTACTTCGCGTAAATATTCCCTTCCGGCGTCAATGTAAACTTTGAGCCTTTCAATTTCCTGATGATGAATCACCATGAGATCTTCAAGCGCATGAAGCATTTCGTATACGTGCTCCATGAAACTTTTCCCTTCACCAATTAAAGACTCAACATTCATGCGAGCTTTTTGATAACGAACCTTTTTTTCAAGATGTGTACCTGAGAAACGGGAAAACCATGATGGTTTTCTAGCAATGGTCCGGGGATCGGCCTCAGCCAGCGCATTAACTATTTGGCTTATTGAGCCGGATAATGCGGAGACAGCTGACTTTTCCATAAGCGACGAGTAGCGGTCCATAGCATTAGAAGAAATTTCCGATTCGCCATATCTGCTTATCGCATTTGCATCGCTGAATAAGGTCGGTAAAATGACCTCTTTCAGTCGTTCCTTGGTTGGAACCTCGATATTTCCTGCACCGGTCATAATAGCCTCTGTCTTACATTTTGATTTAGTTTAGCTAAACAAAATGATTTGTACAATCTTTTTAGCCGCTAAAATCGCAACTACACATTAAGTTGCTTATTTATATTGAAACGCAGGTCATCTTCTTTCAGCGCGAACTCGATTTCACAGAGCAGGCTTTCAAGCAGGGTATAAGTCAGCAGACCGTTATTCTTTGCCATGCCGTTAGTGATCAGCTGTTTCACAAATGGAGAAAAAGCACGAATTTTATGAAGATCTGACATATCAAGTTCATCGTTATGCCATTTTCCCTGGAGATAACCTGCAGCCCCTACAGCGCCATACAACATGACACATCCAATCAATGAGAATACTGCGCCAGTCAGTGGATCAATATCCGTCATGGTGTGGTATCCAACAACAAGGACGAAAACTGCAGGCATACAAAATGCGCCCAGGGTACTCCAGCCATGTTTCTTGGGGTGAGTAACTGCGTAGTTCTCAACGATAGCGGTTAATGTGGCGAGATCAGCTGTCGCTTGATTGTGTTCTGCGGTAGTTAAAATCTTTGTCATAACGCCCTCCGTGTTTAGCTATACAGAAGTTTAGCTAAACAAAAAGGTGATGGCAAGAAATGAGTAAAAAAAAACCGGCTTAGCCGGTTTATTTTATGATGCTCACCATCATCAATATGACTGCCAACAGGCACAGTAAACGACATTTCCTGTAATGGCGACTTCCATACGTAGCCAGGGCGCGTATCGCCGCGTTCTTGCTCTTTAAGGGTTCGGCAAAGCTGTCGTTCGGGGCCAGACCAGGAGTAAGAGCAGACACAAAAAGGAAAATCAGGGAATACCTGTATTCACCGGCTAATGCGAAGAGAACAGCCTGCAAGAAGGTGATCACTCCCCACGTCAGGAACACATAAAATTGTCTCTGCAAAAGAAACCGACATACAGCATTACCTACAATAAACCTTCTGAGTCTGAATGAAGTTCCGGCCAAAGCTAACCTCCTTTATTCTTTTCCTGATATGCGTAAATCATTTTTTGGTACGTACTGACAGGAATATTTGTGATCACGCCATCGCAATTGATTTTATTGACATTTTCATTAAAAGAACCATTGTAGGCATTTTCTTCAATCATCCTGCAGCTGGATAGCTTCTCGCCATATTTCACGTCTTCATCGTTGTAAGTTGGTAACAGAAACACCGTGATTAAACTAGCAATAAATACAACCAATATCACCAGACTCTCAGTAAGAAACCGATCCTTACCCCACTTGCGATAACGCCACATTAACCAAATTACAATGATAAGCGAAATCAAAAAGCCGACGCTGATAGCTCCCACAAACGGCTTCAAAACACCTGCATAAATCATTTTGTGTCCCCAGCATAAATGACAGCTGATTAGTATTACGGCGCTTTGGGCTTCCATGTAGCCATAATGTAAGTCAGGGCTGCCAGTACAAAGAAACTGATCACAAACGGCCAGGCTGCAGCAAACGGGCCATCACTCCATTTAAACATCATTTTGAAAAACTGAATGACAACGTTCGCGATCAGCAGGAAGCGAACAGGAATCCATAGAATGACCAGCACCATGTACACCGCACCAATGACTCCATGCATGATATTACGCATGGCACTCCCTGATGTTTGACCGGCAGCCTTCTCGACCGGCTGGCCCTGCTGCGGTTTACTGTCCTCTTGACGAGGAAATTTAACGACATTGGTCATACTGGCCTCCTGCTGGATTCAGACACTGAACCGGTTAGCTAGTGTCCTCTGCGATGAAGCGTTAATGTTGGCTGGCATACGCGCCGAACAGCAAGCTCCATGATTTCTTTACTGATACGTTGATTTTCTTCTGGCGTAAGACATTCAGCACAAATTTGGCCTAATTCAGCCTTTAATGAATTTGCACCAAAAACGCTATGTTTAAGCATGGTGAGACTGCAGCCGCAACGCTTGCAGTGAGTATGGATAAGTGTATTTTTCATCGGAATTCTCCGGCTGCTGACCTGAGTGATTTACCCGGCCTTCACAAATATTATAGGACATTTTGTCCTATCCTGCAATTTTAGCGGCTAAAATTCTTTTCACACCTTCCAGATTTTACCCAATCCGGCATATTCAACCAGGATAGCCCAGGCCGAAAAAGGAATGGGGGTATCTCCCCCAATCCAGCGCCTGACGGTTCGACTGTCTTTCAGTCCGGTCAGTGTGGCTGCTTTGCTTCCTGTTAGCTCTGCTATCTGCATCAAAGTACGAATTTCTTCTGGCGTCGGACAAACCCATCCCGCACCAAAGGGTAAAAAACATTCTGACCTGATTGAGACAGGGTAGGGTTTAGTTTGCATTCACGATTCACCTGTTTTGTTGTCTTCCAGTAATTTCAGTTGATCAACATTGTAAAAAGTACGAACGCAAGTAGGGTCAAAATCCACTACCTGAGTTCCGCGACGGTTGATTCGATAACGTATAGGCTTATCTTCATGCGCCTCCACGCATCCTGAATCGTATATCGTAACGATTTTTACAATAGTGCCAATATTTTTAGCAAACACCGGATGATGCACACTCACGATTTCACATCGAGCACCAACGTAAAATTCCTTGTAGCGCTCAACGGTAATCATCCTATCTTTGTATTCTTTGGGACGTTCCTTTGCCAGCTGCTTGCGCCGTTCGCTTTCGGCCCTCATAGCTTCTCTTTCAGCCTCCCGTTCTCTCTGCATAACAGCTGTAATGCGTTCCTGGGCTGCTATAGCCCATTTACGGGCGATAAATGCTTTAGAGGCGGGTAATAACGCCTCAACCCTAACAAAGCCGTCAGGGAGCGTTAGAGGCGTTCTGTCAGGGGGAGGCGAAAGGGATTTTAACCAATCAGGCAAAGGCTCAGATGCCAGCCTGTCACGGGAATCAGCAGCGATAAAAGCAGGTTTCTTTCTGGCGTCAATCAGGCTTTGAAATACGCGGGATACATGTGCATCAACGGTTTCTCCAGGTCTGACTTCTGAAAGCCTAACAAAATGCGAACGATACCCTGTTTCGGATACAAAGGGAGCGCCTAAATCAACGGCATGAAACGAGGTGGAAAGATACCCCATCATACATCCGGCTTCGACCTTAACCCTTGCTCGCATACCACTGAAACTTTCGATGATAAAATCACCGTGCTGGCCCCACATAGGAACGCTACCGTCATCAGCACGGCAATATTCACTGATAACATGAGCCGCTTCATGTTCACCGGCATTACACCCAAAGAAGGTTTTACCGTTCATTTTCCAGATACAGGCTTCAAACCGGTACACAGCATCATGACGCTGTTGCGGATCACCGGTCATACAGGCTTTATTCAAATCAATTAGCGCTGAGTACGCCGCGTCCAGAATGCGATGGTCGTCCGGCAGCTGCTGCGCAATAGCTTCCATTTGCTGATCGCGAGAGTCATCGCCAGGATAATGTTTGGACATATTAAACCCCTGAAAAATCCCCTGCAGAGCAGGGGATAAAGACTCACTTAATCGATGGCCGCACGGAACAGCGCATATTCTTGATGCCCGCTGGCGTAATCAAACAGCTGATGATAATAAGCACTGCATCTTTCTGAAAATGGCAGATTAGAATTAGCAAGCTGGGCCAGCACAAAACTGGTTGCCACCATACCTGCAGCTTCTGCGCTTAACAAACCGTCAAAGTAATTACCCTGGACAGAAATACGGTAATGTTCACGGCTGTTTGGTGCCATAAAATAACCACCATTTGAAAGTTCATAAAAATCCCACTCACCACCATCGTAATGGGCTTCAATTTTATCCAGCGCACTACTTAAATATCGGCTTTTATTTTCAGGACTTAATTTACGCATCCAGTTATAAGTGTGGTTTTCCACAAAATGCCAGTATTGACCGAAAAATTTCGGCATAAACATCAGGCGTTCTTCACAATCTGTAAGTTTACGAGCAGTAACGATAACTTCATTATTCATCGGAGTTCTCCGGTAGTTGACCTGAGTGACTTACCCGGTCTTCACAAACAGTATAGGACATTTTGTCCTATACCTCAACACTTAATAAAACCATTTTTATTGCTTATATCAAAACTGCTTACTTATTCATCAAGCCCCCAATTGCTAAGGAAACGGGCTATTTCTGGTACGCGTAGTACGTCAATATTGTATTCCTTAGCAAGTCTCAGCATTGTATCTGCATCTATCGCATCACCACCGACAAGGCGCGTGACGAGATCGTTAAAGAACGGTTGGGCCAATTTTTTTTGTCATCATTTTTCCTTTTTAATTTAAGAGCTGAATATATTAGAGAAGGCCCGCTATGCGGGCCAGTTTGCAAATCAGTTTTTAATGAAGCGCTGCAGCTGCTGCTTGAAATTATATTCAAAGTCCGGTTCAAAATCCCATGCGCGCCAGATAAGAAGATTGGTATCAGCCTCGCGAATTTCTACCTGGTGCTCGTCGTACTTAGTAACGTTAGCAACCTTAACAGTTACAGTATCGACAAGGGGAGGGAGGTTCTTAAGTACATCTTTCATCGGAGTTCTCCGGTAATTGACCTGAGTGACTTACCCGGCCTTCACAAACATTATAGGACATTTTGTCCTATAATGTGAAGTGTTTTATTCTATTTCACGACCAATTCTGAATATAGAAACCACCCAATAACAATGATACATGCAATATCAAAAAATAGAGAACAGTATAAATAAATACCTTCTGCTTTAATAAATTTTGTGAAGTGTGAATTAAACAAATCAGCACTTATATTCTCTTTGAGATCTTTATTCATTTTCTTGGCGTCAATCATTAAATGAATAGACTTTATTAAATTGTGAAAACATGCAAGTAATGAAAAAGAAAACACAAACAAATATAAATCCTTTTTTGTCCCCACCTCAAGCAGATAATAAATAAATGATGCAATAATCAAAACAAAGAAAACAGCAGATGCTATTGACTGGATAATGCAGCGTTTTCTGTCCCATTTTATAAAACTTAAAAATGGTTCCTTCTTCCAGACCTCTTCTTCATTATCACCATTTTCAGGTAGATCATACTTACCATCTAAAACTTTCTTTAAAAACTGATAACGCTTGATTAAATTCATCATTACTGCAAAAGTTATATACGACAAACCAGCAACAACCATTGCAAAATAAAATAGCGGAAATGTAGAAAATACCGTTTCAAAATGCGCATTATCATTCATATAAGTTCCTTCTGATTTTCCAAAACTACCCAACACTTCGCGCCATCATACTCGTTACCGCCTTCGGCAATAAAAATATGCCCACTGGAATCAATAGCTATTGCACCAGGCCTTTCATGTTGAGGGTCACGCAGACAGTTTTTCCAGCCGTAAACCGCATCATTCCAGATCAGCACTATGCCGCTATCGGCATGTTCCGGGTTCTGTAATCGCCAGCTCCGGGCTATTTCTACGTAATTTATCATCAGCCTGCCTCCGCTAGCAGATCCTGAATAGGGCGGAAATGGTTATTCGCTATAATATTCCGGCTCTCCCAACGGTCATGAGCGGCCTGCAAGTTAATCCAGAAGTCTTCATCAGTCTGGAACAATACGGCCAGCTGTGAGGCTTCTGCTACGCTGATACGGCGGCTATTATTGATTATCTGGCCGATAACTTTGCGGGACACACCCATTACCAGCGCCAGCTCTGCCTGGGTGATGTTCAGCGGCTTTAAAAACTCTTCTGACAGCATTTCGCCTACAGTGGTTGGTTCTGCGGTGATCGTATCCATATTCCCCCCTAGCGGTACTTATGTGGTCGAGATAAATGTCGTAAGCATGGCCATCGCGCCAGCGAAAGATTAGACGCCACTGAATGCTCACCCGAATGCTTGACCATCCAGCGAGATTACCCTGCAAGCGTTCATAATTATTACCGGGCGGCGAGAACAATGACTTCTCACTGCTGGCAGCGGCCAGAAGAGACAGCTTACGGCGAAGCGGCTTTTCAATGATGGCCGGTATCTGTGCGCTCCGTGTCCCATGCACGTAGAACGCTGCAAGCTCACCGTTCTGGCCGTCCTTAAAGCTACCAATCATTCCAGCGCTCCATCATATTATTGAGTGCTCATTATATCATCAAATGCGGCTCATGCAACCAAAATGGAACATGGAGTAACTAATTTGGAACATCCGCAAAAGATCCAATTTCGCATAACGATCCTAAGACGATCCCTTTAAAGCCCTTCTTTCTGGCGTAAACCCTCCGGTTCTGTAGCGCATTCAGTATTTCGAAGTGTGCTTGGTATCTCTAGCGAGTATCTATGCCCGGCAAAGGTACTTTGCCGAGAGCGAAGCGGCCTATGCTCGCGTAGCGAGTGAGTTATTAAGTAGTTACATCATCCGTTAAGGTTTCTGCTTTGGGCCTTGTTAAGGCCCGGAGCAGAAATCCTTTAAGGGCTAAATGTTTTGCACGTTGGTTAGTGCGGCTGCGCCAGAGATTTATCTCTGGCAGAGCGAAGCGGCCTAAGCTCGCGAAGCGAGTGAGTCATCTTTGGGGTGAAGACCGCTTGCGGTCGAGGGGCTTGCCCCTGGGGGGATGGGAGGCCGCTTGCGGCCGGGAGGGATTGAGAAGGGGGGTTTCCCCCCTTCGGGGGCGTCGTTAGACGCGGTTAAAAATAAGGTTAATTTTTTTGGTTAAAAGTGGTTAAAGGATCGGTTAAAAGATTGGTTAAAGATCTGGTTAGAGGGGTGTGCAAAACTCAATTAAAACAATGATTATTAAGGGGAAAAATATCCACATGCGCCCCTCATATGTCATAAAGTAGCCCCTCAAGTGTCATGAAATCGCCCCTCATATGTCATAAAGCAGCCCCTCAAGTGTCATGAAATCGCCCCTCATATGTCACCATGACGCCCCTCAAATGTCGTAATTCCGCCCCTCATATGTCATATCTTTACCGGTTTATAAACAAGGTTATCCACAGAAACGGGGGATGATTTGAGAAAGTGATTAAGCTATGTACAGCTAAACATTTTTTTTGGTAGCTAAACTTACGGCAAAAAAAAAGGGCGGTAATAACTCGCCCCTCAAGTGTCGTAATGTTGCCCCTCAAGTGTCGCCATCTGATTTAGGCTCGTCAGTGCTTCGCTTACAGTAGATACGATCTTTATCTACCCAGGCACTGTGAATGAGGCCGCTTTCTTTAAGTTCAACGCAGGCTTTATTCACCTGTTCGCGCCACTTTTTAATGCGATCTGAATCAGAACCGCACATCAGCTTGAAGGTATCCAGTTTCATAGGGTAGGGTTCGCGGTGGGAACCAAAGTAGTCAAACAAGCGGCGAGCGGTGGGGGAGAGCTTGCGATATTTTTCCCAAACAAATTTCGAATAATGGTCCCCGGCAAAGAGTAAAACCATTTCCTTATCAATCATCACTTCACAGCGCGATAACCGCGTACCGCGCTCAATAACGCGAAATCGCCCTATTAGAGAAACCGACTCCAATTGCCCGACGCGATCAGAAATGAACTGCATGGCCGTTGCCTGGAGCCGGGTAAGACACTCCTCAGCTTTACTGATGTAACGCCCGTTGTAAGACCATCCTAAATCCTGACAGAGTTCATAAAAAGTGAAAGTAATGGGTTCTCCCATGGGTTTCCTTTTGGCGTACTCTAGAACCTGCTGCCATACCAACTCGTCATCATCGGCCCTTAGCTCAAGTCCGGTATACGTGATACGCACGTCCTTATTGATATGATAAATTTCTTTTTTTTGCAGAGCTTCGCGGGGCTGACGCTTATTTTTAACAGTAAAGAGCGCAGATCGCGCATAGTCGTTAGGTAGTGCTCGCATGGAATCAGGCCATGGAGCAATATCGAAAAGCGTCAGCTGCTTTTGTGTATTCTTTTCGTCGATAGTTTTTTTACGCTGGGCCAGTGCAGCCTCTTTCAGCTTATCGAGTTCTGAATGTGTTTTGTTATCTGTCATAAAAGCCTCAGCCGCTTTATCTGCGAATTGAGAAAAGGCCCATAGCGGGCCTTTCATTCTATCCCATGTTGCATCAGCAATCAGTTTTCATTACCAGCAGCTGCAGGACTGCTTGCCGGGGATTTTGTATTTAAATACTGAATATTCTCAGCAATGTAATCAATGCCATACACTTTTTGGCCGTTCGATTCATACTGAGTGTTACGCATAGAACCTTCAACAAAGACCTGTGAGCCTTTCCCCAGGAACTTTGCAGCGTTTTCTGCAGCCTTACCCCATACCTTGATACGGAAAAAGTCAGTATATTCCTTGACTTCACCGCTTTCCTGTTCTTTATAGCTCCCGTTAACCGCTATATCGAAAATTGCGATCGGTGTGCTTTTTGCTGTATACCGTAACTCTGTGTCTTTTGTTAGATTTCCGATAAACTGAAAACGATTAAGATTTTTCATATGCAGATCTCTATCTCTGTGACTAGGGAATATAGAGTTTAGCTAAACAATTTGATTCGGTCAACATTTTAGCCGCTAAAATTTACATCGAGGCGTAAGCGTATCGTGTACAACCTAATTTTTTTTACTAACATCCTCAGACTGCTTGAAGAAAGAGGCATGACAAAGCAGGAGCTTTCCCAAAAGGCTGGGGTTTCAATCTCTTTTTTGTCGGACCTAACAAATGGAAAAGCGAACCCATCTTTAAGGGTGATGGAATCCATTGCTAATGCCCTCGATGTAGCCCTTCCTGTTCTCCTTGAAACAACTGATCTTGATGAACACAGCCTTATGCTGATGGCTGATGGAAAACCTGTTAAGAGCCTTCCCCCTGGCTATGTAAGAGTGTCCGTCATACTTTCCGAACAGCAAGCCTTTCGGGTACGTATGTGGAGTGATCAGGCTCGCCAAAAGTTAGGGCAGGAAGCAAAGGCAATGCTGGAAAAAATGCAGGAAAAGAAAGACAGTTAACGCCAGAAAAAGGATGGTTCTGCAGGGATGCAGATTTTAGCCGCTAAAAAACATCCCCTTTCCCCGTCTTCGAACCACCAATAATTTCGCTTTAATGCTGGATTAACTCTTGCTTGCAAGTTTGTTTCGGTATATCGTTTGCCGTAATTTCTATTGTAAAAGCTGTGTAAAGAAAAAGAGGAATTATGGACGCTGTAGATTCCGTTGATTTAAGAGCGATAGAAAAGCTCAAAAGGGACATGGGGCCAAGTTTGATGGAAGCGTTGGAAGATCCTGAAACGCTGGAAATCATGCTCAACCCGGATGGCAAGCTGTGGCGTGAGAAATTCGGTCAGCCTATGTTCTGCATGGGAACAGTGCCTGTACAACGTTCAAAAACCATTCTTCAAACTATCGCGGGCTTTCACAAAAAGATTATCGATCACAAATCGCCATTTCTTGAATGTGAACTCCCTATTGATGGTTCCCGTTTTGCGGGCCAGCTGCCGCCACTGGTTGCAGGTCCAACCTTTGCTATTCGTAAGAAAGCCTCACGCATTTTCCTTCTGGATGAATATGTAGATAAAGGCGTAATGACCAGGGCGCAGGCTGATTTTATTTGTCGCGCAATTGCCGCGCATAAAAATATTCTGGTTATTGGTGGTACTGGTTCAGGGAAAACAACGCTGTTAAACGCCATCATTGCTGAAATAGTTCGTCAGTTTCCAGACGAGCGTATCTGCATTATCGAAGATACGGGCGAACTGCAGTGCGCCGCGCAAAATTTTGTTCAGTATCACACCACCGTTGACGTCACCATGACAGACATTCTTCGCCTGATCCTGCGTATGAGACCTGACCGTATTTTCGTAGGTGAAACACGCGGCCCGGAAGCCCTCGATATGCTTGACGCCTGGAACACCGGGCATGAGGGCGGCGCGGCCTCACTTCACGCCAACAACACGCTTTCTGCTCTCACGCGTCTGCGTTCACTGATCTCACGTAACCCGTTTGCTCCGCGAGAAATTGAGCCGGTAATTGGCGAAGCGGTCAACGTGATCGTCCAGATTTCTAAAACTACTGAGGGTCGCCGGATTAAAGAAATCCGCGAGATTCAGGGTTATGAAAACGGGGAATATATTTCCCAGCTCATTGCAGCTTAAAAAATGGAGGACATATCTACCACACACAGCAACGAAACTCAGGCCAACGGGCAGGCCATAAAGCTCAACCTTATTCAAATCGTTCCAGAACAACCTTAGTAAGGGGTTATTTAATGAAAACAGGTCTTTCCCACTTCAACCTCAGCAAACACGCCTTTATTGCATTTTTGGGCGCGATGCTGTTTTTCATGGCAGCTGAACCTGCTCTGGCGTCAAACACATCTGGCGGTGGCCTGCCGTTCGATGACTGGATGACCAACATCCGTACTTCTGTTACAGGACCATTTGCATATACCGCTTCCATTATCGGCCTGGTCGGTGCAGGCGCGATGTTGATCTTCGGCGGTGATATGAACGGGTTCCTTCGTACCCTGATTTTCATCGTTCTTGTTCTTAGCTTCCTGGTTGCGGCTCAAAACACGTTGTCTGCAATCACCGGGCAGGGTGCAGAACTGGCAGCAATGCTGACCAGCTCTAAAACAGGGGGAGTGGCATAACCATGGCATTACGCACGATCCCCATTCGTAGGGCGGCTTCAAGAACGAACCTCTTCATGGGCGGGGACCGTGAATTGGTTATGTTTTCAATCCTGCTGGCAGCGGTCCTTATCTTTACATCACAAGACTGGATCGCTGCCGGTGTAGGCATCGTGATTTGGGCGGGAGCACTTTTCCTGTTAAGGAAAATGGCTAAATCAGATCCGATGTTACGCCAAGTTTATTTGCGTAGCCTCAAATACAGCCAGCCGTATTATGCGCCCCGCGCTACGCCGTTCCGCAAAAATACAGGAACCCAAGGCAAACGTTATGAAAGGGTGAAAAAATGAATACCGTAATTCCTGTCTTAGTTGCGCTGATAGGTCTGATCTTGCTTGGCATGATGCTGGCTTTCTATTTGCGTATGGTGAAGGAATATCACCTTAAAAAAAATCGCTCGGAGGATGAAGCTGTAGCCGACATGCTTATGTACGCCGCTGTTGTTGATGATGGCGTGATCGTATGTAAGAACGGTTCCTTTATGGCGTCATTCTTTTTTAAAGGTGCTGACAACACGAGTTCGACCGATCAGGAAAGAGAGCTTGTCTCATTTCGCATTAATAAAGCGATTGGCAGACTCGGCAACGGCTGGATGATGCACGTTGATGCAATTCGTAGTCCGGCTCCGTCATACAGTGACCGAAACGCTTCGCACTTTCCCGACCGTGTTTCCGCTGCCATCGATGAAGAACGTCGCCGTCTGTTTGAAAAGATGGGGCAACTGTATGAAGGGTGCTTTATCGTTACCTTCACCTGGTTCCCGCCTGCGCTGGCAGAAAGTAAATTCACTGAATTGATGTTTGATGATGATCGCGAAGCCTCTACTGATAAAGACGCTACGCTTAATCTCATCGAAAAATTTAAGCATGAAATCAGCATAATTCAGGCAAATCTTTCAGAGGCTGTTTCGATTGAACGGCTGAACGGCGTGAAAGTCGTGCAGGAAGACGGCTCCGTTGCAACGATGGATCAGCAGCTGGAGTACCTGCAGTATTGCATTACGGGCCTGCAACATCCTATACGCCTGCCAAATAATCCTATTTACCTGGATAGCCTCATTGGAGGTCAGGAGCTTATTCCTGGCATCACGCCGCGTATCGGGAAAAACTTTATTCAGGTTGTGGCGATTGAAGGCTACCCGTCTGAATCTTATCCGGGCATTCTCAGTAAGCTGGCCGAACAGCCATGTGAATACCGCTGGTCAACGCGCTTTATTTTCCTCGATGCTCACGAAGCCATTTCAAAGCTGACGGCATTCCGCAGGAAGTGGAAACAGAAAGTACGCGGTTTTATGTCTCAGCTGTTCAATACCAATAACGGCTACGTTGATGAAGACGCACTGTCTATGGTCAACGATGCGTCTTCTGCTATTGCAGAGACTAACTCCGGTTTGGTCAGCCAGGGTTACATCACCAGTGTTATTGTCCTGATGAATGAGGACCGTCAGAAGGTCGAAGCAGCAGCAGAGTTTATGCGCAAGGCTGTTAACAAAACCGGCTTCGCCGCACGAATTGAAACCGTTAACACGATGGATGCCTACTTTGGTTCCTTACCGGGCCACGGTGTTGAAAATGTGCGGCGCCCGCTGGTAAATACCCTTAACCTTGCCGATCTGATGCCGACCAGCACTATCTGGCCGGGCGAAAACAAAGCCCCAAGTCCGATGTTCGAAGTAGGCGCACCGCCGTTAACACACTGTGTTACGTCAGGGAATACGCCATTCCGACTTAATCTGCATGTTCGTGACCTCGGCCACGCTTTCATGTTCGGACCAAGCCGTGCCGGTAAATCTACCCATCTGGCGTTAATCGCTATGCAGTGGCGACGTTATGCTGACTCGCGAATTTTCACTTTCGACAAAGGCCTGTCGATGCTTGCCACCTGCAAGGGCGTAGGCGGGAAACATTTCACGATTGCCGGTGATGATAACCAGCTGGCATTTGCTCCCTTATCACGACTGGATACTCCTACCCGCCGTACATGGGCGATGGAATGGATTGAAGCCATTCTGATCCTGAACGGGGTTAAGGTTGATTCACCGATGCGAAACGCGATTGCTGACGCCATTAAGAGTATGTCTGAGACTCATTCGAAAACCCTGTCTGAATTTACGGTCACGGTACAGAACAATGTCGTTCGTGAGGCGCTCAAGCAATACACCATTGATGGCAACATGGGGCATCTGCTCGATGCAGAAGAAGATGGCCTTGATATTGCTGACTTCATGACCTTTGAGATTGAACACCTCATGAACATGGATCAGAAATACGCGCTGCCGGTGCTGCTCTATCTCTTCCGTCGCATTGAAGAATCTCTGGATGGTCGCCCTACACTCATCATCCTTGATGAGGCCTGGCTTATGCTGGGTCATCCAGAATTCAGGGGCAAAATCCGCGACTGGCTTAAATCCATGGCGAAGAAAAACTGCTCTGTTCTTATGGCAACTCAACAGCTTAGTGATGCGGCCAACTCTGGCATTCTCGATGTCATTATTGAGTCTACTGCCTGCCGAATCTTCCTACCAAACAGCCACGCCCTGCAGGAAGAATCCATGCCTCTGTATATCAATATGGGGCTTAATCGCCGTCAGATTGAAATCATCGCGTCTGCCGTACCAAAACGCGATTACTACTACGTATCCGACGAAGGCCGCCGCCTGTATCAGCTCGCGCTGGGGCCGCTTGCGCTGGCATTTGTGGGAGCTACTGATCCCGATTCAATCGATGCAGTTAAACAACTGTCCGAAACATACGGTGATGGCTGGGTAGATGAATGGCTACGCACTAAGGGTCTGGACTTGAATGATTATGAGTATGAGGTCGCTGCATGAAACTTTTTAACGGTAAAAAAACCCCTCAGCCCGATAGCCCTAATCCGTATCTCAATGCACGTCGTTCATGGAATATCCACATGGGCCATGTGCAGCAGTTCGGGGCGCTGGGTATTTTCATTGGTGTTGCGGGTCTGCTTATCGGTCTGGCCGCTGTGGGGGGGATTACTTACATCGGGAGCCAGTCGAAAACTGTCCCGATGGTTTATGAACAGGACAAGGCAGGTAACTACGTCAGCCTGACAAGAGCAGACCGCTTGCCTCCAGCCAAGATCGACGACTATCGCACCGCTGTATGGAACTTTATCGATCACATCAGAACGGTTACGCCAGATGGTGAACTACAGCGTAAGTCTGTATTGCGCACCTACGCGTTTTTGTTCCCGGATGATCCCGCCACAACAAAAGCGAATGAATATCTGAATGGTTCGAAAGAACGTAATCCTTTCACCCGTGCAAAAACGGAAATGGTCAGCAATGAGCTGATTTCCGTACTGCAGCAAACGCCAGATACCTGGCAGGTTGACTGGATTGAGACAACACGTAACCGCGACGGTACGTTAAAAAACCCACCGGTCCGTATGCGAGCACTGGTCAACGTTTATCAGAACACTAATCTGAACGCAAAAATTAACGAAAACAATGATGTGATGAACCCACATCGTATTTTCATTAAAGATTTTAACTGGTCAAAACAACTGTAAATTCGGGGCCGACACATGAAAAAGTCAATTATCTCAGCGTTAATTTTGAGCTTACCGCTTCTGGCTAATGCGGCTCCCGGTAGTGATCCGCTGGCCGACCAATATTTCTCTAACAATGAGCCATCACTCACACCGCAGGAACGAGCAGCTATTGGTATCGGCCAGAAATGGCAGACCGGTGCTGGCAGCGTAACCAGTAAACCATTTGCAGGGCCGGACGGTGCAATCAGTTACGTGTATACAACGGGCCAGACGCAGATTGTCTGTGCCGTACTGCAGCTGTGCGATGTGGCTTTGCAGCCCGGAGAAAACGTCAACAATATCGACGTTGGTGATCCACGCGTAACGGTATCTCCTTCAATCACCGGTTCTGGTGCCGCGCAGCAGCTGCATCTGATCATCAAACCGCTTGATGTGGGCCTTGATACCTCTTTGGTAGTGACGACTGACCGCCGCACTTATCGTATGCGAGTTAAAACCAGCCGCACCAAATTTATGCCGTATGTGTCATTTACCTACCCGGAAGACGCGCAGGCTAAATGGGATGCCATTCGGACGCGTGAAGCCAAGCATCTGCGTGACAACACAATTCCTCAAACAGGTGAATACCTGGGGAATCTGGACTTCAACTACGAAATCAACGGTTCTGCCAGCTGGAAACCGGTACGTGTATATAACGATGGCGTCAAAACCATTATCCAGTTCCCTAAAACGATTTCTTCTGGCGAAACCCCAATCCTTCTGGTTGTGCGTAAAGAAGGTGGGCTGTTCTCTAAAGACGAAACACAGCAGGTAAACCTGCGTACTCAGGGAGACAGAACGATTGTCGATGGCCTGTTTGACAAGGCATATCTGGTAATTGGCGTCGGTTCGAGCCAGGAAAAAGTGACTATCACAAGGGGCTAATAATGAAAGCAGCAATGAAATTAACCTCTGCTATGGTGCTGGCCGCGAGCCTGTTAATGACTGGCTGTGTCTCTTCCGGTTATGGCAACTATTCAAATGCCAATATGTTCGCCTCTACGAGCATGGCAGATAACACCGTTGCGCATCTGGCAGCGCTGTATCCTCCGGGACGTACTACGTTCACGATGAAACAGCCTGCCAAAGATCAGTTCGGTTCGGCACTTGTTCAACGTCTTCGGTCGCGGGGTTATGCCGTTATCGAGTTCACGAAAGACGGTAAGCCACAGAGCGCCCTGGCAAATTCAGGGACCACTCTTGGTTATGTCGTGAACACCGTCGCGCCTAACCTCTACCAGGTCACAACGTATGTTGGTGGCGTCACGTTAAGCCGTGGTTTCGCTCTGGCAACAGATGGCAAAGCATACCCGGCAGGCCCATGGACTCGCGAGGAATAAAGGATGGCTGACCAAGATAAAATGTCCCCCGACGCTTCTCCGGGCGTTGCTAACAAAACCGGTGTACGCCGCGTTAACAAAAGACCGATGTACATTGCTATAGGCTGTGTGGCTGCATTCTGCCTTGTCGTTGCATACGTCGCGAATAAACGTGCCAACCAGGGCGCGTCTGATACGGCAGAAACGACTGTTCAACGCGGCAGCAGCCGTGATACCTCTGCAATGGCAATGGATGTTATGGGAGGCGGTAGTTCCGGGCTTATTGAAGCACCGGCAACACCGCCAGAGATTCCGAAACAGGATGATAAAACCAAACCGAGCACAGATTATACAGGGGTTCCCGTTGCGCCAGTGGCTGATCCAGATCAGCCACCCGTTCCGCAACGGTCGGAATCGCCACGGCAGAATGATCCAGAAGCAGACCAGATTCGTCGCAATAAAATGCGTGATTTTGTTGAGGCCGTAAAAGCTAAAACGGAAGTGAGCCTGCCTAACCAGCTGGGGCGTTCAACCACTGCAGGCAATACACCGCAAACCCGCGATGAAATGCTGCAGGAAATCGCTAACGTTCGCCGTCAGATGGAACAGAACAATGCTGGCGATGCTACTGCAAGTTATGACGCTCAGGTTCAGAGAATCCGGGCCTCTATGAATGGCGGCGCAGATAGCGGCAGCGATACTGGTATGCAGCTGGCATCAGTGGGTGGTGCTTCCGTTTCCCGAAATGACATCAACCAGTTCGGTAAGAAAGGGCAGGGTGACAGATGGTTACTGGATGAAAAAGTTTCGGCACCACACAGCCAGTATGAACTTCGTGCGGGCTGGGTCATTCCTGGCGTCATGATTAGCGGTATTAACTCTGATCTTCCAGGGCAGATTGTTGGTCAGGTTGCTCAGGACGTTTATGACTCGGCAACAGGCAAATACCTTCTTATCCCTCACGGAACTCGCGTGATAGGTACATATTCAAGCGATGTTGCCTATGGTCAGGAAGGGGTCATGATTGCCTGGCAGCGTCTGGTATTCCCGGACGGAAAAGCTCTTGATTTAGGCTCCATGCCGGGCGCAGACATGGCGGGTTATTCTGGTTTCCGTGATCAGGTTAATAACCATTACTTCCGTATCTTTGGTAACGCTCTGCTGCTGTCAGGTATCACCGCGACAATTGCTTACTCTCAGGATCGCGACCAGAACAATAACAACTCGAATCAGGCTCCGAACATGAGCAGTGAAATGAGTGCAGCGCTGGGTCAGGTATTCGGTCAGGCCATTGCGCAGGTTGTACAGAAAAACCTGAATATCGCGCCTACGCTCGAAATTCGTCCGGGTTATCGCTTCAATATCATGGTCACTAAAGACCTGGCATTCACAAAGCCTTATCAGGCATTTGATTACTAAGAGGACAAGACGATGAGTACACGTTTCGTTTTAGCCGCTAAAAAAGCGTTACTGGCTTCCTTCGTGGCGTCAATCATGGCATTACCGGCGAAAGCCGGTATCCCTGTCATCGATGGTACAAATGTGGTGCAGACCACAATCAGCGCAGTCAACAACGTTCAGGCTGTGGCAAAACAGATCCAGCAGTACCAGACGCAGCTGCAGCAGTATGAAAATATGCTCAAAAATACAGTCGCACCTGCTGCCTATATCTGGGATCAGGCCAATTCGACCATCAACAAATTGTTGCAGGCGCAGGACACCCTTAATTACTACAAAAATCAGGCCGGGAGTCTTGATTCATATCTGAAACGCTATCAGGACGTGAATTACTACCGCTCATCACCGTGCTTTAACAGTAATGTTGAATGTACTGCGGATGAAATCAGCGCACTGCGTAAAGCTGAACAGAACAGCTCTGAGGCACGTAAAAAGGCCAACGACGCTGTGTTTAAGGCTCTCGACGAACAGCAGGAAACATTGCAAAGCGATGCTGATAACCTGGCAGATTTGCAGACTCAGGCAACCGGTGCGCAAGGGCAAATGGAAGCTATTCAGGCAGCTAACCAGCTTGCCAGTGCTCAAACAAATCAGCTGCTGCAAATCCGCTCGCTCCTAGTAGCCCAGCAAAACGCTGCAGCAACACTGGCACAGGCCCAAGCCGATAAAGAGGCCCAGCAAGCGGCTGCATCAGAAACTTTTAGGGCAGGGACTTATACCAAAAGCCCCGCACAATCTTGGTAAGGTGATACTCCTATGAAATATATCATTCCACTCATTCTGTCGGCGTTCTTTATCACTGCTTGCGACCAAAAAACCGATCCCAACCAGGTTGATTGCAATAAGTCAGTATCAAAGATGACTGACCAGGAAAAAACGCAGTGTGGTAAATCAGGCGAATTTACAAAAAGCCCCGAAAAGAAATGGTGACAGAATGAAATTCAGGCATCTAATTTATCCTTGCTTATCTGTGTTGCTGATATTAATCAGCACACAGGCACAGGCTGCACCATTAGATAGTGCTGGGTTGCTTGATGATATCCTTAACCGCTTTGCAAATGTTGCCAGCACTTGGGCTGGAACCATACAAAATTACGCGACCTGGATATTTTGGTCATTAGCGGTAATTTCAATGGTATGGACATTCGCAATGATGGCAATGCAGGGCGAAGGATTATCGGCAGCTCTTGCGGAAGTAGTTCGTTTCTTTGCTGTGTTAGGTTTTTTCTTCTATCTGCTAAAAAACGGCCCGGCAATATCGGTAGATATTCAGGATTCATTACGTCAACTCGCGGCTAATGCTTCTGGTTTATCAAAATCATTCTCGCCTTCGGGCATTGTAGATATAGGGTTTGATATCGTATCGAGAGTCGTTGACCAGTCTTCTATTTGGTCCCCGGCAGACTCCACTGTCGGCTTAATTTTAGCCGGAGTTATTCTATGCGTATTAGCACTTGTCGGTGTGAATATGCTTCTTCTGCTGATTACCGGTTGGATTTTAAGTTACGGCGGTATTTTCTTACTCGGTTTTGGGGGGTCTCGTTGGACTTCAGATATTGCCATTACATACTTCAAAACAGTTCTAGGAGTTGCCCTGCAGCTGTTCACAATGGTTCTAATTGTTGGTATTGGAAAATCCTTCATAGACCAGTATTACCAGGCAATGGGCGCTGACGCAGTACAAATGAAATCTATGTTTGTAATGCTTGTAGCCTCAATTGTTCTTTTGGTTCTTGTTAATAAAGTTCCTCCTATGGTTGGCAGTATTGTAGGCGGTGCTTCAATGCAAGGCATTGGTGGCTTTGGTGCCGGTGCACTTATTGGGGCTGCAGCTGCAGCAGGAGCCGCAATAGCAACAGCTGGCGCTGCGGCGGCGGCAGGTGCAGCAAACGCTGCCGGGGGCGCATCAGCACTCAAAGCAGCGTTTGAATCAGCACAAGCGGCGATGGCCGAAGAATCAGGTTCTGGCGGTTCTAGCGGTTCCGGTGGAGGATTTGGCGGCGGGGAAGATACCGGTTCCGTAGATACTTCTGGAGGCCAACCATCTGGCGGTTCCGGTGGTTCGTCTGCAGGAAGCAGTTCAGGTAGCTCCAGCGGAGGAAGTCAGGGGTTTGCTTCATCTTTCTCACGAGCTGGCCGCATGGCTTCTCACATGGCGAGTAGTTTGGCTGACGGCATGGCCGCACGCAATGCGGCCAAGCATGACTCAAAAATCAGCGCGGCAAAAGACACTATTGCACAGACTGCAGGTGGTCAGCTTGCTTCTCAAATCCGTGCGCAAACAGCTGCGCGTCAGTCTGGTCCGATGGTTTCAGATGACACAGCTATGCAGGGTGCTTTCGCCAGTAACGATAACGCCAGCACAAATCAGTTTAGTGGTGACGGTCTGAGTGGAAGCCAGCCAGATACAGGCAATGTTTCTGGAGAGTCACAGGCTCCACAGGGCAGTGATGAATATGAGCAGTTCAAAAACAAACAAAACTTCTAAGGGGTCCGTTATGAAAGCAATTCTTTCCGTTCTGGTTTTAGCTGCAAGTTCTGTTGCTATGACAGCCCCGGCTAAAGCCGCAGATCCATGCGAACAGGTGTTATGCCTGTATGGTGTGATGACAACCGGCAATATCGCAAGCGGATGTTCAGGGCCGGTTGGTGACTATTTTAATATCATCGAGAAAAAGCACGGTTCTTTCCTGCCGGATCATACTTCCCGCAAGCGTAAAAAACAGCTGGATAAGTGCTCATCCGCTGGAAGTGATGTGGTTGAGAAAATTAATAACAAGTTTGGCCGTCTGCGCGGGCTGTGATCAAAGGAGAATAATATGCCGTATTTAGATATGCCACCGGCTCAGGTTGAACGTGTAGTTTGCTCAATTACTGCAGCGATAAAATATCAGGTTCCGGCTAATATCATGTTAGCCGTAGCTGAAAAAGAGGGTGGTAGTACCGGGCTTGAGAATAAAAATCGTAACTCAAATGGCACATATGATGTGGGCCGTATGCAGTTTAATACGGTTTATTTAAAGGATCTGGAAAAATACGGCATTACAGCGGAGGACGTAGCACAGCCAGGCTGTTATTCATATGATTTGGCTGCGTGGCGTATACGCGGCCATATCAAAAATGATAAAGGCGACATCTGGACAAAAGCTGCAAATTATCATTCAAAAACGCCTCAATTTAACGAGGTCTATCGTGCTGACCTGATAAGAAAAGCAGCTAAATGGCAGACATGGATTGAAGCACGCTTTAATACGTTTGATGCGACAAAGCCTGCCGGAACGACTCCACAGCCGCAACTGGCGGCTGCAGGGGTTACGCCAGAAGAAAGGGCGGGAAAAAGCATTGAGCAGGTTACTGACCTTGCACAAAGCGACGCAAACGCTACAGAACCGCCAAAAAATGACGGGACAGCAGCTACACCGTCTACGCCGGATCAACTTATTGGTTTTGCCGCGTCTGTAAAACAAATACCGGTTAAAAGCGTCGCAAAGGCTGACTACCAGCAGCCCGCACAGCAGCTACCTGGTCGTTATAACAAAGCTGCAGCGGATGCACTTGCTGCAGTATATGGAAATATCAAGCTACGTTGATTTTAGCGGCTAAAACATGCCTTTCAAAAATGTAGAACTCATTAAGTGGGTCGCTTTAATCTTAATGATTGGCGACCATATTAATAAATATTTATTAAATGACACAATCCCCATTCTATATAATGCCGGACGTGTTGTAATGCCTCTTTTTTGCTTTGTTCTGGCGTATAACCTTGCCAGACCAGATTCATATACCTATAGCGTATATTCAAAAGTCTGTCAGCGCCTGATGATATTTGGCCTTCTGGCGACACCTGCGTACATAATGCTGGGTGGTGTAATTGATGGTTGGTGGCCGCTTAATATCCTTTTTACCTTGCAGGCCGTTACCATCATTTGTTACCTCATTGAATTAGGCGAGCGTAGACATCTTCTCTTTGCTTTATTAGTTTTTGCTGGGTATGGAGCAATAGTTGAATTTTGGTGGCCTGCGGTGGCTATGGGTGTATGTATCTGGCTATATTATAAGAAGGGAAGGGGAGTATTTATTCTTTTTGCATTTGTCAGCTGCGTACTACTTACGGTTATTAACCATAATTTTTATGCACTACTGGCAATACCGTTAATTGCAATTGTCGGAGATATCCGTATTAAACTCCCCCGGCTAAAATGGTTTTTTTACGTCTTTTATCCCACACACCTTTATCTGATTCTGGCTTTACAGCTTTACCTTGCTACAAAGGGCTATCTGTTTTTCACATGAGAACGCCCGGACAGCTGGGGATTAACAAATCCACCCCTGGATGATGGGAACCCGGCCCTGTCCGGGCAAGCCATTTTAACACCGGCATTAGTGATGCATATATCAGATACAAAAAAGCCCGACTGGTGAGATCGGGCTTTTTGTTTTGGCGCTCTGGCCTAAATGGAACATCCTACATTAGACGTTAAAATCTTACGTCTAATGAGCAACAAATGCAAATCGACGCCTAAGCGTGTATGATGTGCCCGTCAATGTTGTTGTAGTAGCTCCCTTTCGGCCTAACCGTGCAGGCGGTGAACAGACTCAAAGTCCTGGCCGGAAAACAGGTGGTGCTGTTCTGGTGCTCTGGCCGGAGTGGAACATCCTACATTAGACCGTGGAACTGCTGTGACAGGCAATGTAAGGGCGATCAGCAGCGTTCCTACTCCTTTAAGGAGAAACGGATGATTAACCTGTTAATCATCGTTCTGAGGGCGGCAGCGGCGCTTGTAAACGCGCTGATTGCTATCCTGGAACTGATCCGACAATTCATTGATTAATGAATACGGAAACGTAACTAAGGGCGGGGAGGGACCATTCCTCGCCCTTTAATAAATAAGTTAAGATTTACCTGGTGTCGGATAGATGATTTTATACACACGACTAACAGGATGATTCATACACCTTACAAAAGTCCCGTTCTTCTTAAACGCCACATCTGCATTGTCATAAACGTCATCGGTATCATTAAGCCCGCATACTGTCCGGGCATCACCCGCAGAAAAACTGTCCACGCTTTGAAGAGTGTTGACAGCTCTGTGACCAGCGAGAAACGCCGGATATGTGTCTGCTGTCTGCCAGACGATTTTTTCAAGTAATACGCCCGCAATCCCGATTAGCGCAACTACAACGCCCGTTCTGATAAGTGTTTTCGCTTCCATTTTTAACTTAACTGATCAAGATGCTGTTAACTCCATGGTAGCACCTGCAGCAGGGACAGTACATGCGCAGCGGGCGAACTCCGGGCCGGTATGACACGCACACGGCCAGCTTGGGACAGTACATCGATAACATTAAAAAAGCCCCTAGAAAGGGGCTAAATTTATTTCTTCTTAATCTCTTTCACGAGTCTGGCGACAGCCGTTATAAGGGTGGCAAGAGCGAGGATGATCTGAGGGAGGTTCTGGATAAGTTCGGTGCTCATCGATAAGACCTTTCTAAAGAAGGGATGCCGTTTCCGACAAAACAATTATCTCCAAATCAAGGTTTCTGCTCCAATTGATTTTTTATATCCCTTTACCTGTCCAGATAGCCTCTCTAATTGACACCTCTATTTCTTGCTGGCGTAAAACCGCTTTTGATTTCATTTCTTTCGCGTGGTTGCAGCTCGGACAGCGGCTACTTTATCTGCAAATGCTTTACCTTCAAGAAAATCAAAATTTCTCGTTCTGGCGTTATATTTTTGGGGAAGGGGGGAAGGGATTTTTATACCCAAGATTTCCCCGGTGGTCTTTAGCGCATGAACCAGTTCAGCTTCACTTACTCCGGCCATTTGCGCAAGTAACTCCGTTCGAATGCCTACGCTTTTGCTCATAATTCGTGTGTCCAGATTTTTTGAAGTAGATGTTCACCGGTCGTTGCAGCTGCAGCAGCTGGCCATCGATGCCGGCATTTTAAAAAATACAGTATTTTCAACAATATAAACAACTCACAACTAGAGTGAACTTATTCAAATTATATGACAAATTACTGAGTTTTATGTTCATACCGGTAACGCCATGGTTCAACAGCATCTGGTAATGACCAAAGCCCTGTTTTGGCCTGCTTCGCCCTGCTCTCCAGTTCTTCCATAGTCGGGCTGGTTGCCTTTCCATGGTAGCGATAGGCCCAAGCCAGGCCACTTTTTACCATTTCAGCATTTACGTAATAAGCCAGACATGCTGGCTGGCATTTTTTTACATAGACCTTCGCTAAGGTACGTCCATAACGATCTTTACCGGTTGAAGATACAGCTACGTCATCAGCATCTTTTACCAGCTCAGACAATTTCTGTTTGGCTCTCTGGCCGAACGGCTGGCTTTTCTCCGGGGCATCAATATCTACAAGCCGAATTCTTATCAACTCGCCTTCATCTTTGACCTCAAGGGTATCACCATCCAGTATTCGTGTTACCGTAATCGCTGGCGCTGCTTCTGTAGTTGATGAAAAGGAATAAAACGGTATAGCTATAATCGCGATGAATAATAAATTAACCTTATTTCGCATTGTGCTTTATTCCTTCTTTTTTAAATTTAGCCCATACAGATTTTACAAGGCTGACGCTACATTCACAAAGTTTCGCTGTTTCCGCAATACTCGTCTTCCTTGAACGATACTCAATGATGCGTTTATGGAGCCGTAGATCTGCAGTTCGCCCCTGATACCGGCCTTGCCGTTTAGCCAGCTCAATGCCCTCTTTCTGGCGTTTGCGACGGTTTTCATAATCATCCCTCGCCAGCTGCAGGGCAACTTTGAGTAACATATCCTGAACAGATTCAAGAACAACCTTCGCAACACCGGATTGAGCGTTAGCCAGTTCGGTAAGATCAACAATACCGGGAATGGCAAGTTTCGCGCCCCGCTCTTTAATAGAATTTATTAGCGCAAGCGCACTATCGAGAGGTAAACGACTGATACGATCTATATGTTCTGCAATAACTACTTCGTCTGGCTGCAGATCATTTATCATTCGCTGCAGTTCCGGGCGATCAGCTCTTGCACCGGACGCCTTTTCTTTATAAATACCGGCAACATAGAATCCATTATTCCTGGCATTTTCTATAATTTCATTTTGCCGAGTCAAATCCTGTTCGTCTGTACTAACTCGCAAATACACTCTTGCTATTTTCATGTGATAAAACACCCCAGTAATCGATCAAACAATCATTTATCAAAATACTTTTTTCTTTCTTCCTCAGATGGGAAAACGAAAAACTCAGTACCAGCAGGGATTAGTACAGAATCACTCTTTCTTTGAATGGTTTTCGTATCAGGGGCTAAATATAACGTTTGTTTCACTGAGTAGGGAGTCTTATCACGGTCGCCACCCTGACAGACTTTGCTTTTGATAATAAAATCCCACGCTTTGCTTTTTGGTGCGCCGGGAATATCCACGCCAAATATTTTTTCATTTTGAACGGAAACTAACAATGCCTGTCCGAAATAGTAGCAGTTACCTTTTTTATTAATAAATTTAACATTTTGATTTCCTTCATCGGCAATATCATTCATGTTAACCACTCTAAAAGGCTGTTCATTTTTCGCATATGCAAAATTGACCAATGAAAACGTCATCATTAAAAAAAGCAAGCCACTGTTTTTTATACTCATTTATTTAACCTCTTGGATTTTAGCGGCTAAAATTAGCATTTATCTTGTTGATTGTACCGCTGTAATTTTACAGCCCCCTTACCTATTAAACTTTTATCCTTTTCTTTCAATAACAGAAGTTCTTCTCTGATTTCAAACAAGTCATTCCATCTGAGCGCATCACATTTTTCCTGTTGTTTTTCTGCAAGTCTTCTTTTGGCGTAGTTATCAATGCTTCCAGAATCGGCCAGAAGTGATAGAAAGTCATCACTAATCACACCCATTACAGGGCCATTATTTTTAAAATAGGAATACTCCATCCTTAGCTTGGATAAAGACATTCTCCTGTTCATAATCGAATAAACTGTAAGTAATAGCCCCCAACCAGCAACCATTGAGCACATAAAGCCATTTATACCAACTTTCCAATACATCACAGCGGCTATCGCGCTAAATGCTGGTATGTAATACCAGCTGGAGAAAATTTCCTTTCTGTTTGCCTTGTTATAACTCCGGCAGAAGTTATCTATCAAAAGAAAAATTGGATCAGACTCTTTCATTTTAATTCCTCCCGCATATTCATTTGAGAAAGTCTTGCAAAGATTCACGCCCACCATTGTTTTCAGGCATTGAATTCACAATACGCCTGATGGCAGCCTTATGCTGGGGTGTCCTGTTCACAAGGTTCATTAGATTGTCATTAACTGTCTTAGCTATATGAAGATAACCTTTATATTCTTCCGAATTAAATAAACGCCAAAAGAAACTACATTTACGCAGACGATCTTCACATAATTTTAATGCAGCCAATTGTTTTCTAACTTCCAGCTCTTCATCTGGAATAGCCCCTTCTTCTACATATTCCCCCGGTTCTAACAGATAATGTTCGTCGAGGGGATCATTCAGATATTTGCTGTATGCCATATATTTATTCCACCTCTTCCTTTTCAAGGTTAAGACAATAATTCTCTACGCAGCACACAGCTTTTTTTAGAACATGAGGTGGAATATTTTTGAAATCCCGTGGTATTTCCTCGCCTAGCATCGAAGGAAGCATTGCTACTCTAAGAAACACAAAAAACTGATTCCTAGCCGCTGTGGGACTGATCCCTAACTCTTTTGCTAAAGCGGTATAGGTATAGCCATTTGCTACCCCTTCCGCAATAACCGCACCTTTACGCATTCGCTGAATGAGTCTGACTTTATTTCGTTCCTTTTGGGCCTCTTCAGCTTGTAACTTTACAGAACTACGAGGTGTACCGCGTTGAGCAAAATGGGCAATGCCAAGCTCTTTCATTCGCTTTTGAATCTGGCTTGTTGGGCGACTGAGCCGAACGGATACTTTTGCCAGCGAGCCGGTTCCCAAGATTGCATCCTCTTCCGGCGTCCATGGGGGTGTAACTACAGTAGGTTTCCTCGGTTTGCTGCCGGTGGGTTTTGATCTATTTCGACCACAGCCTTCTATCCCCAATGCTTTGCGCCTCTCCTGGACCAATTTGGTGCTGATCCACCGCATTGCCGGGTATTCTCTGTATAAGCGATCAGCTATAGCGCGGTCCTCGTCCTGACCAAGTAGCGCATCCATTTCTGGCGTCCAATTAATTTTTACTCCCATTGAATACCGCCATATAGTTCATGTTCACTATTTGACTCTTCTGCCAATCGCTCGTTACTGGTCTGAGGGCCAGTAAGCCACATTAATTTCAATGAGGCTCGATTTTCACTCTCCCAGGCCTCTCCTGGTTCGATGATGACTTTAACGTCTGTATGCGACGCCTCACACGGCTCCGTTGCATCGTAAAGAGCTTCTCTTGGAAAACTCATCGCCTCTTCTGGCGAGAGAAACAAGGGTCGCAGAAGAACGCCGCTGCCGTTGCTCACGCCATATAGTCGGGAACCATCTGGGAACTGAACAATGTAAGGATTGTGTGACATTTTTTTCCTTATGATTTGCTCAAGACCTGAATCTTATCGGGTCTGTTAGGGTATACCCTAAAAGCCCACTCGTTAAGTGTATGGCTTTTTTACTGCATATACAGTTTAAACTGGCTAGGGCAATCAAGGCAACTTAAAAAAGCCATTAATGTGATAAATATGAAATGACATCACTTTTGAATGTGGTAGCATCGTTGAATGTTAAATCATTCAAGAGGAGTGAAATGATGGATCTAATACTGTCATTTACTATGCGATTTACGCCAAGAAAAAGAAAATTTCGTAAAATCAGCGGCTACGATTTTAGCCGCTAAAGAGTTTTCTCAGGTTCCTGCTGGCGTCATCATCATCACTGCAATCATTCCTACTGCCACCGCGAGCATGAGAGCTACTCCGATATTAATTACAGCTACAGCCGCTTTCCTGGGCGTCTTTTTATATTCAGGAATAAGCCAGAGCAAAACAATCCCGATAAATACAGCCACTGCCCCCATACCCAGCGGCTTCCAGAAAATTTCCATTAATTCTCTTCCTTCTATTTATCTTTAAATTCATCCTGCAGCTTATCAATGCCTTTAGTCAAATCTTTACTTTTGCCATCTTCATAATCAGGCCATGGAATAAACATCTTTCCTGATTCCTGCATCATTGCAATTGATGTAGGACAGCGCCATTCAGATTCATCGCCTTTTTTGTATTTAAAAATGACCATTCCACGTTCACACTTGACATCCGGGGAAATGGACTGAATAAATATCGAATTAGCGGAACCATTCTCACCGGTATTGAACATTGCACTGTCAAAAAATATAAATGCGAGAATTAATGAAAGCACGGAACAACCAGTATTCCAGAATTTTTTTCCACGTTCAGAATAAAATGAAAATACTATAACCATTACTAAAGATGAAATAAACCCCAGCCATTGTGACGCAACTGAAAGTTGTGAAAGTGTTTTAACTGTATAAATACCTTCACCAGAAATGAAAGACAAAATAAACGGTGAGATAATAAAGCAAATTGCTGGAAAGCAGGTAAATACAAGTTTGGCATTATTTTTGATTAACTGGCGTTCTCCAGAAGCCGCCGCGATCATCGACTGCCACATGATTTTTACCAGTGCCAGCATCAGAACACTGCAGATCAACATATATAGCACGGCGTACTCCCAATCCTTAGACGGTTTGAAAATTACTTGCAAATAGGACAAAATGTCCTATTATAGATACAGGACATAATGTCCTACTCAAGGGGTGATAGGGAGGCTGCCACCTCCCTATCCGACACCAAAAATCCGTGCAAGGAATTTCAAATGTCCCGTATATCGTATAGGAAAATCGACTCAGAGAACAGCAAGCGCCTTGCTTTGTTATCCCTTCGTGAATTTCTGAACGAACTACCAAAAGTCACCATTGACGAGATAGAAGGTCTGGCGGCTACCAATACCCATCTGGTAGAACAGATCCCACGCTACCTGAGTGAGATGGTAAGCTACGAATGCCGTTTAATTGGTTTCTGAATGTCATAAACTATAAGGATGAGTCAAATGAAAAATGAAAAGCCCTATGCAGGTTTGCTTAAACCAGAACATCTTTACTCGATGTTAAGAGCCTACATCATCGAACACGCACCCTTTGCGCTGTCAACTGTTGTTGTATCCGACGTGATTAACGCATATATGGGTAGAAACTCTGGCTATCCATTTCTAATGTCCGATGATTTACCGCCAAAATTCAGCGGTAAAGGTTTTGAAATTTTCGGTGCTTACAAAAACACCGAAAATGAGAGCACGCTGATCGAAAACTCAGCGGCATGGACTTGTTGTAAATTAACCTATTTAGAAACAGAAGATGACGTCAATACTTTTAATGAAGCCCTTAATGCAATGATGCGCTGGATGTACGCCACGGAGTATCTAATTAAGGACGAATGCGGCTACCTTCCTACTCAGAAATTATTTAGCGAATTAACATTAAAAATCAAACGTGAGTACGGCGACAACTAAATTAAAGGCCGGTATCCCGGCCTTATTTAACATTTTTCCACGCTGACGCAGGTACTTTATCCCATATTTTCCCATGAATTACTTCCGCTTTTCTGTGGTCGTATGCCCCCAAAAAATCCACCATATGTTCTTCGGGTACAGTGTCCCGTTTATGTTCATAAAGGCGTTCAACTGTATCTATCGCTCTGCAGCGCCGGAACATATACAAAAACTCGGACCTTTTATCTGAATGACTCACTTAGTCAGTCCTTTTGCCTTAGCTTGGTCTGCAGCATCTGCAATATCTTTAATCATTTCGCTCATTACATCGGCGCTGAATAACGGGCCTGCGGGAGTCATTACGGCGGCATGATACAGTTTTAGCGGTGTACCTTTGCTGTATTGTTCGCTGGCACTAATACGTAAAACGGAGTAAGACACTTTTTCAGTATTGGAGCCGCAAACCTTTTTATTCACGTCAATAATACGACTGTCTTTATTATCTGAAAGAGTCTGCGTAAGCACGCCAGAGTAAAGACATTTAGTGTCCTGTGAGATTAAATTTATTTCTTTTGGCGTAATATCATTTTTGTCAATCGGAGTATCCAGCGTCACCATTATTGGTGTTTCATCAGTATTTCCTTTTATCGCATTCTCAACCGTTGCACAGCTGGCACATGGGATACCGGTAGCATAAGTTAAAGGGGTAAAAATTAATAAAAACGCTGCGGTATATATTTTTTTCATTTCCTGTCCTTAAAAGGCATCTTTCGATGCCTTTAATTTTAATGTTAAAGCGAGCGCGATTTAGACTGACTGTTATTTAACTTCTGCGCTTCATCCTGGGTCAGTTCGCTCTTTACCTTCCCTACTCCACGAGAGTAAGCCACCTCGTAATTTTGCCCTACTACCGGCTCCTTCTCCCAGGCATTTCGATTATGCTGTACTAAGCCTTTCTGAGACAGCTGGTAGACGTGGCGATCGTCAACGTGTAGCACTTGTCCTACATGGGAATGCGGATAAACGTTCTTGGATGCCTGCTGCGCCTCGGAAAGCTGATAAATGCCTTTTGGCAAACCGGCCTCCGGCAATACCTTCTGTGTTTGCCATTCACCACCGACCACTTTATCTACCTGGCGGCTACCGTTGAGCACACATATTTTCATGGAGCCTTCTGGCTTCATGATAACCCCGATGTCGCTACTGTTACGACCTGCAGGCATCGCTGCATCTTGCGTATAACTGCGTTTTTGCATTGGTCTTACTCCTTATAATTTTACTGGCCCGCAGGCAGGCCAGTGTCAGAACGTCTTACATAGCGTGGCGAATGGTCCGCTTTTTCTCTTTTTCCTGAACGAGTTTTTTCTCTTCGGTCTGGACCTGTGACTGCTGCTGTTTTTTATTCAGCTGGTCAGCAATGACGGCTTTCAACTGCATCGCCACACCTTCCCGGCCAAGAGAACTATTTACGGCCAGATCGTTAAAGTCAGTGTAACGATCAGCGCGGCGAATAATATCAAGCTGCTTTTCCGATAGTTGCGCTGCCTGCAGTACCTTCACTTCGGCATCCGGGAGTGGCTTATCACCGCTCGTATGAGCCTCCAGTTTGCGCGAGGCGGTCTGGTGAGCAAGATACGCCGCCGGTTTAATCTGGCTGAGTTCGTCTTTCCCAGGTACTTCACCTTTAGCAAATACCGGGAACACCGCCACACCGCCGACAGCTTTCGCTGTCTCCAGCGCCTTTTCCCTGCCAACGTTTACACTGGCCTTATCCTTCACCTTCATTTTGCATGACTGAGAAATATCATCATCACCGGCAATGATGATTGGCTTATCGGGGTAGGCTTCTTTAAGTGCTTTAGCGACAGGTTCCAGATTACCTGAATCGAAGGCGGCGACCGTAGGCATATTAGTAGCCTCTGTGATACTCCCTGCCGTTGCGTAACCTTCGGCCACGATCAGCACCGGGGATTCTTTAAGCGCGTCCAGCCCGCCAACGACATGGAAACATCCCTCTTTACGGGCGTTCTTGGCAAAACGTTTTGTGCCGTCCTCGTTGATGTACTGCATCGTCCATTGCTTACCCTGGACATCATAAGCAGGGATAAAGGTTTTCTGCCCTTCCTTGTCTGTGAACACGCCTTTATGCACCTGCAGCCCTTTTTTCTCCAAGTAAGCAGTTTGCTGCTGAGGTTCATTGAGTTTGGCGAGCTGCTTTTCAACACGCTTTGCAGAGGACTCATGGTCTTTTTGTTGCTGTGCCGCTTTTTCGGCCTGTTTCTGAGCTGCCTGCGCCCGCAGGAGCGCTTTTTCTTCGTCGGACTGCACATACCCCTTGGAAGACCAGCGTAACTCTTCTTTGGTGCGGTTGTTCTGCATAAAGCCTGCAGGATGACCGTCAGTGTGGATGATATAAAAACCTGACTTCTCCCCTTTCTTGTCACCCTCTACCGTGATCCGATGCTTCTCACCATCCATAATTGGATGTTTCTGGCCCCGGTCAGTATCGGCATCGAGGATGCACCCAATATCTTTCAGCGCGGTTTCTACTTCCTCCTGCAGTGTCATTGCCGGTGACTGCTCGATCACCACATTTTCAGGTTTCCACTTCGCCAGTTTTTCCATATCTGCCCCGGCTTCGGCGTACCAGGTTTTTTTCTCTTTGTCCCATTTAGCGCCAGCTGCTTTAGCTTCTGCACGATCTTTGTAAGGGACGGCCAGATCCTGACGCTCACCCACTTCTGGCGTTACGTCTTTCACAGATGCAACCGGCGTATTTTTTTCTGCAGCAGCAGCTGGCTCACCGCTCCATTTTGCAAATTTATCAAGAGATACGCCTTTTGGTACAAACCAGGTCTGTTCGGTTCGATCCCATTTAGCCCCAAGCGCTTTGGCTTCATTGCGTTCTTTGTAGGGTACATTGATTGGGGTATTTTCCTGCGCAACATTCAGGCTGAATTCCGGGAGAACTCGCCCGCCGTCTTCACCAAGGAAAACAGCCTCATTATCGCCCGGTTCCGGCCCCAGCGCATCCAGAGCGCGTTTCATTTCATCCGGGCTGTCAGCACCCTCCATCAGGCTTTCAACACGGTCCTGATACCATTCCTGCGCTTCTCCTGGCGGGAGTACGCTAATCTCATCATCAGGCTTGATAACACCTTGCGTTAAGGCTGCTTTTTCTGCCTCAAGCGTTTGGTAAAAATTGTTCTGCAGGTCATTCAGATCGACCTGACCGTTATCGATAAGACGTGAGTCATAAATTGAACGGTTATCCCCTTCGTTAACGGCGGCCAGCGCCTTAACCGCGCTGTTGGTCTGCATGATGATATTCACATGCTCATTCTGGCCGGGATTTTCCACAATGGTATATTTCGGCTCAGGCAGGAGGGTTAATGCTAAATCAAGCTCACGATATGCGCTCTTAATTTTGTCCTGAGCCTCATTCCAGTTCTGACTGAATGAAGAATGAAATTCGCTGTTACGCTTCCAGAAATCACTATCCTGATTGCTGTTCTGTGCATCAAAGAGGACGTTACGCGATAGTGTAAGCTGGCGACGGTTCATATTCTGGACGTGCTTAGAAAGGCCACTATCGAGATTAGAAAGAATGAATTTCTCAGCACGATACTGCCGCTGCTGTTCGGGTGTAACAGACGTTTCAGGTTTAGTGCTCATATTGATGCGCCCCGTTTCGATGGCGTCAGCATGCCGCTTAATGTTTTCCTTCAGCTGTTCTTGTAGTTCCTTGGGAAGCGCTGGCTTGTTAAATAATTCTGCCCTCTTCCTTTCACGATAAACCTCAAGGGATTCCTCTTCTGACGCAGGCGCTGCGGAAGATTCTCCATTAGGTTTTGACGCCAGAAAACTGGAATTAGGCCACCAGTTTTTAGGAAACTTAGCGTCCTGCGGTAATTCTCGCGGGTCGCCACTGATATTTTCAATCTGACTCTGAACCTTTTTAGCCGCTAAAGTCAGGTTGTTATCTATGCTGGCAAAAGCGGTTTTAAGGGCATTACTTTGCCATTCATTATCAGAAGAGAATCCCGTTCCGGGTACACGTTCATCACCGATATACGTCAACGCTTTTCCGCGCCCAACCACATCAGTATGAACAGGAATAGTATTGCCGTTACTGTCTTCGTAGTTAACACGAATGGTTTCTTCGCCCAGCTCACCAGTGCCACGACTGTAATAGGTAACGTAACCAGCTTCCTCCGCTGTCTGCTCCAGAGTCATGAAAGTGAAATGGTAAAGTTGCACTGTTTCAGCATCGAAAATCTGCGGATTAGTCAGCCGCTGTACCTCGGCCAAGACCTCATTATGCTCTTTTACGCGCAGCTCTGTTTCCAGCGTTACCGGTTGTTCCTGTGTCCTCTGCTGTTCAAGGCCCAGCACGAAGCCCTGGATTTTTTCAGCGTCAGCTGCAGCACGGAAAATTTCCAGCGGATCATCCTGCAAGGCTTTAATCCAGGATTTAACATAAGCGACATGCTGAGAAGGGTCATGACCTATTCCCAGCTCATCGCCCATGATCATGCTGGCAATTTCTGCGCGAAGTTCCTCTTTGGCGTAACCTTCACTACCAAAAGGATGGGCCAGATCACGATCAAGGCGTGAGGCGTGACCGGTCCAGTGGCCCAGCTCATGAAGTGCAGTGGCATAGTAACGGTCGGCACTTGGAAAAGCGGCCTGCTGCGGTAAGTGAATACTGTCTGTAGACATGCGGTAAAAAGCGCGGTCTACCTGGTCATGTGAGATTTTCGCGCCAGAGGCTTCAAGAATGGATTCGGCACGTTCAATGCTGTTCCAGCT
>NZ_CP115127.1:0-3999 GCF_056673335.1 Enterobacter cloacae complex sp. HYC033_NIDB | reverse complement strand
CAGGTAACTGGGTATACGAGACCGCAGAAACCAAAACTGTTCTTTCAGTGTAGCCTCTCTCAGGCCCATACTTCAAGACCTCTTAATTTGTCTCTCGTATACCTCCAGTTACTAATGGCTGCTGCCAGTAGCGATTTTTCGTGTCTTTCCGGGTTGGACTCAAGACGATAGTTACCGGATAAGGCGCAGCAGTCGGACTGAACGGGGGGTTCGTGCATACAGTCAATCCTGGAGCGAACTGCCTTCGCGGAACTGAGTGTCAGGCGTGGAATGAGAAACCGCGGCCATAACAGCGGAATGACACCGGTAAACCGAAAGGCAGGAATGCGGGGGAGCACGAGGGAGCCATCAGGGGGAAACGCCTGGTATCTTTAAGCCGCATCGGGTTTCGCCACCACTGATTTGAGCGTCAGATTCTGTGATGCTTGTCAGGGGGGCGGAGCCTATGGAAAACCGGCAGCGGCGCATCCTTTCTTCCCCTCCTGCATTCACGTATTTCCCCGCCACGTCTTTATCCGTGAGTCCGTACCGCTCGCCGCAGCCGAACGACCGAGCGTAGCGAGTCAGTGAGCGAGGAAGCGGAATATCCACCGGGACAGGCATCAGCCTCTTACGCACCTGAGCCTCATCTCACAGTTTTCATGACTGACTATTTCATCCCGATTCCCGTCGTGCCACCATAGTAAGCCAGTATACACTCCGCTAGCGCTACGTGACTGGTTCAGGGCTGCGCCCCGAAACCCGCTAAATGCCACTGACGCGCCTGCGGCTTGCCCAACACCGCGCCGACCGGGAAAAGATTTCCCGCCCGTCCCGGCGTTATCAGGAGGCCGGATTGGCAGACAAACGCAGCAAAATGCTCACGATGTGGGTAACAGAAGATGAGCACCGCCGTCTGCTGGAACGCTGCGACGGTAAACAGCTCGCGGCCTGGATGCGGCAGACGTGCCTGGACGAGAAGCCCGCCCGGGCCGGCAAACTTCCCTCGATCTCGCCGGCGCTGCTTCGTCAGCTTGCCGGCATGGGGAACAACCTCAACCAGATTGCCCGCCAGGTTAACGCCGGTGGCAGTAGCGGTCTCGACCGCGTGCAGGTCGTCGCCGCGCTGATGGCCATCGATGCCGGACTCGAGCGGCTGCGGCATGCCGTACTGGAAAAGGGGGCTGACGATGATCGTTAAGTTTCATCCCCGGGGACGCGGAGGCGGTGCCGGCCCGGTTGATTATCTGCTGGGGAAAGACCGCCAGCGCGACGGTGCCAGCGTTCTTCAGGGGAAGCCGGAGGAAGTCCGGGAGCTTATCGACGCCTCGCCCTACGCCAAAAAGTACACCTCCGGGGTGCTGTCCTTTGCCGAACAGGACTTACCGCCCGGGCAGCGTGAAACGCTGATGGCGAGCTTCGAGCGGGTTCTGATGCCCGGACTCGATAAAGACCAGTACAGCGTGCTGTGGGTTGAGCACCGGGACAAGGGGCGGCTGGAGCTGAACTTCCTGATCCCGAACACGGAGCTGCTGACCGGCAAACGGCTCCAGCCATACTATGACCGCGCCGACCGTCCTCGCATTGATGCCTGGCAGACCATCGTGAACGGCAGTCTGGGGCTGCACGACCCGAACGCGCCGGAAAACCGGCGGGCACTGGTCACGCCGTCCGCGCTGCCGGAAACGAAGCAGGAAGCCGCTCAGGCGATTACGCGGGGTTTACTGGCCTTAGCCTCGTCCGGGGAGCTGAAAACGCGTCAGGACGTCACTGAGGCGCTGGAAAGCGCAGGTTTTGAGGTGGTTCGCACCACAAAAAGCAGCATCAGCATTGCCGACCCGGACGGGGGGCGAAACATCCGACTGAAGGGAGCCATCTATGAACAGTCTTTTAACGCTGGCGAAGGACTTAGAGCAGAAATCGAAAGTGCAGCAGCAGACTACCGGCGAGATGCTGAAAGCCGCATTCAGCGAGCACGAGAAGTCTGTCAGAGCGGAACTGAACGAAAGCGAGAAGAGAATCAGCGCCGCCATCCACGACCACGACCGGATGCTGTCCTCAGCCATGAGCCAGCGTACGAAAGGGATGCTGCGCATGGTCAGCCAGACGTGGCTGACCATCGTCCTGGTCTCCGTGCTGCTGATAGCCTCAAGTGCGGGCATTCTATGGTGGCAGGGGCAGCAGATACTCGACAATTACACGACCATCCGGGAGCAGAAGAGCACGCAGGCCATGCTGTCCGAGAGGAACAGCGGCGTGCAGCTCACGACCTGCGGAGAGGAACGACGCCGCTGCGTGAGGGTGAACCCGGACGCGGGACGGTTCGGAGAGGATTCGAGCTGGATGATACTGGCGGGGAAATAGCACATGACGGAACTGGAAAAACAGTTGCTGAGCGCATTAGAGCAGCTACAGCAGGACTACTCGAAAAGGCTGGACGAGTGGGAGAGCGCCTTCGCGGAATGGCGGACGATGTGTGGTCTTATGCAACGGGAGAACGCAGCGCTGAGCGAGCGCGTCACGGACTTGAGCACGCAGGTGCTGAGTTTAAGCGAGCAGCTGCGCCGGTTGTCGTAAGGCTGAACGACATCGAGGCACACCGGGAGCAGGAGCGCGCAGCGCAGCACCAGAAAGCGCTGGAGCTGGAACGATCGCAGCGTCAGCAGGAGTATGACGGTCCGTCGCTGTGATAACCGGATAAAACGGGGCTTTCATTGAGGATCTGCGCCGAAACCCGGTGCCATTCACCCGGCTGCATGGCTATGCAGTCGGGTGAGATTTATCAGGCGCAGAATGCACGGTTTGCGGGGTGGTTTACTGTCGGTTTTGCAGGACTGACGCCGCATTCGCGCTGAACCCGTCCGGAGAGGTGCGGGCAAGGGATGTTATGGTAAAAGCATGATGCCTGGCGGGTACGGAAAAATTGTGGCGACCGAGCCTGCAGACGCAAAAATCCGGCCCATACTTATTCGTCTCCTTCATCAGGAATGCAGTACTATCCAGCCACTGCAGGTATTTGGCCCCCAGCGGGGGCTTTTTTTGCCTGTTGTTGGGGCAGATAAAGAAAAGGGCCGCATTAGCGGCCCTTTTCGGAGAGAGCGATGCCTCAATGCGGAATTTCAGAGACTTCTTTAACGTCGGCTTTATTGATCTGCTGTTTGACACCATTTGCGTCTTTATAGCCCAGCAGGCCTGAGTCTGATTCTGTAGGCTTGCCGTCGCTGACAATTGTACGCCCGTCGTTGGTGTGGATGGCATAGCTTGTGCGCGTGCAGCCGGTTAGGGCTGAAAGCGCAACTGCCGCTGCGAACACTGAAACAAAAATCTTTTTCAAAGCCAGCTCCTTTTATCCGTATCAGTTGTCTAGTTCACTCATGTTGGTAATTTTGTCACGGTTGATCTGTTCGGTTCGGCCTGTATGGGCATCTTTGTAGGATACTAATCCCGTATCACTGTCAACTTTGGGTTTGCCGTCTGTAACGATAGTGCGATCATCTGTGGTTTTTATTTCTTGGTTTGAAGAACATTCACTAACCATCTAAGTATAGGTCGTTTTTTCATGCGAAAAGAGGATTGAATGGACAAGAATTTCGATTATTGCTGACAGAGCATGGAGAAAAAGAGGCTGTTTTACTGTTCGGAAAGAAATCTTTTGTTGCCGTGCCAGATACGCAGAACCTTTATGGTGGGTGTTATTACCTTTATTTAGAGGATGCTCACAAGAACGAGCTTTTAATTGAGTTAAACGAAAGTGATTTATACCCCGGTGGCGCAATAGAACTTCAACACAACGGCGGTCGGAAGATTCATTGCGAGATACTAAAAGTAAGGTGGAGTCGTTAACTCAAGTAATGTTTCCTAAGTATGTTGATAGGCAAACATAGTGGTAGTTAGTCTCTCTGAGTAAATGATCTTCTTGTGATCCTGTCGTTACAGTCGTAATCTCTTGCTCTGAAAACGAAAAAACCACCTGGGGAGGTGGTTTGATCGAAGGTTAAGTCAGTTGGGGAACTGCTTAAC
>NZ_CP115124.1:0-200502 GCF_056673335.1 Enterobacter cloacae complex sp. HYC033_NIDB | reverse complement strand
CTGAGGGAAGAAATCAAAAAGATGATGGCTGAAAATGTAGAGCTGTTACATAACCTTATACTTTTACAGCAGTATGTCAGGGAGCTTGAACGCAACACCGGGAGGGAGAAAGGGGACGTCATTCCGTTCTCGGGTGGTGTCAGTACAGACTGAGGCTATACTGAACGGAAGGACGCGAGGTGAATCGCCACAGGTTTAACAGACACCTCAGAGTCATTTAAGATGACTTAAAGAGAGGTGCCCATGAGCGGTAAGCGTTATCCTGAAGAGTTTAAAATTGAAGCAGTCAAACAGGTTGTTGATCGCGGTTATTCTGTTGCCAGCGTTGCAACGCGTCTCGATATCACCACCCACAGCCTTTACGCCTGGATAAAGAACTACGGTCCGGATTCTTCCACTAATAAAGAACAGTCAGATGCTCAGGCCGAGATCCGCCGTCTTCAGAAAGAGCTGAAGCGGGTTACCGACGAACGGGACATATTAAAAAAAGCCGCGGCGTACTTCGCAAAGCTGTCCGACTGAGGTACGCCTTTATTCGTGACAACACCTATTGCTGGCCTGTTCGCCTGCTCTGTCGGGTGCTGGATGAACATCCCAGTGGTTTTTACGCCTGGCTTCAGCAGCCGCATTCACAACGCCATCAGGCAGACCTGAGACTGACAGGACAGATTAAACAGTTCTGGCTGGAATCGGGATGCGTCTATGGTTATCGCAAAATCCATCTGGATCTGCGGGACAGCGGGCAACAGTGCGGAGTGAACAGAGTCTGGCGACTGATGAAACGTGTCGGGATAAAGGCTCAGGTCGGATACCGGAGCCCGAGGGCATGTAAAGGCGAGGCCAGTATCGTGTCGCCCAACAAGCTCCAGCGACAGTTCAATCCGGATGCTCCGGATGAGCGTTGGGTAATCACAGCGTGGTTTCCTCAAACCCTCGCTGTGAATTAACTGAAATACTTCATTGAAGCTGTAACCAAACAGTTAACTGAAAGAATGAGCCCGCAGAGCATTGCACAGCGATGACACCATTTGTTGAGCTTCACCGTTTTCGCATACAACCGTCCGGAATTTGGAAAAGCACTGTCTTTTTGTACTGACCGATCATGATTAAGTGACACCTCTTCGAAAAAGAGAGCGCGATGAGCGATTAATATATGGCTCGAAAGACAATTATGTTGGGCTTTTATGACCGCTGTCAGAGGTATTATCTTACCCGGACGGCAACAGGGTCGGAATGTCATCAGCGGCACTGTAACAAGCTATCCGCCATCTTAAATATCTGCAGGTCCTTGCACCGAGTATGCACACCAACCGACAGAGTGATTTGACCCAAACTGGTGGATATTTTGCAAAACTATTAGCCTCTTATGACCGGTCTGCAGCCTGATATTGAGGAATTAGTGCGCTTTCATGGAATGCCTGCCGGGATCGCAAGTACGAACCCCCGGTACTGTTACACTGAATGTGCTCAGTCCTGTATCAGATTGTATTTTTCAGCAACTCAAGAACAACCCTTATTTTATCATTGTCACGTTTGTAGTACGTCCAGGGACCGATGCGCTGAGAAGTAACAAGTTGTGCCCGTTGAAGAGCTGAGAGGTAAAGAGAAACGGTAGACTGTGAGAGCCCGACCTTTTCCTGAATGATACTGACACACACACCGAACTCGTCCGCATCAGCATAAGGCTGATGGAAGTGTATTTTCGGTTCCTTGAGCATATGCAGAATTTTTCTTCTAACAGGGTTTCCCAGCGCCTTAATCACGTCATTCAAATCAATATCAGGCATAAACTCTGTCACTTGTCGCATTGAGGAATTGCAATGTTACGATACTTCTCTACGTTAAGCATCAGCTTTTGAAAAGCTGATGCTCATAAGAATGGTTAGCCAAAGGCGGGATAATCTGTGTAGCCTTTTGCCGTTCCACCATACATGGTTGTTGGATCGACCGGATTCAGTGGCCATTCATGATAAAGGCGCTGCGGTAAATCCGGATTAGCTATGAACGGGCGGCCAAATCCGATAATGTCTCCCCAGCCAGCACCGATAATCCGTTCGGCTTTTTCTTGCGTATATCGCCCGGCATACATAATTACACCGCTGAATAACTTACGGACTTCAGCTCTGAATGCTTCAGGCAATTCGGGAGCATCATCCCAGTCGGCTTCAGCAAGAGAAATATAGGCTATTCCGATTTCTTCAAGAATTTTAACGGCTTCGGTATAGGTTTCATGGGGATCATCTTCCACCAGGCCAAGATAGACCCTTACTTCATCCGTGGTCTGAAAGAGCGGAGCAAAACGGACTCCCACACGGTCTTTACCGACCACATCAGCGACAGCCTGCGTCACTTCGCGCAGAAACCGCAGCCGGTTATGTAATGAGCCACCATATTCATCCTCTCTTTTGTTGCTATGGGATGACATGAACTGGTTAACCAGGTATCCATTTGCACAGTGAATTTCCACACCGTCAAAACCGGCATCAAGGGCGTTCTGAGCTGCCCCGGCGTACATCCTGACAATCTCACTAATTTCCTCTTTTTCCAGTGCGCGGGGGCAGGAAGCGGTAGCCAGCGCACCCTCTCCCGGCCCGGTTTCGATGAATACCTTAACGTTTTCCCCTGCCGGTATCGCCGACGGAGCGACAGGCGAGGCGTTACATGGCTGCAGGGAGTTATGGGATACTCTTCCGACATGCCAGAGCTGGGCAAAAATGATGCCTTCTTTTTCATGCACTGCCCGCGTCACTTTCTTCCAGCCTTCCACTTGCCGTGAGCTGTAGATCCCCGGGGTCCACGCATAACCCTGCCCACGAGGTTCGATTTGTGTTCCTTCGGTCACCATAAACCCGGCACTGCTGCGCTGTGCGTAATATTCAGCCATCAGTTCGTTCGGAATATCACCCGGTTGTGAGCTCCGTGAGCGGGTTAAAGGCGGAAGTACAACACGATTCTTCAGGGTGTAGGGACCTAGTCTGGTGGGAGAGAACAGGTTTTTCGTCTTCATTACATATCCTGATATAGCGAATTTTCAATATCACTGAAACGCCATGTCTCAGCATTTACGACCTGGCATGTCGTCGTTCGGCCGATGTAGCCGCAGAACCACGACACTTTATTCCACATATTGAGATTTACCAATATCTAGATTTATAAAAATTATGATCGGATGAGCGGAACGGGGGGGTTGCCTGATGGCTCACAGAATCGGCATCATGAACCTAAATGGTTCTGATAATGTTATCGGAGATCCTGAACGGGAACGGTATGCGTCACGATTTTAATGACTATGTTGCATTCATGGCAGTAGCACAGGAGTGCAGTTTTTCACGGGCTGCTGTCCGCCTCGGGATCTCGGCATCCACGCTTTCACACACGATACGTCGTCTCGAGGAGCGCGTTGGCATGCCGTTACTTATGCGTACAACCAGGCGGGTGGCTGTCACCGAAGCCGGTAAACAATTATTACTGACGCTTGAACCCGGTCTTGCGCGCATTGAAGCGGGCGTGACAGCTCTTCAGAGACTGCGCCATACACCGGCTGGGCTGGTCAGACTTACGGTATCAGATCACATGATTCATGAATGTCTCTGGCCACGATTGTCACCGTTACTAAAAAAATATTCGGATATCAAGGTGGAAATGTCGCAGCAGAACGGTTTTGTCGACATTGTTGAGGGCAATTTTGATGCCGGAGTCCGAATTGGTGATGACATATTAAAGGATATGGTGGCCGTCCGAATCGCACCGGACATACGGTTTGTCGTCATTGGATCGTCCACCTATCTTGCAGAAAGAGGTCTGCCGCTACATCCCTCTCAGCTGGAAAAACATGACTGCATCAATATACGTCTGTCACCCACAGGCCCGCTGTATGGCTGGGAATTTGTCAGGCAGGGGGAGATTGTGAAAAAAGTGGACGGGCAGCTTACTTTTTCAAGCATTTATCCAATGCTTCAGGCAGTAAAAGATGGCTACGGCCTGGCCTACCTGCCGGAGTCTTCTGCCCTGGCGGGGATTGAGGCGGGACACTATTGTCGGGTGCTTGAGGACTGGTCAGAGGCTTTTCCCGCCGACATGATAATTCCAATAATGTCCATTACAGGCTCCGGTAAAGATAATACCGACACCTTACATGAGAAAGGCAAAAGCAATATAACCTGCTGTGCTCCGGATTTTAAGAATGAGCGGTTTACGTAGCAGGATGAGCAGTTCGAACCAGAAATTTCGTTACTATTGCTAAAGTAAAACCTGATGACCTCTAATCGTAACGGAGACCAATATGACTTCACAACTGAACTGGCAGGCCCCGGCTATCAATCGCAAAAAAGTAGGTGACATGACTGTGACCATGCTGAGTGATGGCTATCTGGACGTATCTTTTGAGCTGCTGTCTGGTATTGACGGCTCACGTGCCGAGGATTTACTGCAGAAGCGCGGTGTGCCAGCAGTACCCCGTATTAATATCAACGTCTACGTTATCCAGACGCCTGAGCGAACCATCCTGATTGACAGTGGTGCCGGAGGTATCAATGGCTGGGGCGGTCGGCTTCAGGTAGCCCTGGCCGCGGCAGGCATTGACCCGCTTCAGATTGATACCCTTCTCCTGACTCACGCGCATCCTGACCATATCGGCGGGCTTGCAGGCCCCCTGCAGACTCCCGTTTTCCGCAATGTTCAGCAGTTGTTTGTGCATGAGAAAGAACTCGCTTTCTGGCGTGATGAAACCATTTCCGCTGGCGCGCCTGACGCATTCAAGCCGTTCTTTGAAGTAGCAAGGAACGCCTTCAGCGCTTATGACGACAAACTGGTGCCATTCCGCGAGGAAGCGATTTTACCAGGTATTCAGACTGTACCGCTGTTCGGCCATACACCAGGACATACCGGTTATCTGCTGGGTGATGAAAAAGAGTCGCTGCTCATCTGGGGTGATATTGTTCACTTCCCGCACATTCAGGTTGCTCAGCCTGACGTTACTATCGCGTTCGACAGCGATCCTGCGGCGGCGGCGGCCATCCGTAGCAAAGTGCTTGACCGCGCAGCGAGCGATAACCTGGCTGTCAGTGGTATGCACTTCAACCTGCCTACTACCGGTAAGGTTATCCGTGAAGGTAACAGCTTCGCACTGAATTACGACCTGTGGTCACCCGCAGTCTGATCACCTTCCTTCCCGGTGCACACAATAGTGACCGGGAAGATCCCCTTTCATATCGCCCGACAAGAACCCACCTGCAATACTATGAATATCACTGCCTCACAAAAAAATGGCTCATTACTCTTGCGCCCTGGCTTTTTGTATTCCTCTGGAGTCAGGGTTTGTCGCAGCCAAATTTACCGTGCAGTACAGCGCGCCGTTTCATCTTTTATTCCTGCGTGGCGCATTTTCCTGTCTGGTCCTTCTGCTGCTTACACTGGGGTTCAGGGCCCGTTTTCCGTCCGGCAGAGGAATGGTTCGCAACCTGATTGTCGGACTTTTCCTGCAGAGCTTCTTTCTGGGCGGATGCTTTTATGCCATCCATCGTGGCATGCCGTCAGGCATTGTGGCGCTCATCACCGGCCTGCAGCCGGTACTGACTGCAATACTGGTTTCACTCATGCACCGTCAGTCCCTGCATCCCCGGAAATGGCTGGGTATTGCGATTGGCTTTGCGGGCGTTTTCCTGGTGCTCTCGCCAGGCCAGCATAGTTTTGCACTGGATCCTGTGGCTTTTGGGTCGGTCATGCTGGGGTTATTTGGCGTAACGATCGGAGCGCTTTATCAGCGCCGTGCTCAGGGAGATGGACATATCTTTGCGAACACGTTTTTACAGTACGTCACTTTGACAATATCGATGGGTGCAATTAGCCTGATGTTCGAATCTGCTCCGACGCAGTGGAGCTTATCATTTGCGCTGGGTCTGGGCTGGCTGGTTATTGGCGTATCGGTTCTGGCGATTATGTTGCTGATTTTTATGATACGAAGCGGTGAAGCAACCAAAGTCGCTACTTACTTTTACCTGGTTCCCATTCTCACGGCAGCTGAAGCGTGGTTGCTGTTTGGAGAGGCCATTACATTGCCCATGCTTGTGGGTATGGCAATAACTATAATCGGCCTGATTTTTGTCATCCGGGAATAGACAACCGCACGCGTCGCTGTATGCTTTTGTATATGGCGACGTATAATAGCGGTCAAAGTCAAATTCCGGATGAATATGCAAACAGTCAGCTTTTCCGATTCTCCCGTTGATGATCTCCTCGCTGAGCTTCTTACCCTGGCACGCTCCCGTTTTCCACTTCCCTGCGATTGCCTTCGCGCAGAACAGACGCATCAGGTAAAGAAGTTCGAGGTGGAAGGTGCGACCCTTTCCTTCCCGCTGGAAGGAGAATTCCGGTATCGTGAAAATGAGAAATGGCACCGGGTGATCCCGGGCGAGATTATGGTCGTCCCGAATGCCCGTAGCATCGATATAGAATATGCCCCTTCAGAACAAAGTGGTGAGTTTGTTGCCCTGAGCGTGGTGCTCGCGGAGGAACAGCTTGAAGCAGCCAGGCTGTTACTTGCCGCACCACCACCACAGGACACCGGCAGCATCGCAGCCATTTCCGTATCAGCTCTTCTTTCACCCCTTAACCGCTGGACAGCCGCAATGCGGGAAGGGAAGCGTCCGCTTTCCCTGCACGCCATGGTTGAAGTGGTGCTCTGGCTTTATGGCATGGGATACCATGCTTTGCTGCGAGCCCGGCAGCCAAGTCTGGCCATGAAAATCCGTCAGATGGTAGCGGACAAACCGGCTCATCCCTGGAGTGCTGCTGAAATTGAAGATCTGACGGGACTCAGTGGCCCCACGCTTCGGCGCCACCTGGCCAGTGAGTCAACCAGCTTACGCTCAGTTATCGCCGATGCACGTATCGCGGAGGCTCTCCGCCTGCTGATGACATCGACGCTGCCGGTAAAAACGGTCGCGGGGCGGGTGGGTTACAATTCACTATCGAGCTTCAGCAAGCAGTTTTCTGAACGCTATGGAATCGAACCTTCAGGGTTCCGCTGACTTCAGTTCGTTCAAGGTACACATTGCGTCCCTCGCACTTCAGTAACTTGCGTGGATCTTTCGAATATAACGGAAGATATTGGCCGGCATTGCGTGTAACCGGTTCAGGAGTTCTCATCGTGACGGGAGAGCTAAATCGGTACGGCTGTTGTTCTCAGCTATAAGAACAACTGAGTATCTGACCAGCTGTCTGGTGCTGGCAGCAGCATGCAGTGCAATCGGTCAGGCTCAAAGGAACTGACCTGATGTCAGGTTATAATTTCGGACACATCATAACCCCAGAAGGAGACAACTGTGGTTCATGTTTTCATTATCGGTGGTGCAGGCAAAATCGGCCAGCGTCTGTGCAGGATCCTTTCAGGTAGGGGGCATGCTGTTCGTGCCCTCTACCGTAAGCCAGAGCAGCAGGCATTGCTAGGCGAGCTGGGTGCTGAGCCCGTCAGTGGGAGCCTGACAGAGCTGGATGCAGCTGCGCTGGCGATGCACTTTGCAGGTAGTGATACAGTGGTGTTTACTGCCGGTGCCGGCGGTAAGGGGGGACAGGAGATGACCAATGCGGTCGACGGCGAAGGGCTGAAAAAGTCGGTAGCTGCCGCCCTCAGTGCCGGTGTGTCTCGCTTTCTGCTCGTTTCTGCATTCCCGGAGTCCGCACGGGGAGAAACCACTTCTGAATCATTCGAAAATTATATGCGTGTTAAAAAAATGGCCGATGTGGAACTAGCACAAAGCGAGCTTGACTGGGTGATCCTGCGCCCCGGCGCGCTGCAGGATAAGACTGGTACGGGTTATGTACGTGCCGGCCTGGCCATCCCGTATGGTAACGTGCCCCGTGATGACGTGGCGGCTACGCTGGCTGAACTCATTGAGCAACCTGCCGTCAGCCGCGTCATCATTGAGCTGACGTCTGGCGATGCTCCTGTCCGTGAAGCCATACAGAAGCTGGCGGGCCGATAAAAGGCAGCGCACGTACCAGCAGGCTGCAGGCCCCCAGGCGTTTACAATAAACTTTCCAGCCAGTCGGTAAACGCCCGTACTTTTCGGGAGAGATGGCGGTGCGGATACAGAAGTTACAGTTTGCGATTCGGGGACGTATTATCTGGCAGAACCTCTACCAACAGCCCGCGATCGAGATAAGGCTGCAAAAAAATATTCATGCCCTGTAGTATTCCCAGCCCCGCCAGGCCTGCTGCAATGTAGGCTTCTGAGTTATCCACGACAAGCCTGCCTGGAAGTTCAATTTCGGTGGAGCCCTCTGACGTCCCGAATGTCCAGGGCATAACTTGTCTGTTGCTGCTGTTAATCCAGTTGACGGCCTGATGCTGCTGCAACTCGTCCATTGTTTCCGGGGTGCCGTGTTGATCAAGATACGCAGGACTGGCGCAGGTCGTCATTTTAACGGTTCCCACCTCCTTTGCGATATAGTCGCCATCGTCCAGCTCCCCCACCCTCAGTATGCAGTCCAGGCCATCATGCAGCATATTCCGTCGGCGGTCTGAGCTGCTCAGGATAATTTCAATTCCGGGATGCTGGCGATAAAAATCAGGCAGGTTGGGTATAACAAGTAAAGCCGCAAACGCGACAGGCATATCTATGAGCGAATAGCGGGCGTCAAAATGATAGCGACAGGAAAGTTCTGCCATATTAAACATAACAACCCTTGGGCGCACCGCCGCAGGCGCCCTCAGCACGTTTCTGCGGCCTCCCGCCTGTTTCCGGCACCTTTCAAACGCCCCTGATGATTTCTGCGCGTCTGCATGGCTATGCAGTGAGATCTGCTCTCCACCGATTAGTGCATGCAGATTTTGGAAACGTCCAATTCTGGCACGAAGCGGTCACCCCGGCGGGGTGCAGTCCGCTGTCAGCGAAAACGGACATTGAGCCAATCAAATAATCTGTGCCAGAATTTGTCATTGAGGCTAGTACTTTCGAGTAGATCTATTTCCCGCCCGTACTCTTAAACTCATCTATCTCATCCTTCTACGACTTATTACCGGGAATATAAAACCCCGCCGAAGCGGGTTTGGTAATTTGAGTTTTTCTCAGGCGGCCATCTTTCTGCATTGTTCGGCGCAGTGATGACAAGCGCTTGAGCAATCCTGACAATGGTCATGTTCATGCTTTCCACACTCGTCACCGCACTTCTGACAAACATCAGCGCAAAGACGGCAAAGATCCTGGGCAGACCCGCTATTTAGTGTCATGAATTGAGCTGCAAGACGGCAGATATTTGCACACTGCATATCCAGTTTTATGCACTCGCGCATCATCTCCAGATTCTCTTCGTCGAGACACGAAGCCGCACAGTTATCACATGCCGTTGCACATAGATAACAGGCTTCGATGCATTTTTTGTATTCGTCTAACATAATTTCTCCTTAGCTAAGGTTACGTATTAAGCATGGAAGAGATAACTGATTATTCAAATTTTGAATTAGTTAATTACCTTTTCAGCATTTCATATCATTGATTCAAAGTGCATCTCTAGGGTTACCTAATTCACCTATGTCTACTTCTGGCACAATGCAGAAATGAGATAGATTTACTTTATCCGCTTCTCGCTCAAAGCTGTCCGTAATCCCTTGCCTGCTTAAAAAAACCGGATTAACGTGTGATGTTTTTACGTTTTCCAGGCAGCCTTCATCGGTAAGTACCTGTCTTACAGACTTCAATGCACTTAGTTAAGAAACATCCTAATCGTCCTTTCGCCGATCGCGAGATCTGTTATGGCAGCTAAACTCGATTGATACCCCAATCCGCGGGGCAGCATTTCCTTTCCGCACGCAAGAAGGAGAAGATCATGAAAGCAGTAATTTACAACGGTCCTTATGATGTAAAAGTAAAAGACGTACCGGATGCGAAAATTGTCCGCCCCACGGATGTACTCGTCCGCATCACCACCACCAACATTTGTGGGTCGGACTTGCACATGTATGAGGGCCGGACCAGCTTTGAACAGGGACGGATTCTGGGTCACGAAAACCTGGGTGAAGTGGTCGAAATTGGCTCAGGCGTTGAACGTATTAAGGTGGGCGACTATGTTTGTCTGCCGTTTAACGTGGGATGTGGTTTTTGCGAAAACTGTGAAAAAGGTCTGACCGGCTTTTGTCTCACTACCAATCCGGGTACGGCAGGCGCAGCTTATGGTTTTGCTGAAATGGGTCCCTGGGAGGGAGGTCAGGCGGAACTTCTTCGGGTGCCATTTGCCGACTTTAACTGCCTTGTTCTTCCCCCTGATGCGGCAGAAAAAGAAGATGATTATGTGATGCTCTCTGACATTTTTCCTACCGGCTGGCATGCAACAGAACTTGCCGGATTGAAGCCTGGTGAAAGCGTGGCCATTTATGGCGCGGGGCCGGTCGGTTTGATGGCAGCTCATTCGGCGATCATTAAAGGTGCTTCACAGGTGTTTGTGGTTGATACGCACACAGACCGGTTGGCTCTGGCTGAAAAAATGGGGGCGACGGGCATCAATGCTACTGGCGATGAAGCTGTACAAAAAATTCTCGACCTGACGGATGGACGCGGTACGGATTGTGGCTGCGAATGTGTTGGCTATCAGTGCTGTAACAAACATGGCCATGAAGATAACTCTGTTACCATGAACAGTCTTGTTGCGTCGACGAAAGCAACCGGGGGAATTGGTGTGGTTGGCGTCTTTATTCCTCAGGATCCGGGGGCTGAATCGGAGCTTGCCAGAGAGGGTAAGATGCCATTTGATTTTGGGAGTTTCTGGTTTAAAGGACAGGCAATCCGTACCGGCCAGGCGAACGTTAAGGCCTATAACCGTCAGCTGTCTCGCCTCATCCATCACGATAAAGCCAGTCCGGGCAAAATAATTTCTCATCGTCTTTCGCTTGAAGAGGCTCCTGCCGGATATAAGCACTTCGATGAGCGGGATGAAGGATGGACGAAGGTTATCCTTAAGCCTTAAATAGAGTTATCCGGTATGAGAAAGCAAAAACCGGGAAAGAATGTATGACTTTTGACAGGGTGCAATAAAATATCCTGTCAGGGCGTTATTATTCATACTTTCAGCTGCCAGGCGCTTCCATATCCAGACTTGTTCCCTGATTTTGCCGACGAGATAGCAAAATTAATACATTCAGGAGGAGGCATCTGCGGTTGATCTGTTCCGTATTTATTAACGCCCTGTGCTGTAAGTATTGTCTGCCTCTACCACATAGCAGACATGTGCGCAGGAACGGTCCGCTATGAGCGAAAAGCGGACTTCCGGTCCTTGCGCAAACTCCCGTTCCGAGAAGTTGCAGTTCACAAATCACCTGTTAAAGAAGGTATGGTAGCCCACAGCATTAATTTTGCTTCCATCTTCAGTCAGACTGGCCGGTACCGGCTTCCGATAAGTTTCGTCGGCTGAGGCCCGCTAAAGTAGAGAGGTCAAAAAATAACCTTGACGTACAATAATTTTCGATATCCAAACTGACCCCTAATTAGGTGGACACCTGATGACTGACTTAAAATTTCTATCACGCCAGCGTTACACATCCGCAGTCGCATCTTGCGGGGTTCAGCGGGGTGTTGCAGGCGGACGTGCACGTGCGGACGCCCTCTGACACCACGACCGAAGCGCTGTGCCGTATCGGCGAGCTGTATGGCATCGAGGCGGGCATCCGGGGCAAAAGCGCGGCGGAACGGCTGGCCATTCGGCAGGAAAAAGCGGTACCGCTGCTGACCGCGCTGGAGGGCTGGCTGCGTGAAAAGCAGAAAACGCTGTCACGGCACTCGGAGCTGTCGAAGGCGTTCGCGTACGCGCTGAACCAGTGGGATGCGCTGAAATTATACCTGCGGGAGATTACTGATACAGAACACGCCGGGAATGTGCCGCCATTGACGCAATGACGACACAGCCCTTTTTAACCGTTCCGTGAGAGTTCCCTGGCAATATACTGTGCGGTACGGCTTTCTTTGACCTGCGATACCTGTTCGGGAGTTCCTGCGGCAACCAGGCGTCCTCCCTCATGTCCCGCTCCAGGACCGATGTCGATAACCTGGTCTGCCTGAGTAACCGCCCGCATATCGTGTTCAATCATTATCACCGTATTTTCTGCATCAACAAGCCGCTGCAGCTGCACAAGGAGGCGGTCGGCGTCTGAAGCATGCAGGCCGGTTGTCGGTTCATCTAGGATATACAACGTGTGGCCACGTTGGCTACGTTGTAGTTCGGTTGCCAGCTTGATCCTTTGCGCCTCCCCTCCGGATAACTCGGTTGCTGGTTGTCCCAGACGCAGGTAGCCCAGACCAATTTCACTCAGCAGACGGAGGGGACGAGCCACTGGTTCTTCAGTCGCAAAGAACTGACTGGCTTCATCCACCGTCATATGCAGGACCTCCGCGATATTTTTGTCCTGCCAGCAGATCCTGAGAGTATCCCGGTTATACCGCGCGCCATGGCAGGTCGGGCACGGTGCATACACGCTCGGCATAAACAACAGCTCCACGCTGACGAATCCTTCACCTTCACAGGTTGCACAGCGGCCTTTTGCCACATTGAAAGAGAATTGACCCGCATCGTAATGATGGAGTTTGGCGTCAGTCGTTCCGGCAAAGAGCTTACGAACAGGATCAAACAACCCGGTATATGTCGCCAGGTTTGAACGGGGGGTCCTGCCTATCGGTTTCTGGTCAACCTGAACCAGACGCTTTACCAGTCCGGTATCACCGGTCAGGGTACCGTACGTTTTCTCCGTTACGGATGGCCCCTCAGCGTCGCTGGCTTCGGAAAGCACGTCTTCTGGCTCACCGCCAAGTGAAGAAAGCACCAGTTCCGGTAAGGCCTGGGCAATCAGACTGGATTTACCGGAGCCAGAGACTCCCGTCACGGCTGTCAGCACACCCAGAGGAATATCAACATCGATCCACTTAAGATTGTGGCGATGGATCCCCTGCAGTTTCAGCCACCCGGATGGGATACGGGCAAAAGATTGTGGTGGCCGGACTTCATCAAATAAATAACGCGCGGTACGAGATTGGGTGACGGCTTTCAGATCTTCAGGAATACCACTGTAGAGAACATGTCCTCCCTGTTCACCAGCCGACGGTCCCACATCAACAAGCCATTGCGCCCGTCGCATCAGGTTAAGATCATGTTCAACGACAAACACCGAGTTGCCGGCATCACGAAGGTTCTCAAGCGCATCGTAAAGCGCTTTACTGTCTGAGGGGTGCAGACCCGCAGACGGTTCATCAAGAACATAGACCACACCAAACAGCATCGAACTGAGTTGCGTGGCAAGACGCAGTCGCTGAAGCTCTCCTGCAGATAGAGTTGGGGTTGCTCTGTCCAGCGTAAGATAACCCAGCCCCAGCTTCTGCAACTGATACAACCGGGCCATGACACCACCGGTCAGCCGTTGTGCCGCCAGTCGTTTCTCTTCCGATAACGCCGATGTCCGGCAGACATCGGCGTTATCGGAATGGACCGCTTTTCCGGATGCAGCACGCTCTGTCAGATCCCGACGGGTGATATCCCTGTCGGCATCTGCGCCGGCGTGGTGGGCACTGAAATCCCCCCGGGAGATTGGAAGGAGCAATTCCGCCAGCTGGTCTAAGGGCATCTGCATAAATTCACCAATGTCCACACCGGCAAAGGTGACGGACAATGATTCTGACTTCAGTCTTTTCCCGTGACAGACCGGACACAGCTTGCCTTCCATAAAACGGGAGACTCGTTTTCTCATCAACGCGCTTTGCGTGCTGGCGAAGGTATGTAGCACATAACGACGTGCCCCGGTGAAGGTCCCCATATAACCCGGCGTCATTTTTTTCCTGACGGCTTCGCGCGTATCTTCCGGACTCAGTCCCGGGAAAACCGGTACAGTGGGGGTGTCTTCGGTAAAAAGGATCCACTGACGGTCTTCCGCTGGCAGATTTTTCCAGGGAGTGTCGATGTCATACCCCAGCGTCACCAGAATATCCCGCAGATTCTGTCCGTGCCAGGCCGGGGGCCAGGAAGCAATAGCCTTTTCACGGATACTAAGTGAGGGATCGGGCACCATCAGTGTTTCAGTTACCTCATAGATATGGCCCAGACCATGGCAAGAAGGGCATGCCCCCTGCGGCGTGTTGGGAGAAAAATCCTCGGCATACAGCATCGGTTGTCCGGCAGGATAAGCGCCCGCCCGTGAGTACATCATTCGCACCAGACTGGATAAGGTGGTCACGCTGCCGACAGAGGAGCGCGCGTTACTGGCACCGCGTTGTTGCTGAAGCGCAACGGCTGGCGGCAGTCCGTCAATGGCATCCACATCCGGAACCCCGACCTGATCAATGAGGCGACGAGCGTAGGGGGCAACCGATTCAAAGTAGCGCCGTTGCGCCTCAGCATAAATGGTGCCAAAGGCCAGTGAAGACTTACCCGAGCCTGACACACCCGAAAAAACAACCAATGCGTTGCGCGGAATGGAAACATCCACCTCTTTAAGGTTGTTCTCGCGAGCACCGCGAATCACAACTGAATTGTTGTCGTCAGTCAGGATGGGATGATAACCGAAAAGTTTCTTTGCCATAGAATTTCCTGTGCTAGGTGTGTCCGCTCTTAATAAGGCCACCTCTTGTGACGGTATCTGGTGTGCCGGACCGCTCGATCAGAAAGCCCGTCGAAAAAAGCGTTTGTGTGACTGGAAACAGATTGCTGAAGCTGGGCCCGGTGGTACCATGTGGGACACCGCTGAAGTTTCAGCGGTACCCTGCGGATCCGCCTTCTGTATGAGAACTGGCTGGCGGCGTACCCGGGACCGGAGATTTGGCTCCCGTGATAATGCGGGCTCCCCGGTACGCGACGCTGTGGTTCCAGACCCAGCTGATGGCGACACTCAGGCGGTTTCGGGTACCAATTAAAAAATACAGATGAATAATGCACGTGATTTCATATGTCATTTCCTTTCATTACAGTTTTAGACCCCATCAGACATCTGCCTGGCAGAGTTAACGGAGATAGGAGCGGACTATCGAAATGGTGTCGTCGATTGACCTCTTCTGCGACTCATTTCGTTTGCCCGTATCGGGGAATTCCTCCCGAAGATAGCTTTCCAGAACAACCGCCATCAGGTCGTTAACGGCTCCCTGGACTGACCCCGCCCCGGTAGACGATCCTGCCCTATAGTTTGAGTATAGGAGGAGCGTATGGGCACACCACGATTTACACCTGAATTTAAGGAAGAAGCCGTCCGTCAGATAACGGAACGCGGTTATTCCGTCGCCTAAGTATCTGAGCGTCTGGGCGTCTCTGCACACCGCCTCTACAAGTGGCTACGGGCTATCAAACCTGATAACAGCGAGCAGCATGCCCGGGATTTACTGGAAGCTAAAAGCGAGATCCTGAAACTCCGGGCGCAGCTAAAACGCACCGAAGAAGAACGGGATATCCTGAAAAAGGCCGCGCGGTACTTTGCAAAGGAGCCCGACTGAAGTACCGCTTTATCAATGAGCACCGAACTGTATGGGGTGTGATGACGATGTGTCGGGTACTGAATGTCGCCCGGGCCGGGTTCTATGCGTGGCTGCATAACCCTGTCTCGGCGCGTGATAAAGATAACCAGCGCCTGCTGATGCTTATCCGCGACTCATATTCCCTGAGCGGAGGCGTATACGGTTACCGGCGGGTTCATGGCGATCTGAACGAAATCGGGGAAACCTGTGGTAGAAACCGGGTGGGTCGGATCATGCAACTGGACCGGATTAAAGCTGTGCGCGGCTATAAAGCGCCACGTCGTATCGCTGGCAGGCCTTCAGTCGTTGCTCCTAATCTCGTGCAGCGGCAGTTCACCGTTGTCCGGGCCACCCAGGTCTGGGTCACCGATATTACTTATAGTGTGCCCGGAGTTCAGGGCGGGCATGGATGCTTAAATGAACCGCGAGTCTGTCTGGAATATTGAACCGGTAACTCACGATGAGAAACCCAACAATCCCACCGGGTGTGACGGTGGAGAACCTGAGCGGCAGTGACCTGCGGCATGCCCGCAGGGTGATGTAACCCGCTGACAACGGGGATTGAGGCGAGATCACTAAGCCGAGATGATCCTCAAGGTTAAGTACTGAAAGGCTGAAGAACATGAACCCGTTAATCCGCCTCTGTGGGTTGAAAACGTCACCACGGCCTACGTGATCTGACAGGCCGTGCAGGAGGAACTGGCAGTGATACGTAAGCACTGCCGGTCGAAGGTGTTTTGACATGTATGCGAAACACCGGGGCAGCAGCGTCTATCACGCTTGCGATGCTGACTTCTGCCAACTTGCGGCAAGCAAGGATAAAGAGTGCGACGGGCAGCCTCCTCAGTATGCCTGAGTCCAGGCAGGTAAACCGGGGAAGGTCAGCGACGGATGTTAAGGGGGCATGGCTCCGATGACGCGCTGGCTGGCGGAGCTTCCGTAGTAGTCCGCGATGGGGAAAGCCCATTACATGGCGAAGGGAAGCAGTTTGAATGTGTTTGCGACGTGAATTAACTGACCTAACGAGGTGAAGACCTTTGATAATCAGCGAAATGCAACGCAAGCTTGCCACATGGGCAGCCACCGATCCGTCCCTACGGATTCAACGGCTGCTGCGTCTGATAACACAACCAGAATGGCTGGCTGAAGCGGCGCGGATCACGCTTTCATCAAAGGGGGCCCATACCCCCGGCGTTGATGGCGTGAACAAAACAATGCTACAGGCCAGACTGGCTGTTGAGCTGCAAATCCTCAGGGATGAATTACTCTCAGGCCACTACCAGCCCTTGCCCGCCAGACGGGTTTACATCCCTAAAAGCAACGGCAAACTGCGACCACTGGGTATCCCCGCGTTGCGGGATCGTATTGTTCAGCGGGCCATGCTGATGGCGATGGAGCCGATATGGGAGAGTGATTTTCATACGCTCTCATATGGCTTCCGGCCTGAGCGCAGTGTCCACCACGCGATCCGCACGGTGAAATTACAGCTCACAGACTGTGGTGAAACCCGGGGACGCTGGGTGATTGAAGGCGACCTGTCCAGTTACTTCGACACCGTACATCATCGACTGCTGATGAAGGCTGTACGCCGCAGGATCAGTGACGCACGTTTCATGACTCTGCTGTGGAAAACCATCAAGGCGGGACATATCGATGTCGGTCTCTTTCGGGCGGCCAGTGAAGGTGTACCACAGGGCGGTGTTATATCGCCGCTATTATCGAACATCATGCTGAATGAGTTCGATCAATACCTGCATGAGCGCTACCTGAGCGGGAAAGCCAGAAAAGATCGGTGGTACTGGAATAACAGTATCCAACGGGGCCGAAGTACGGCGGTCAGAGAAAACTGGCAGTGGAAACCCGCGGTGGCGTACTGCCGCTATGCCGATGATTTTGTCCTCATCGTCAAAGGCACCAAAGCACAGGCGGAAGCCATCAGGGAGGAGTGTCGGGGTGTGCTCGAAGGCAGTCTGAAACTCAGGCTGAACATGGATAAGACTAAAATCACCCATGTTAATGACGGCTTTATCTTTCTGGGGCACAGGATCATTCGCAAACGCAGTCGTTATGGCGAGATGCGAGTGGTCTCAACGATCCCGCAGGAGAAAGCCAGAAACTTCGCCGCATCGCTGACAGCACTGTTATCAGGCAACTACAGTGAAAGCAAAGTCGATATGGCTGAACAACTCAACCGAAAACTGAAAGGCTGGGCCATGTTCTATCAGTTCGTTGATTTTAAGGCCAAAGTCTTCAGTTATATCGACCGTGTCGTGTTCTGGAAGCTGGCTCACTGGCTGGCCCGCAAATACCGTACAGGTATCGCTTCCCTGATGAGGTGGTGGTGTAAATCACCGAAACCGGGTCAGAGCAAAACGTGGGTTTTATTTGGTAAAACCAATCACGGCAAGCTCAGCGGCGAAATACTGTACCGGTTGGTGGGGCAAGGCAAGAAGCTGTTCCGCTGGCGGCTACCCGAAGGTAATCCCTATCTGAGGACGGAGACCAGAAACACGTATACATCGCGCTTTACAGAAGTGGCAATGGCGTTCGCCAGCATTTAAATGGAGAGCCGGATGCGCTGAAAGGTGCACGTCCGGTTCGGGGAGGAGAGGCAGGGAAATAGTCCGACTACGCCCTGCCTCTTACTCTACTCCGCACCTGGCAGGGCTGGCTGTATCTGGCGGTGGTTATCGATCTCTTCGCCCGTAATGTGGTCGGCTGGTCGATGAAACCCACTCTCTCACGCGAACTGGCGCTCGACGCGCTGATGATGGCGGTCTGGCGCCGAAAACCAGACAGCGAGGTTATCGTACATAGCGATAGTAATAATGCCGATGTCAGTCTTTACCACCACTTAGTTTGCCGTTTAACCAGATTGGTGTGATTACTGATGCAGTGAAGACCTTCCCGCATCCTGACTCACACAGCGATCGACCTTTTGTGTCCTGCCCTGGACCCGTCGGTTGCCGGAAGCGCCTTCATGCGAGGCATCTCCTCACCGATGCGCGTGACTCAAGAAGGGCCTGACGGCTTGTCTCGTTACTGTCCTGTCCGGGTTATCTGTCTGGAGATTCAACTCTGTTTCCTCACAGGAGCTCTGTCATGGTTGATAAAGTTACCGAAGCTGCCGTTGTGGGTGGCGTGGATACACATAAAGATTTGCACGTTGCCGCTGTCGTAGATCAGAACAATAAAGTCCTTGGGACTCAGTATTTCTCCACAACACGACAAGGTTACCGGCAGATGCTGGCATGGATGACCTCGTTTGGGACATTAAAGCGAATTGGTGTTGAGTGCACAGGTACCTATGGTTCCGGTTTGCTTCGTTATTTTCAGAACGCCGGGTTAGAAGTTCTTGAGGTGACTGCTCCAGACCGGATGGAGCGACGCAAACGGGGTAAAAGTGACACAATTGATGCTGAATGTGCCGCTCATGCAGCATTCTCAGGCATCAGGACAGTTACTCCCAAAACGCGTGATGGCATGATTGAGTCCCTGCGGGTATTAAAAACTTGCCGAAAAACAGCAATATCAGCCCGCAGAGTCGCTCTCCAGATTATCCATTCAAATATTATCTCTGCCCCGGATGAATTACGTGAACAGCTCAGAAATATGACGCGCATGCAGCTCATCAGGACCCTGGGTTCCTGGAGACCTGATGCCAGTGAATACCGCAATGTAACCAACGTTTATCGCATTTCATTAAAGTCCCTTGCCCGACGCTATCTCGAGTTACATGACGAAATCGCTGATCTGGATGTCATGATTGCGGCAATTGTCGACGAGTTGGCACCTGAGCTGATTAAACGTAATGCTATCGGATACGAAAGCGCTTCACAGTTGCTGATCACTGCCGGAGACAATCCTCAACGGTTAAGATCAGAATCAGGATTTGCGGCACTGTGTGGTGTCAGCCCGGTCCCCGTTTCTTCTGGAAAAACGAACCGTTACCGACTTAATCGTGGTGGAGATCGTGCTGCAAATAGTGCACTTCACATCATCGCCATCGGACGCTTACGAACTGACGCAAAAACAAAGGAATATGTCGCCAGGCGTGTAGCCGAAGGACATACAAAAATGGAAGCGATACGCTGTCTAAAGCGATATATCTCCCGCGAAGTTTACACGTTACTGCGCAATCAAAACAGGCGGATCAACAGTATCCCGATAACAGCTTGACTCTTAGAAGGGCGTCCAGGGCAGCCAGTACGGCAGTGACGACTGGCAGCGCTTCTACCGGGCCAATAACCTGGCGCCGAGCATGAGCCGGCGTGGCAACTGCTGGGATAATGCGGTGGCCGAATCGTTCTTCAGTTCGCTGAAAAAAGAACGGATCAGAAAACGCATATATAAAACCAGGGATCTGGCCCGGGCGGATCTTCGATTACATTGAAGTCTTCTATAACCGGTCCCGGCGCCACAGCCACCTCGGCGACGTCAGTCCGGAGGCCTTCGAACAGGCCTCGTCGTGAGGACAGGATTTGTCTACAGGCGTGGGGTCAGTCCAAACTATAGGGCAGGATCGTCTACCGGGGCGGGGTCAGTCCATCAACGGCTCGGAAGTGTCTAGATTATCCGTGGCGATTCAGTTACAGTACATCTCAGGTCTGCAGGGTTCAGGCCCTGTTCAGGCCTGAAAATTAAGCACATTTTCTGAGGCTGGAAATCAACTCATGCTGACAGCCTGAGCCTGTTGGCATGGTAAGCAATGTGCTCACCAATAAAGCTGGAAATGAAATAATAGCTGTGGTCGTATCCAGTATGATATCGGAACGACGCATTGAGGTTCATCTCATTGCATACTCTCTCAAGGATTTTGGTGCGCAGTTGCTCTTCATAAAAGGCGTCACTCAGCCCCTGATCAATGAAGATTTCTGGTAATTTTTCACCCTGTAAAATGAGGCTGACTGGATCGTAGGCTTCCCACGTTTTTCTGTTTTCACCCAGGTAAGCGCTAAATGCCTGTTGCCCCCATGGCACCTGAGAAGGCGATACTATCGGGGAAAATGCTGATACGCTCACATATTCACCAGGATTTCGCAGAGCCAGCACCAGAGCACCCAGCCCTCCCATAGAATGACCGGATATAGATTTTCTTGCCGTTGCAGGAAAATGATTCATGACGACATCCGGAAGCTCTCTGAGAATATAGTCATACATCCTGTAATGAACATTCCACGGCTGTTCCGTCGCGTTCAGATAAAAACCGGCCCCCTGGCCAAGATCGTAACTGTCGGCATCCGGGACATTATTACCCCGGGGACTGGTATCCGGGACAACAACGATGACGTTATGCCGGGCTGCATAATGCTGCATACCTGATTTGGTGATGAAATTCTGCTCAGTACAGGTCAGGCCCGACAACCAGTATAGTACCGGCAGTTTTTCTGTTACTGCTTTGGGAGGAAGATACACACCGAAATTCATTTCACAATTAAGGGATTGTGAATAATGCCGGTACACGTTTTGCCAGCCGCCAGAGCTGGCATGCTGCTCAATGAGTTCCATCAGCCGTTATCTCATGGTTATTTCCCCTGACCGAAGCCAGGGGAAGTATCTTTAAATCCGGACGTCAGATAAACGTATACGCCGTGATTTTGTTACCCGCCGGATCCCGCAGGTAGGCAGCATAGGCCCCGGGAAGGTGACCACGCGGGCCAGGTTGACCTTCATCAGCTCCACCGGCGGCAAGGCCGGCAGCATGGAAAGCATCAACCTCTTCCGGGGTGGCAGCAGCGAAGCCGACAGTCACCCCGTTAGCGGAAGGTGCTTCACCGTTGCCCGGACGGGCAATGATAAATGCCGGCTTTTCGCGGCCATAGAGTACCCAGCCGTTGCCAAACGGGCCGAGGTTATTGATACCAAGCGTGCCCAGGACGACATCGTAAAATGCGGAGGATTTCTCGACATCGGCTGCGCCAATGAACACATGAGAAAAGATGCCGTCACCAGAAATTACCGGAGTTGTCATTTTCCACTTCCTTCAGTTTGAGTTGATTAAAATTCTGATGGGATCAGTAATGAATCACTGTCCGGATAGATTTGCCTTCATGCATAAGCTCGAAGGCGTCATTGATTTCATCCAGTGTCATCGTATGGGTTACAAATGGCTCAAGGTCAATATCCCCCTTCATGGCATCCTCGACCATACCGGGGAGCTGAGTGCGGCCTTTTACTCCGCCAAACGCGGAACCTTTCCATACGCGCCCGGTGACCAGCTGGAAAGGACGGGTGGAAATCTCCTGTCCGGCCCCTGCGACACCAATGACAACGGACTGCCCCCACCCACGGTGAGCACTTTCCAGCGCTGCACGCATGACGTTAACGTTACCGATACATTCAAAGGTATGGTCAATACCCCACTTGTTGATATCCAGCAGAACATCTTTAATCGGTTTGTCATAATCATTCGGGTTAATGCAGTCAGTGGCCCCGAACTGACGGGCCAGGTCAAATTTTGTCGGATTAGTATCGATAGCGATAATACGTCCCGCTTTTGCCTGACGGGCCCCCTGTACCGCAGCCAGACCAATTGCCCCCAGACCAAAAATGGCAACTGAATCGCCCGGCTGCACTTTAGCCGTGTTATGGACGGCGCCAATACCGGTAGTCACGCCACAACCCAACAGGCAGACGTGTTCATGGTTCGCCTCCGGGTTAATTTTTGCCAGAGAAACCTCGGCCACAACGGTGTATTCACTGAATGTGGAACATCCCATGTAGTGGTAAAGAGGCTGACCGTTGTATGAAAAGCGAGTGGTCCCGTCAGGCATCAGTCCTTTGCCCTGAGTCTCGCGAACCGATACACAGAGGTTCGTTTTACCGGACTGGCAGAATTCACACTCCCCGCATTCAGCGGTGTAGAGCGGAATAACATGGTCACCCGGCTTCACACTGGTGACGCCTTCACCAACTTCAACGACGATACCGGCTCCCTCGTGGCCGAGAACCACCGGGAAAACGCCCTCAGGGTCATTCCCTGAGAGGGTAAAGGCATCGGTATGGCAGACACCTGTGTGGGTGTTTTTAATCAGCACCTCGCCTTTTTTAGGCGGAGCAACATCAATTTCAACAATCTCCAGGGGCTTCCCTGGTGCAAATGCAACAGCGGCACGTGATTTCATACGTAATATATCCTCAATGTAATAATGGCCTCACCTATTTAAGATAGGCACGAACCAGCTCAATCGTATCGTCAACTGATTTACTGACTTCATGACTGTAGCTGTCATTCTGGTCAAAGGTTTCCCGTATGTGGCTCTCCAGCACCTCTGCCATCAGTCCGTTAGCGGCGCCCCGGACGGCGGCGATTTGCTGGAGAACGGAACGGCATTCAGCGCCACTTTCAAGTGCTCTTTCCAGAGCATCAATCTGACCCCGGATACGGCGAACCCGGGTTAGGACCTTTTTTTTCTCTTCAGGAGTACTGGGCATTGCTTACCTCACTGCTCTGTATTTCTTATACTATAGGGGAGTATTACATTAAGATCAACACATACCCCACTATAGTATAATAAATATATCAGAGCACCGGTAATGACTCCAACTTACTGATAGTGTTTTATGTTCAGATAATGCCCGATGACTTTGTCATGCAGCTCCACCGATTTTGAGAACGACAGTGACTTCCTGCCCAGCCTTGCCAGATGCTGCCTCAGATTCAGGTTATGCCGCTCAATGCGCTGCGTATATCGCTTGCTGATAACGTGCAGTTCTCCCTTCAGGCGTGATTCATAAAGCGGCCAGCCATCCGTCATCCATACCACGACCTCAAAGGCCGACAGCAGGCCCAGAAGACGCTCCAGCGTGACCAACGTGCGTTCACCGAATACGTGCGCCACAACCGTCCTCCGTATCCTGTCATACGCGTAAAACAACCAGCGCTGGCGTGATTTAGCGCCGACGTAACCCCACTGTTCGTCCATTTCCGCGCAAACAATGACGTCACTGCCCGGTTGTATGCGTGAGTTTACCGACTGCGGCCTGAGTTTTTTAAGTGTCGTAAAATCGTGTTGAGGCCAACGCCCATAATGCGTGCACTGGCGCGACATCCGACGCCATTCATGGCCATATCAATAATTTTCTGGTGTGTACCGGGCTGAGAGACGGTGTAAGTGAACTGTAGCTGCCATGTTTTACGGCAGTGAGAGCAGAGATAGCGCTGATGTCCGGCAGTACTTTTACCGTTACGCACCACGCCTTCAGTAGCTGAACAGGAGGGACAACTGATAGAAACAGAAGCCACTGGAGCACCTCAAAAACACCATCATACACTAAATCAGTAAGTTGGCACCATTACCCGAATTACCAGCGTCTGCTCTTGGCACGGAGCGGACCTATTTACTGAGCCGAAGGTCCGCTCAGACTAACTCATTAAAGCCTGGTTGTTTTATCGCATCATCAGCCGTGTTCTGAAGCATTAGCTATGTATCTTCAGGGATGCTGATTTTCCCTCTGCACCAGATAAACCAGAATACAGTTTGATGTCGGTCAAAAAAGACAGCTTTAAGTGCATGAAATGAATAATGTTTCTTGAATGCTGGCAAAGCACTGGGATAGTAGTGTTGATTATTAGACGATCGGTCAATATTATTTATTGACGACTTAATGACTGAACGGTAAACGCCCGGACAAACGAGGTGAACGTGTTTAAATCTTTATTAATCAACAAAACAGATGGACGCTATAGTGCGCAACTTGCTGAAATCGCTGAAAGTGAACTACCGCAGGGGGATGTGGAGGTCAATGTTGACTATTCATCCATCAACTACAAAGACGCACTGGCCATTACGGGCCGGGGCCCAATCGTCCGACGCTTTCCCATGGTGCCCGGCATTGATTTTACCGGTACAGTGTCCGCCAGTTCACATCCCGAATATCAGGCCGGAGATAAGGTTCTCCTGACCGGCTGGGGTGTTGGGGAAAAACACTGGGGCGGACTATCCGAAAAAGCACGGGTAAATGGAGACTGGCTGACGCCGCTCCCGGCTGGCGCTAACGGCAAACACGTAATGGCAATCGGAACAGCTGGGTTTACCGCGATGCTGTGCGTAGACGCACTTCTGAATCATGGTATTAAGCCTGAAGATGGTCCGGTACTTGTTACCGGTGCCAGCGGCGGCGTCGGGAGCATTGCGGCCATGATCCTTGCATCAATGGGGTACCGCGTTACGGCGTCTACTGGACGCCCGGAAGAGGCTGCCTGGCTCTATAAAACGGTCGGTGTGGACGAGATTATTAACCGTTCCGAGCTCTCCTGTCCCGGAAAACCGTTACAGAAAGAACGCTGGGCTGCCGCCATTGATACAGTCGGTAGCCATACGCTCTGCAATGTATGCGCCGGGGTGCGTTATGGCAGTATTGTTGCAGCCTGCGGCATGGCACAGGGGATGGAACTAATGGGGAATGTGGCTCCGTTTATCCTGCGTGGCGTCACGCTGAAAGGGATTGACAGTGTCATGTTCGCGAAGGAAAAAAGAGCGGCGATCTGGCAGCAGGCGGTACAGTATTTACCGGAGTCCAGACTGGATAGCCTGACCACCGTTTATCCGCTGAGTGATGCCATCAATGTGGCCGAAAAACTTCTGAGTGGCGGAATTCGTGGCCGGGCAGTAATTCAGTGTAGCTAATGAAGTGGAAGCCAGGCTCAGCCTGGGTTTGATAATTATTATCAGGGGCTGCGGCCCCTTTTTTACTTTTCAACAGCCGTGTCCTTAGAGGGCTGATAGCGTACTGACTTTTTGAAATAGCTCCAGAAGTCGTACACAGGCTGGGTTGAGCAATAAAGTTTGGCACGCATTACGGCACCCTCCCAACTGCTCCAGAAAATGGCCGCCAGTTGCGTATTATTCATATCGGAACGGATTTCGCCCGAAGATAACGCGTCGGACAGACAGCACGCCACAAGCGCCTGCCAGCGCTCAAGTATTTCGTGGAGCTGTTTGATAAAGGACAGTGGAAGACCCGGACTCTCCTGCATCATATTGCCAACCAGACAGCCCCGGGTGAAATTGTACTTTTTAATGCCGTCGCAGGCATCGTCGATGAAATTTTCCAGACGCATCATTGGTGTGAAGGATGATTCATACAGATGTTTTTGGAGTTTATGCACAAAGAAACTGTCATAGGCGCTCAGAACAGTCTGGGCATACTCTTCTTTGCTCTTGAAATAGTAATAAAATGAGCCTTTAGGAACACTGGCATTTTTGACAATGGCATCGACTCCCGTTGAAAGAAAACCATTCTGCGTGAGCAGTTCAAGCCCGCTTCGGATCAGGTCATTACGGGTATCTGTATAGGTACTCTCTGTTTTTCGTGGCCTGCCTCGCCCACGAATTTCGCCAGTCATGACTTTGCTCCTGCATTTTATTAACGGAAAAGAATAAGTGATTTTGCGCGGAGGCTTCAATCAGTTTATCCCCGGCGGTGACGAGGTGGCCACCTATGCCGACTGGACAGGGGACTGACTATTGCCATAACGCCATCGCAGGTTGCTTCAGTAAACCTGCTAATCCCGTACAATGGCGAATTCGCTATATCCGCTTCTCGCACTTAGCTGCCATAAATCGGCCAGGCAATCACAGGTCATTTCTGTCTCGCAAAGAAGGTGCCGTTTCTGCTTTGCGTTGACACCCCTAAATATTAGAATTAAAAGGAGAGAGTTACTGGAAAAAGGCAGCGGAGGCAGTGACAATCGTGGCTTGAAGCCACTACTCGATGGATGCGGACATGTAGTTGGCGTCATTCGACAAAACTAGCAAACTTCTAATAGTCACCATTTCTCCCGTCTGGCGGGAGTGCTGTCAAATGCCCCCCTCATCTCTGTGTGGGAAATGAAGGGTGAAGGGGAAATAGATGACAGCGTTATTTCTACGCCCAGAATACTGAATACCTTGTACAGACGATCAATACTGGCGCTAGCAGGGTTTGCTTCCAGGCGGGCATAGGTTTGCTGCGTTACGCCAAGCCTCTCAGACACATCTTTTTGCGTGAAGCCCTTGATTTTGCGAAACCCGATTAGCACAGGTCTGAGCTGGTTCAGCGTTTTTATCGGGAACTGATTATTCATAAGTGACCTGCCTCGCAGACTGAGTAGGGAGTACCGCCCTGTAATACAGCAGGTAAGGTGTATTTTGTGTTATACAGACTATAGGCTGTAAAACCTTTATTGAAAAGATGCTGATGTTCCAGGGGCATGCCGAGCATGGACGATTTTCTGCGGGGCGGTATTTCGCTACGGGGGAGATTGCGTTCGGGCAATGTACCGGTGTAAAAAACGTCAATTTTTCAAAACCGCTGTTATCGGGATAAGCTGAAAACTCCGAAGGCAGACACAGCCACGAATAATGTCAGACTTAAACTCTGTAGCTGTCTTCTTTTGCCTGTAAATAACGTCTAGTTTGACTCTGATGAAGGCTGTACCAGGCAGAGAACATGTCACTCTCGGGGCCGGATGATAAAATGTGTTCAACTGGCTGGGCAGGGTAATAGCGAAGAACGTTCTCTGAAATTCGATTCAGCTCAGCGTAACGTGCGCTGTAGGTATGTATAATCCATTGCATCAATTTTGCATCCGTATTATTCGCAGATTACACACAAGAAGCTTAACAATGGCTGAAAGAGTGAGCAGGGATATGTAACAAAAACAAGGGCTTCAAGATGAACTGGATAAAACCGGAGCAGAGCAAGCCCTGTTCCGGTTTGTCAGGCTTTGGAATTTCTTCCAGGCCCCTGCAGCTAGTCACAACAAACACATTAATGTTTTCATTGCTTCAATTCAATATTATTGTGTGAAAGGGATTCCATCGAAATCGGCTTATGCATGCTTAAAACTAAACTGCCCCGGCTGCAGTCATTTGGTTGCTGTGGGCTCTGTACTGTGTCTAATAGTGAAAGAATCTTACGTTATAACGAAGGAAATTGCTGAATGACTCTACGATTGCAGACGGAATCACCCGCTGACCAGGATATGTTTAGAGGCAGCAGTCATGAAAAAGTTGCAGAGAATGTGGCTCAGATCATCAGGACACCTGATGTCAATATTATTGGTCTGGAAGGTGAGCTGGGTTCAGGTAAGTCAACAATATTGAAGTTCCTGCAGAAAAAGCTTAAAGATGATTTTACGTTCATTAACTTTGATGCAGAACGTTACCATCATGGCTCAACTAAAAAAGCGCTTATCGATGTCATCCACCACGGGGTCAGCCTACAATGTCCGGGCTCCCGGGATGTGTTGGATAAGTATAAAAATCTGGCTCTGGGTAACATCGTTGAATACGACAAGAGGGTCAGCAGCAGGCTAAGCTGGTTGACCGTCGTTTTTATTTTACTGTCATTGCTTTCCGTGCAGATGCTTCGTTATGTGCTAACAGACCTTAATCAATATTTTACTAACAATGATCTTACCCACGAATAGTGGACACACGACTAAGTGAGTAAACTCTTAACCAGAGGTGACTCATGACAAAACCAGCATCAACCAGTAAGAAGCCCCGCAAACAGTACACGCCTGAATTCCGCAACGAAGCCCTGAAGCTTGCGGAACGTATCGGTGTTGCTGCCGCTGCCCGGGAACTCAGCCTGTACGAATCCCAGCTCTACGCATGGCGCAGTAAGATTAACAATGCCCGCAGCTCTTCCGAACGTGAGCAGGAAATGTCCGTTGAAATTGCCCGTCTTAAGCGCCAACTGGCGGAACAGGCAGAGGAGCTGGCCATTCTCCAAAAGGCCGCGACATACTTCGCGAAGCGCCTGAAATGAAGTATGTCTTTATTGAAAAACATCGGGCTGAGTTCAGCGTCAAAGCCATATGCCGGGTACTGCGGGTCGCCCGTAGCGGCTGGTATGCGTGGCGTCTGCGTCGTCAGCAGATAACACCACGTCAGCAGTTCCGGCTCGTCTGTGATACTGCTGTCCGTCAGGCATTCACTGAGGCAAAACAGCGTTATGGTGCGCCTCGTCTCGCTGACGAACTGCCTGAGTACAACGTCAAAACCATTGCCGCCAGCCTGCGGCGTCAGGGGCTTCGCGCAAAAGCGGCCCGGAAGTTCAGCCCGGTCCGATACCGCGAACATGGCCTGCCGGTGTCTGAAAATCTGCTGAAACAGGATTTTTACGCGAGTGGCCCGAATCAGAAGTGGGCGGGTGACATCACGTACTTGCGCACGGACGAAGGCTGGTTGTACCTGGCGGTGGTCATTGACCTGTGGTCCCGTGCTGTCATCGGCTGGTCGATGTCGTCGCGGATGACAGCGCAGCTGGCCTGCGATGCGCTACAGATGGCACTCTGGCGACGTAAGCGCCCGGAAAATGTCATCGTGCATACGGACAGAGGCGGGCAGTACTGTTCGGCAGACTATCTGGCGTTACTGAAGCGGCATAATCTGCACGGTAGCATGAGTGCCAAAGGATGTTGTTACGACAATGCCTGCGCGGAAAGCTTCTTCCACTCGCTGAAGGTGGAATGTATCCACGGGGAACGCCTTATCAGCCGGGAAATCATGCGGATGACGGTGTTTAATTATATCGAGTGTGATTACAATCGGTGGCGCCGACACAGTGCCTGTGGCGGACTCAGTCCCGAACAATTTGAAAACCAGAACCTCGCTTAGGGCCGTGTCCACATTACGTGGGTAGGATCACAAGGAGTCATTATTAGGGTGGCTTTTTTATGTTGAGGTGGCCGCGTTTCTTTCTCCTGCCATTATGGTCGCAGGACTGGCATGCCTGCAGAACATGGAATGGTACAGAAAGAAAGGGTATTCGAGTATTGGTGATTTGTTCAAACGCAACAGTACTGACAGGATTGAAGAGACTTGGCTAGTTAATAAGGAGGTCGGAGCTATTGAGCTGGCTGAAGCTCTGCAGGGATTTACCTCCAAAGAGGTCATTTCCCATGGAGATCGCTTCATCCTTATCATTGATAATCTGGACCGAATCAGTGCAGACAAAGTGAAAGAGCTCTGGAGTGATATGGAGCTTATTGCCGGAGCCACTCATGAACACTTCAGGATAGTGGTGCCCTATTCGGCAAGACAGGTTTCAGCCTCACTTTCTGTGGCGGGTTTCAGCGGGCGTGAGTTTATTGCAAAGCGGATTCCTGTAAGTTTTCAGGTTCCTCCTCTTATTTCGGCAGGATGGCAGGAAGCGTTAAGGCAGTACTGGAAAGAAACAGTAAATGAGGATGCAGGGATAGCGTGCCGGGAAGCAACGGTGTTGCTTGAGCGCTGGAAACCCTCTGAGTATCCTCGTATCACACCGCGATTAATGAAGAAGTTTGTTAATGATATTCATATTCTGAACCTTACCGTTCCTGCAACAGAAGATCATCGCCATATTCTTATTGCTCTCTACTTACTGGTGGTCAGATACGGGGAGCGAGATATTAAAGTATTACTTCGCGATCCCAAAGCTAGTCAGACCGAACCCGGTATTGCTCCGGATGATTTTGACGAGATGCTCTCGCTAACTTATCAACAAATATCCCGAATTTTTAATAACGATACAGAAAGATGGAGCGAATTTCTGATGAGCATCCACTATCAGTCCACGGTGGAGCTTGCCAGGAGCGAGTTGCTTGATACGCCTCTTAAAGACGCGATTGGTGCTATAAATATCCCACGGCTTGAAGAACTGACGGCCTTGTGGGGTTTCGCTGAAGCATGGCAGCGAGTGGCACCACATATTCAGATGCGAGACTGGCTGGTTTCTTATAGCCGGATGGATGAGAAGTGTCAGGCTCTCGCCGAACCGCAACTCAAAGTCGCAGTGCAAATGCTGAATCAGAGTTATGCTGTTTCACTCAGAGAAAAGAATGATGAAGGTTTCGTATTGAGTCTGCAGAAACTGATGGCTGACGGGCGGATAAGCCTAGAGCCTTTCGTCGAAAGGCAAATATCGTTTATTGTGAGTAAACTTGATGAAATTCAGGATTCAGAAAAATTGGAGGCTGAATCCACGCAGACGTTGCTGCAGGAAGCTGATTCATACTCTGTTCTGGCCGGTGAATCACTACTGAATAAAATGGAGAATTTTGTAGATGGCGTATTTTATGTGGAATACCTTGTCAATAATGAAGAGACCTTGTCAAACCTGAAAATTGGCACACTAGATATCGGAAATCACGGTCGGGAGGAGATGTTACGCTATGGAGCTGAGCAACCTCAGATAGACCTTTTTAATCCGGGAATTATCCGGCATATCAATATTGCATCGAAGGCGGTACAGAACGTAATTGGAAAGAATGATGGTACAGGTGGGGCTCAGGTTAGCTCTGCAATAATGACGCTTAAAAATCGTCAGGTTGTTGAGGACGTTATCCATTTCAGAAAAATTGTTCTGAGCCCGGACTGGAATAATAATGTTTTAAATCAATATTATCTTAATAATACGGCGACGAGGAATCTCTTCCCTGCGGAATTTGCTGCACAGGCTGTTGCTCACATGGTGCTCCATGGTAACTATGCCGGTATCGAGTCGTACAGTGAACATATTGGTGAGGAACGGTTTGACCTGGCTTTGGCTGCATATCTTCGTTATCTACGTACTGCCGAGAGTATCTTTATAGCACTTAAGGATAAAAATGTTCTGCCGTACATCAAAAATGCTGTTGGCAGGATTGTTGATTTAGGTCTTCTGGTGAATATACCTGTCCTGAGCTTTGTTAAAGGTCAGTATGACGTCATCAAAGAAGCTACAAATGCAACCTCTCTTTTAATATTTGTGCGAGAGCGTCAAAAAGCACTGTCAGAGAAAATAATTGAGTCTGATGTGAATGCTATGGGTCCAGTATTTCTCCATGACGTATATCAGTCAGGTGAGCAGTTTGATATTTTGAAGAAAAAGCTGAACGCCCTGGCATGTGGAGTATTTAGTTCTTCTGAAAGGCTTATTGAGTGTTTTACGGTTCTTCCTGTGAACATGCGCTTTATCCTTGAACAAATGCAACTTCAGGGGCAGCATATCCGGATGGAAGGTAGTGTGGGTATCTTTGCATCATGGTTCCGTGATGCAGAGCCAGACGTTGTCACAAATGCCGAGAACATTCATTTCCTGTGGTCTTGCCTCGACGATACCCAGAGAGAGACTGTACTTGATGAGTTGCACGATGTCTTACTTGAAAGACATATTCGTATTGACAGCCGTATTGCGATTATTACCCGTTTTCATAATGAGTTGTCGTTTATTGAACCTGAGAAGGCCGTTGAACGCAGGGCTATTGCGGCGCTGTTTAGCGCTTCTGTTGATAATGTATTATTGTCTCAATGGCTTGACCGTCAGACGTTTTCATTTTCATCATGGTCTCCGGAGGACGCCCGTACGGCAACGAGTTGTATAATGAATAACTCGGAGATTTTTCCTCTCATCTGCAGGAATTCACAGTATATTAAAAACAGAATGTTACCAGAGAAAGCGGACGTTACAGAAGATAGTGATACGTTTCCGGACTGAGTTCGTTCTTTAAATCCTATACCTGAAGACCACAGCGGTGGTCTTTGGGAGTTTTTTTATTGCCTGATATACATTAAGCATGTTATATCTTGCTAAGAAATAATCATTCAGGGATTAATCATAACTACTGAAGTTATGTTGTGTTCTTTTCTTTTAAAAATAAATTATTCAGATTTATTTTCTATTGATTTAATGAGGTAGGGAATGACAGAAAGTGCTTTGCTTTTGCGAGAGGCATTTAATGAATCGGTTAACTATATGACATGGTCTTTTTATTCACTGATAACTGCTTACGTTTCGATGGCTTTTTATGATAGAGTTGAGGTTAAGACCCGAATAAATAATTATCTGAATAAGTTACTTTTCGTGATTGCTATGTCCGTTTTTATCCCAAATATGTACTTTGTTTCAATGGTGTTCAGTCAGAAGTTAGGCACCGCAGCTGGCGTTGCGTCATTCATTATTGGGCTACTTTTCATGATGTTAAACTCGGCGCCTGTAATTACTGGTATCGTACAGCAGCGCAAAGATTGAGTTTTATGAGTATAGTCAGTTGGGTTTTCATCTGTTTTATCAGACTTAGAAAAATGAAATCTTTCAATTCATTGATTTTAAACGCAAAAAAATTTCTAAATGATCAGAATTATAGGGTGCTCATTTTGCCAGGCTGTTGGGTTGGATAAGTCAATGGAGACGTTGCTTGCCACGGACCCTGAAAGGCATGGCTATATGTCGGGGGTGAACCGCATCCAGCGCTACTTGGCAAAACGCCGGTACGCATGGGAAGACCGCCATCCCGTAGGTCGAACGATTTACGAGGGCGGATACATCAAAATACAGCCGGACGTTTACAGTCCTGTTTTCCTAGAACGATTGCTTCATGTCTGTTGCAGCATGGACTACATGGAGCAAAAGAGAGCTGATGAGCTGGCATACAAGCTGGCTACTGGTCAAGCAGAGGATAACGACTGGAACCGTCGAATGGCAGAGCCACAATTCCGGATCATATCGGAAGAGGCTTTAGTCCATATCGACTTCATGTGGGCCTTCCATCATTTCAATGATAAGCCTTTCCATGCCCTGGAGATTTACCACAGGGTTTGGTCGATGGGTGATCTGGACTTGCTGGAAGACGAGCCGCAGTGTGAAACCGTTCCTCAGTCACCAATTCCGAAGCCATTGTGGTTGAAGGTTGGTCGCTGGGGCGATGGTTCGCTTTCTGATGGCTTGGCCGATCCGTTAGCGGAAATGGCTTACTTTGACGGCGGGGATGACCCGTTGGCAGCGCAAGTGATCAATACCGCAGACGGAAAGAGAAGGGTGGTTTGCTTCGCAGAAGATGATGAAGTGAAAGTCGATCCCGACTCCGCTGCGTTCATCATCTGGAACGAATACCCGCGACTAAGGGAGTCTGTACTAAAGGGACATTATACGCCCGGTAGTGCAGCGCAGTTCTACCTTCGGTTCGGAGCAATCCAGCTTGCGAAAGGAAAAGGCGCTTTGTATCACCGTATGATGCAAAGAGGTCAAACCTACCACCAGATGGGCCTTACAGGGCTACAGACGATGGAAGGAATCCAACAGCGCAAGGATGTCAAAGTGCTTAGCGATGCTAAGTACAAAGATCTGGTGAAGCGAAAAATCAAGGGAAGACTGGCAACGGTACGCTGGTGGGTCAACTTGCACTTAACGTTCAAGTACCATCTGCACCACCGTACTCCGACGGGGTTGTTCATCGAGAAGCAACTTGACCAGGAAGCAATGGAAGAACAGAAACGGCATCAGGAGCGATGGTTTAACTACGTGACTGACGCGATGCTTTGTTACTCCAGCGCATTCTGTATGAGCGTCATGGAAGGGCGAGAGGGGAGCGGAAACGCCAACATTCGTCGTTACATGGCCGCGACCAGAAGGAAGGCTTATACGGCCCTCTGCGAGCTCTTGGACAATACTGACGCCCAGTGGATGAATGATGTGGTCCAGAGTGCCGTAGGGCAGTATGAGGCGATACAGGCAGCCCTAACCGAAGGTTCCGCGCTTGCTATCTATCTCGACTGGATCAACCTACTGTCAAAACGCCATCCAGCCTCTTTGGAGCGACATGTCAGAACGATGATCAAGGCGGTTCAACGCTTACATCGCCGCGACGACACAGAGTTGCAAAGAGGACAGCAAGGCTTGTCCTTGGCCGCATAAAAAGCCCTCCTTCGGGAGGGCTTTTTCTTTTGCACCCCAAAAGGGCAATTACAGCGTTTTACCCTTTTAGGTGGCTGTCATACTCTTTGTTCATTGTCAGCGCTTGCTGGCTATAACGGTAGCTGGCCCAAAACAGCAATAACCTAACCCCTCGGGAGGAAACCCCTCCTGGGTTCTCTCCCACAAACAAAGGAGAGAAGCATGAGCCTAGACAAGTTAAGTCGGCTGGTGGACCAACAACGAAAGATCCAGGATGAAATCGACAATGAAATCATTCTGGCCGTCAAAGAGGTGTTGGCTACAAACTCAGTCGGTTTAGCCCGTGAGCTTGTTGGGGGTGTCCCGCAAGATCATCCATTCCATCCGTTTTTACTCGCTATAGCTAAGCAGCTTGACCCGAGATAACTAAGTAACCCAACCGGGTACACCAAGGCCCGGTCGGCTTTGGTGTACCTCCAACCAATTTTGGAGGCACTATGTCTAATTCAAATTTCGGCTTTCTAGCTCTGGCCTTGCGCCAACGCCTGATCAAACGCTGGTCACTGATGCACTCTGTTCAACCGGAGTCTGTGTTGGAACACAGCGCTGTTGTTACCCTGCTTTCCTACCTGGCTGGCAATATTGCCATTCAGCAAGGGAAGTCGGTGGATCTGGCAGTCATGCTTGCTCATGCTTCGTTGCATGATGCAGCCGAGGTTCTCTGTTCGGATGTTGTAACACCGGTCAAGAAAGCAAACGCTGTTTTGCAGCGTGAGTTTGAACGACTGGAAAAGGCCGCAGAGGACAAACTCATCCAGACTCTTCCCGAAGAACTCCAGGATGCAGTCGCCATAGCCTTCGCTCCCGGTGGCTATGAACAATCACTGGTTAAGGCCTGTGATACCTACTCCGCTTACATCAAGTGCAAACTTGAGGTGGCCGCAGGTAATGGCCTTGAGTTCCAGGATGCTCTCAGCAAAATGGAACGTGTTGTTGCTCAGGTGAAATCGGACTTCCCGGAAATCGACGCTCTGGACAAATGGTTTGGTAACGGACTCGGCCATTCAGTAGATAAACTGCTGGCAGGGGGTAACGATGACTAATCCAATCCCTGGCGACATCAAGATTAAGGACTTTGGCCGCGACCGGAAATTCCGTTCGGTTGATGAGCTTCAAAGCACTTTGTCAGAACAGTACAAAGGTCAGCATGTCAGCATCGTTTACCCTGCAAAGCCCAGCGGTTTACTCCGCACGGTTTTTGTCAGTGTCGATGATGCTGGTGGCGTGAATCGAACCTATGGGGACCAGTCTCCTGTCGATTTTTCTGCCATCAAAGATGACCTGTATGTACCAAGTGACCTGTAGGAGAGCACTAGCTATGGTGGTGATCATCGTAAACACAGGACACTATGAGTTTATCGGCCTTGGTGAGACCCACGGACAAGCCACAGAAGGGCTTTTGAAACGCTGGGACGAACACTGCGAACGTAATCCGGATGCTGAGTCTGGTTACATGCAGGAGCTGATAGAAGAAGGAAGCGCACAAGTTGTCGAGATGGAGCCCGGCTCCGCCGTAATTTACGGACTTGACGGCTAAGCCTTCTCAACTAACCCACTCGGGCGCATCATCCCGAGAGGGTGTGGTGCGTCCTAACCAAAAGGAATGCACTATGTCTAACTTTGAACAAGCTCTGGAGCGTACTGACGGTAAAACACTGATTCTCAGCAATGGGAGTAAGTGGGCAGGCCAAGACCCGGACAGTATTCAGACTTTACTGGATGTCCTGGGTGACAACGTTCTTGACCCGATGTTTGAGCAGTATCACTGTTATCGCCCATACCCGTTTGAACCAATGGTGAGGACGGGGCGAAATGGCGAAATGTTCCAGCCTTGGCTTGGGGCAGCCTGCTTCTTTGGGAACTTCCTGACTGTCTCTCATGTTTTCAACATCATCACGAAAGATGACGGTGTTGTTGAGGCCTTAACAGAGGCGATCCGGAAGAATATGGCGACTGAACAGTACCAGCAGAATGCCTATGAGCGTTATGCCGGTTGGTTCTACGCTGAAACCAGCGAAGGGTTAAGGCTAGTCTCTCCAAGTGAGGCTGCCGACATCCGAGCTGGCGCAGTTTCAAAGCTGCGTTACCCAAGAAACTTCGAGGTTATGAAAACTGCGGTTCTCAAAGGTCCTCGATTTGATACTGAATTAAGCCGCAAGGCTTCTTAACCCAAACATTAACCCCACGGGGGACATCGGTCCCTGAGGGGATGGTGTCTCCCTCTGAAATTAAGGAGATACCAATGATTAAACAGCATTTTCAAAACGAACTGGTTAAGTGTGGATACCCGGATGATCTGACGATTGAGTACAGTCTCGGATACTGCCAGGGGGATGGCGTAGCCTTCTACGGGGATTTGAGCGTTGATGACGTCAAAGCTCTCATGAATCGCCTATTCAGCACTGAGCCCGGCCAAGTGGATGCTGTCAGCCGCGTGAAGAACCTGATGGCACAGAAAGACATTGAGAATATGCTTTCTGTCCTCCGCGAATATGGTTCCTGTGACCTGTCCATTACTCGGAATAGTCACGGGCATCACTACAGCCATTGGAACTGCATGAACATCGACGACAACGTGGACTTCACAGGGATCTTCCCTGATGATGATTCCATGATTGGCACCGGCATTGAAGGGATTAACCAGGATATGGTCGAGCGCTGGCAAGACCTCTGGGAACGCTTTGTGCTGGAGCTGGCGGATGATGTAAAAAGTCTTTCCAAGAAGCTCGAAGCGGACGGGTACTCGCTGATCGAGGCCTCTCCATGCGAAGATGAAGTGGTTTGGGAACGGGCCACTGAAAACTACCTGGTGCGTGTTACTGAACTCCCTGAGCGGGATTTCGATATGGGCCACTGGGATGACGAAGTAAGAGACCAAACAATTTGTTCTATCCTGGAAGGGAAAGAGCGAGTGCTTGGCCTACGTGTTGAGGTACTCTCTCGTGAAAACGAGATTGTCCTGGGTGAAGAGAGTCTGCACGGCTTGACCGTTGCCAGTGATGACAAGAGCTACGCTGGCTACAGACGAGAACTTCTCCGGGGAGCTATCCAGCAAACCAGGGACTTTTTCTCTCGCCACCTCAAAGCGGCATAACAAGGCAGGGGGAAACCCCTGCTTTACTTCCCAAGTCTTCTTACTCATGGTGAATACCATCAGTAAGCAGATTTTGTTCTCTTCGGAGAGCGAAAAGTGCGATAGCTGGTCGCCAAAAACAAACAGCAAATTAACGTTAATTTATTAATCCCTGCGGGAGTCTATCTCCTGCTGGAGATACCTCCCGTTATTTCTGGAGGTATCCATGAACAAATTCCAAGACTTTAAGTTGGTTTATCGTCAAGGTGGTCGTCGCTTAGAGCGTGTCTTTACGGACACTCTTTACGCGAATGTGAAGCGTGTCGCTGACTCGTTTCCTCCGACCGTTCTTTGGCGCATTCAGCCAGCGTAAAACTCGGAACCTTAAAGCTCGGCTTTGGCCGTGACCTTTCAATAACCCATGCGGGTACACTTCCCCGCACGGGGTAGGTGTACCCATTAACTTTGGAGTACACCTTATGAACCAAGTAGCTAAATTGGACCTCGCCCAAATCCGTCAACAAGCCATCAATGATGGTCTGCTGGTGGACCAATCTTCCATCGGTAAACAAGCTGGTTTCCTGACCAATGTGGCAGTGACCCCGGCAATTGTCGATGGAGTATTTGGTGCAGATGGTAAGCACTCGGTAGAAGACTTCCTTTTCATGTTTTTGCAGCTTTGTGTTGCTCAAACAAAGGTCGCTTTTACCGACAACAAGAATTGGGGAAAGATTCGTCTTTATTACCCCATGCCCACTGTAGATGGCTTTTTCAAACCCACTGAGGTTGTGATTAAGTCAGATCCTGTAACCGCAGATGTCACAATCATGATGGCCTCGGAAGAGGGCGCTCATTTGTGCTTGTGATATTCACAAAATTCGCCTCCGTTTCGGGGGCGACCTTTTTAAACCCCTCGCCGGGGAGAACTCCCCGGCTGGGGAGCCTCCTTGGCACATTCTCCCGGTGTCGGGGTTTCCTTAAAACCCTGGCGACGGGGGTTTAAGGAAGCCTCGATGCTGGGGTTCACGCTAAGGAGAAAACCTATGTCTTACTACAAAGCTGACACCGTTCGTGAAGCTGCAAACGGAAACTGGCTATTCATCCTGGCGGCCCTAGCGCCCCATCTTGAACCAGCTCTCCGTAAACCTGGTCGTCATGTTTCTTGTCCTATCCACGGCGGGAAAGATGGCTTCCGACTGTTCAAGGATGCCCACCTGACTGGTGGCGGCGTATGCAATACATGCGGTGCCAATCATGATGGTTTTGAGCTGCTGATGTGGCTCAATAACTGGGACTTTAAACAGTGCCTGAGCGAGGTTGGTGATTATCTGGGCGTTGAGAAAGAGCAACCCCAGTATCAACAAGCCGCTGCACCGACACGAGCTCCTGTCCAGGCCAAAGCGCCTGTTCAGCAAGAGCCTATGAAGGTGAATAACAAGGTTCTCGATTCCAAGAATCGTAAAAAATCCATTGCCGGTACTCTGATTGCCCACGGTAAAGCTCCTTATGAGCATAACGAAGACAACGAGCTCAGCTACTTTGCCTTCATCCGTGACAAGAGCGGTTTGGAACGCACCATCTGGGGCGTGGATCTTGAAAGAGCCATTGGTGAAAGTGAAGCCAAGTATGGGGATGAGATCGTCATGACAAACCTCGGGCGCGAGCCTGTAACTGTCGTCGTTGAAGTTAAGGACGAGCAGGGGAATGTTGTGAGAGAACAACCTATGCAAACGCATCGCAACACCTGGCTGGTGGAACGTCGCGGCGCTACGGTAACGCAGTTCCGCGCTCGCTCGAACGGTGGTGTTGAGCCGGTGAGTCACCATGTTGAGTCGGCCCCTGTGGTCAACCGCAAGGTAGAAACTCCGGCACCGCAAGTACAACCTGCGGCCACACAACCGGAAGAGCAAAGCAGCGAAAATAAGCCGAAAGTTGTTCCGATGTTTCGTGAACAACCTAAGCCTTGGTTGCTTGAGCTCCAAGAAGAAATGGAGAAGAGAATGGAGCGCGAACGCGCTTACAGTGCTCGTCTCCGTGAGAAAATCGAGAAGGTATGGAACGAGTGTTTGCCGTTCTCCAGTCATGTGACTGAGCCAATGCGTCTGTACTTCAAAAACCGCGAGCTGCTGTTCAAAGTTGATGAAGTAGAAAAAACAGACTGTCTGCGGTTCAATCCGGCTATGGCCTACTACGACGAAGATGGCAATGAAGTTGGGAAATTCCCGGCTATCGTCTGCGCTATCCGAGATGTGGAAGGCAACCTGGTAACGCTCCACCGCACCTATCTCACCCAAAACGGTAAAAAAGCCAAGGTCGGCAACGCCAAAAAGATGATGCCCATTCCTGACGGTTTGGATGTCAATGGCGCGGCCATCCGCCTCGGTGAACCGACTGAGGGTATCCTGGGTGTTGCAGAAGGGCTGGAAACAGCTCTGTCAGCTTATCGAGTCACTCAAATCCCGGTTTGGTCAACGGTCAATGCCACCCTAATGGAGTCCTTCGAGGTTCCAGAAGGTGTTCACACCGTACTGATCTGGGCTGACAAAGATAAGTCTGTGACTGGGGAGAAGTCAGCGAACGTGCTGAAAGCCAAGCTGGAGAAGCGCGGCATTCGTGTGTACGTCCTGCTGCCTAAGCTCCCGATCCCGCCCAGAGCGAAAGGGATTGACTGGAACGATGTCCTGATGAGTCAGGGAAGCCTCGGTTTCCCGAATGCTCGCTACCTGCGCGATTTCATTGCGAGAAGGAGAGCTGAGTATGGCCGTCATTGATGTCTCGAAGGTTGATACAACGCCTGGTAACGACGCGGTGTGCCCCTTCTCTCCCCCTGAGGGGTGGGAGGGGGACTCTGCGGCCTACGTTGAGCTTATGCGGTCTCGGTATCGTCATCTGATGCACGGCCAGAGAATGATGGTGACAGCCTCCTTCGCAAGAAGGGAGCCTATCCAAGTTACTGGCCCGTTTGCTGATGAAGCGACGAAGATCATTAACTCAATGAAGATGAACAAGGCGAAGCCAACAGCTTTGTCTGCCTAAAACTTTAACCCTGAGGGGGTGTTCATGCCCTCTCAGGCATGATTCGCCTCCTCTTCAACTATGGAGGTAATCATGAAAAAGTTTTTGCGTATTAAGACGTGGTTTGTGCGTCTTTTCTCTCCTGACAAGAAGACTCTGGGAGCTATCGGTGAAGACCTGCGTAAGGTCGCCGTAACAGCCATCGGTGTCGGTATTGTAGGGGTCGTCTCAGAAAACGGAATCTATGGTCACTCCCGTTTTTGCAACACCGATTTTGACGACAAGTTGGCTTGCTTGAATCTATCCGGCGTCTGAATGGGATTTTATTCCCGCGCCTCGATGAGTTCCGCGCCTGATGAACCTCCAGAAAATATACGGCTTCAATGAGCCTTTCCGTTTTACAGGTTCCTCAACAGGCCGGTGGGCCGTTAGTATCATCAATATCAGTATTCGCAAAACCAGATGAATGATTGTTTAAACTGGTGTATTTCTGCCTTTATGCTTCGTAAGTTTGCTGTCGCGCCGTCAGTGCCCAGGCTATTCTGGCCAGCTTGTTTGCCAGAGCACAGGTGACGACAAAGTTGCTTTTCCGACACAACAACTCCCTGACCCAGTCGGCCAACTTGCCAGACTGGTGTTCCAGTTTTTGTATGAATACCCTGGCACACTGAACCAACAAAGTTCGGATCTTTTTGTTGCCCCGCTTGCTAATCCCTAACAATGTCGTCCGACCTCCCGTGCTGTACTGTCGGGGTACCAGCCCTGTTGCCGCCGCAAAGTCACGGCTGCTGGCGTACTGCTTCCCGTCGCCAATCTCAGTTGAAATAGTACTGGCAGTCAGCGTTCCAACGCAGGGAATACTCAGCAAGCGCTGTCCAACCTCATCTTCGTCCAACTTTCGTTTCAACTGAGATTCCAGATCTTTAATCTGCTCAACAAGATAGTGATAATGCTGTTGTAATTTCAGCAGTAACTGGCTGAGATAAAGAGGCAAACTACTGTCCTCAAGAAGGGTACTCAGTCGACTAATAACGGCAGCACCTCGCGGAACGCTGATACCAAATTCCAGCAGAAAAGCATGCATCTGATTAGTTGTTTTCACCTTATCCTGAACCAGGGATTCACGGACACGATGCAGAGCTCGCATTGCCTGCTGAGATTCGGTTCTGGGCTGCACGAAACGCATAGATGGACGTGATGCTGCTTCACAGATAGCTTCAGCATCAACGAAGTCATTTTTGTTGCTTTTAACGAATGGGCGGACAAATTGCGGTGATATCAGCTTTGGAAAATGCCCTAACTCTTCCAGCTTGCGTGCCATAAAGTGAGAACCGCCACAGGCTTCCATCGCGATGGTTGTTGCCGGGCATGTCGCCAGAAATTCGATTAGCTTTGGTCGGGTGAATTTTTTACGGTAAACGGCCTTCCCACGATGATCCTGACAATGAATATGGAAAGAGTTCTTACCCAGATCGATACCAATAAGCGCAATGTTTTCCATGATGGTTCTCCGAATGAAAGCCTGTCCTCAGCATAGTACTGGGAAGGAGGGAGTGACCATCTCATTAAATAAAGCACGCTAAGCCGGTGGCAGCGGTCGCAATGGCCTAAACTTCCCCGCACCGACCTTGGCGCTGCTGCGCCATAGGTAATCGCCGGTCAGGTTGATGTGCTCCCACCCCAGCGGCGACAGATATTGCAACAATGTGTCGTCCAGCGCCGTGCCGTTGCCACGCAAAGCACTGGTGGCACGCTCCAGATATACCGTGTTCCACAACACGATGGCCGCCGTCACCAGATTGAGGCCGCTGGCCCGGTAGCGCTGCTGCTCAAAACTGCGGTCGCGGATTTCACCCAATCGGTAGAAGAAGACCGCCCTGGCCAGCGCGTTGCGCGCCTCGCCCTTATTCAGCCCCGCATGGACGCGGCGGCGCAGCTCCACGCTTTGCAGCCAATCCAAAATGAACAGCGTGCGCTCGATGCGCCCCAGCTCGCGCAACGCCACGGCCAAGCCGTTCTGGCGCGGGTAGCTGCCGAGTTTGCGCAGCATCAGCGAAGCCGTTACCGTGCCTTGCTTGATGGAGGTGGCCAGCCGCAGAATTTCATCCCAATGGGCGCGTATTTGCTTGATGTTCAGCCTGTCGCTGCTAATCATCGGCTTGAGCGCGTCATAGGCGGCATCGCCCTTGGGGATGAATAGCTTGGTTTCGCCCAAGTCACGGATACGCGGCGCGAAGCGAAATCCCAGCAAATGCATCAAGCCAAACACGTGATCGGTGAAGCCTGCCGTGTCGGTGTAGTGTTCCTCGATGCGCAAGTCCGACTCGTGGTACAGCAGGCCATCAAGCACGTAAGTTGAATCACGAATGCCCACGTTGACCACCTTGGCACTGAAGGGCGCGTACTGGTCGGAGATATGGGTGTAGAAAGTCCGTCCTGGACTGCTTCCATACTTCGGGTTGATATGACCAGTGCTTTCTGCTTTGCTGCCGGTTCTGAAGTTCTGGCCGTCCGACGATGACGTGGTGCCGTCACCCCAGTTGCCGGCGAAGGGTTGCCGAAACTGCGCATTCACCAGCTCGGCCAGCGCCGTCGAATAGGTTTCATCGCGGATGTGCCAGGCTTGCAGCCAAGACAGCTTGGCGTAGGTGGTGCCAGGGCAGGACTCGGCCATTTTGGTCAGACCCAGGTTGATCGCGTCGGCCAGGATCGTCGTCAACAGCAAGGTTTTGTCCTTGGCCGTGTCGCTGGTCTTCAGGTGTGTGAAGTGGCGGGTGAAGCCCGTCCATTCATCGACCTCCATCAGCAACTCGGTGATTTTGAGGTGCGGCAGCAGCATAGCTGTCTGGTCGATCATGGCTTGCGCGGCGTCTGGTACTGCCGCGTCCAGCGGCGTGATCTTCAGGCCTGACGCGGTGGTGATGATGGCATCCGGTAAGTCGTTGGCCGCAGCCATGCGGTTGACTGTGGCGAGTTGCGCCTCCAACAATTCCAACCGGTCATGCAGGTATTGGTCGCAGTCGGTGGCCACTGCCAGCGGCAATTCGCTGGCCAGCTTCAAAGTGGCGAACTTCTCGACCGGCACCAGGTATTCGTCGAAGTCCTTGAACTGGCGAGAACCCTGCACCCAGACATCACCGGAGCGCAGCGCGTTCTTCAGCTCCGACAGGGCGCATAACTCGTAGTAACGCCGGTCGATGCCGTCGTCGGTCAGAACCAGCTTTGCCCAGCGCGGCTTGATGAATGCGGTTGGCGCATCGGCGGGCACCTTGCGCGCGCTGTCGCTGTTCATGCCGCGCAGCATGTCGATGGCATCGAGCACACCCTTGGCGGCGGGCGCAGCCCGCAATTTGAGCACGCCCAGGAACTGCGGCGCGTAGCGGCGTAGCGTGGCATAGCTTTCACCGATGTGGTGCAGGAAATCAAAGTCGGCAGGCCGCGCCAATGTTTGCGCTTCGGTGACGCTGGCGGCGAAGGTGTCCCAGGGCATAACGGCCTCGATGGCGGCGAACGGATCGCTGCCGCTTTGCTTGGCCTCAATCAACGCTTGACCGATGCGCCCATACATCCGCACCTTGTCGTTGATCGCCTTGCCGGAAGCCTGGAACTGCTGCTGATGCTTGTTCTTGGCCGCGTTGAACAGCTTGCCGATGATGCGATCGTGAAGGTCGATGATTTCATCGGTGACGGTGGCCATGCCTTCGATGGCCAGCGCTACCAGCGTGGCATAGCGTCGTTGCACCTCGAACTTTGCCAGATCAGCAGGCGTCATCTGGCCACCTTCACGAGCGATTTTGAGCAGGCGGTTCTGGTGAACCTGCCGCTCGATGCCTGCGGGCAGATCAAGTGCTTGCCAGGATTTCAGGCGCTCAATATGTTCGAGCATGTGGCGAGAGTTCGGTTTGGCAGGCGACTGGCGCAGCCATGCCAGCCACGTCACTTTACTGCCGTCCTTGCGCTTGAGAAGTTCGTCCAGGCGCTGACGGTGGGGTGATAACAAAGAATCGGTCAGCGCCGCGTAAATGCGTCGGTTGGCACGGGTGATGGCCTCGGCGCTTGCGCGCTCGATGGCATTCATGGCGGGCAGGATAATGCTCTGCCGCCGCAGATTCTCGACAAGTGCGCTCGCCAGCACGATGCCTTTGTCGGTCTGCAAGGCCAGCTCGGTCAATGTATGCACGGCTTGCCGATAGTGGCTCATGGTGAAGGGCTTGAACCCAAAAACCGTTTGCAGCTCGACCAAGTGCTCCCGCCGTGTCTGTTCGCGCTGGCCGTACTCGCTCCAACTTTCCACTGGCATCTTGAGTTGCGCGGCCACCATGCGCAACAGGGGCGGAAACGGAGGCTCATCGACGCCCAAAAAGGTGCCAGGGAATCGCAAGTAGCAAAGCTGCACAGCGAAGCCCAATCGATTCGCGGCGCCGCGACGCTGACGGATCACCGACAGGTCGGTTTCGTTGAACGTGTAGTGCCGTATCAGTTCGTCTTTGGCATCTGGCAGTGCCAGCAGGCTTTCGCGCTCGGTGGCGGACAGGATTGAGCGGCGTGGCATGGTCAGTCTTCCCGCAGGTACTGGTACAAGGTTTCGCGGCTGATGCCGAAGTCACGGGCCACCAAGGTTTTTTGGTCGCCTGCCGCAACTCGCCGTTTCAACTCGGCAATTTGTTCGCTGTTCAGCGATTTCTTTCGTCCCCGGTAGGCACCGCGCTGCTTGGCCAGCACGATTCCCTCGCGCTGACGTTCGCGGATCAGGGCGCGCTCGAACTCAGCGAAGGCTCCCATGACCGACAGCATCAGATTGGCCATCGGTGAGTCCTCGCCGGTGAACTTCAGCCCTTCTTTGACGAACTCCATGCGCACGCCCCGTTGTGTCAGCCCTTGGACGATGCGGCGCAGGTCATCAAGGTTGCGTGCCAGCCTGTCCATGCTATGCACCACCACGGTGTCGCCCTCGCGGACGAAGGCCAGCAGCCTTTCCAGCTCGGGACGCTGGGTGTCCTTGCCAGAAGCCTTGTCGGTGAACACCCGCGCCACCTGAACACCCTCCAATTGCCGTTCCGGGTTCTGGTCGAAGCTGCTGACGCGGACATAGCCGATGCGTTGACCTTGCAAGATGCCTCCAAAGGCAAAAGTGTCAGGATGAAATCTATTACCTTTGACGGAATATGTCAATCAATAGGAAATTTAACTCTATTCTGACATCGTTTGCACATGGTGTCGTTTTCAGAAGACGGCTGCACTGAACGTCAGAAGCCGACTGCACTATAGCAGCGGAGGGGTTGGATCCATCAGGCAACGACGGGCTGCTGCCGGCCATCAGCGGACGCAGGGAGGACTTTCCGCAACCGGCCGTTCGATGCGGCACCGATGGCCTTCGCGCAGGGGTAGTGAATCCGCCAGGATTGACTTGCGCTGCCCTACCTCTCACTAGTGAGGGGCGGCAGCGCATCAAGCGGTGAGCGCACTCCGGCACCGCCAACTTTCAGCACATGCGTGTAAATCATCGTCGTAGAGACGTCGGAATGGCCGAGCAGATCCTGCACGGTTCGAATGTCGTAACCGCTGCGGAGCAAGGCCGTCGCGAACGAGTGGCGGAGGGTGTGCGGTGTGGCGGGCTTCGTGATGCCTGCTTGTTCTACGGCACGTTTGAAGGCGCGCTGAAAGGTCTGGTCATACATGTGATGGCGACGCACGACACCGCTCCGTGGATCGGTCGAATGCGTGTGCTGCGCAAAAACCCAGAACCACGGCCAGGAATGCCCGGCGCGCGGATACTTCCGCTCAAGGGCGTCGGGAAGCGCAACGCCGCTGCGGCCCTCGGCCTGGTCCTTCAGCCACCATGCCCGTGCACGCGACAGCTGCTCGCGCAGGCTGGGTGCCAAGCTCTCGGGTAACATCAAGGCCCGATCCTTGGAGCCCTTGCCCTCCCGCACGATGATCGTGCCGTGATCGAAATCCAGATCCTTGACCCGCAGTTGCAAACCCTCACTGATCCGCATGCCCGTTCCATACAGAAGCTGGGCGAACAAACGATGCTCGCCTTCCAGAAAACCGAGGATGCGAACCACTTCATCCGGGGTCAGCACCACCGGCAAGCGCCGCGACGGCCGAGGTCTTCCGATCTCCTGAAGCCAGGGCAGATCCGTGCACAGCACCTTGCCGTAGAAGAACAGCAAGGCCGCCAATGCCTGACGATGCGTGGAGACCGAAACCTTGCGCTCGTTCGCCAGCCAGGACAGAAATGCCTCGACTTCGCTGCTGCCCAAGGTTGCCGGGTGACGCACACCGTGGAAACGGATGAAGGCACGAACCCAGTGGACATAAGCCTGTTCGGTTGGTAAGCTGTAATGCAAGTAGCGTATGCGCTCACGCAACTGGTCCAGAACCTTGACCGAACGCAGCGGTGGTAACGGCGCAGTGGCGGTTTTCATGGCTTGTTATGACTGTTTTTTTGTACAGTCTATGCCTCGGGCATCCAAGCAGCAAGCGCGTTACGCCGTGGGTCGATGTTTGATGTTATGGAGCAGCAACGATGTTACGCAGCAGGGCAGTCGCCCTAAAACAAAGTTAGGCCGCATGGACACAACGCAGGTCACATTGATACACAAAATTCTAGCTGCGGCAGATGAGCGAAATCTGCCGCTCTGGATCGGTGGGGGCTGGGCGATCGATGCACGGCTAGGGCGTGTAACACGCAAGCACGATGATATTGATCTGACGTTTCCCGGCGAGAGGCGCGGCGAGCTCGAGGCAATAGTTGAAATGCTCGGCGGGCGCGTCATGGAGGAGTTGGACTATGGATTCTTAGCGGAGATCGGGGATGAGTTACTTGACTGCGAACCTGCTTGGTGGGCAGACGAAGCGTATGAAATCGCGGAGGCTCCGCAGGGCTCGTGCCCAGAGGCGGCTGAGGGCGTCATCGCCGGGCGGCCAGTCCGTTGTAACAGCTGGGAGGCGATCATCTGGGATTACTTTTACTATGCCGATGAAGTACCACCAGTGGACTGGCCTACAAAGCACATAGAGTCCTACAGGCTCGCATGCACCTCACTCGGGGCGGAAAAGGTTGAGGTCTTGCGTGCCGCTTTCAGGTCGCGATATGCGGCCTAACAATTCGTCCAAGCCGACGCCGCTTCGCGGCGCGGCTTAACTCAGGTGTTAGATGCACTAAGCACATAATTGCTCACAGCCAAACTATCAGGTCAAGTCTGCTTTTATTATTTTTAAGCGTGCATAATAAGCCCTACACAAATTGGGAGATATATCATGAAAGGCTGGCTTTTTCTTGTTATCGCAATAGTTGGCGAAGTAATCGCAACATCCGCATTAAAATCTAGCGAGGGCTTTACTAAGCTTGCCCCTTCCGCCGTTGTCATAATCGGTTATGGCATCGCATTTTATTTTCTTTCTCTGGTTCTGAAATCCATCCCTGTCGGTGTTGCTTATGCAGTCTGGTCGGGACTCGGCGTCGTCATAATTACAGCCATTGCCTGGTTGCTTCATGGGCAAAAGCTTGATGCGTGGGGCTTTGTAGGTATGGGGCTCATAATTGCTGCCTTTTTGCTCGCCCGATCCCCATCGTGGAAGTCGCTGCGGAGGCCGACGCCATGGTGACGGTGTTCGGCATTCTGAATCTCACCGAGGACTCCTTCTTCGATGAGAGCCGGCGGCTAGACCCCGCCGGCGCTGTCACCGCGGCGATCGAAATGCTGCGAGTCGGATCAGACGTCGTGGATGTCGGACCGGCCGCCAGCCATCCGGACGCGAGGCCTGTATCGCCGGCCGATGAGATCAGACGTATTGCGCCGCTCTTAGACGCCCTGTCCGATCAGATGCACCGTGTTTCAATCGACAGCTTCCAACCGGAAACCCAGCGCTATGCGCTCAAGCGCGGCGTGGGCTACCTGAACGATATCCAAGGATTTCCTGACCCTGCGCTCTATCCCGATATTGCTGAGGCGGACTGCAGGCTGGTGGTTATGCACTCAGCGCAGCGGGATGGCATCGCCACCCGCACCGGTCACCTTCGACCCGAAGACGCGCTCGACGAGATTGTGCGGTTCTTCGAGGCGCGGGTTTCCGCCTTGCGACGGAGCGGGGTCGCTGCCGACCGGCTCATCCTCGATCCGGGGATGGGATTTTTCTTGAGCCCCGCACCGGAAACATCGCTGCACGTGCTGTCGAACCTTCAAAAGCTGAAGTCGGCGTTGGGGCTTCCGCTATTGGTCTCGGTGTCGCGGAAATCCTTCTTGGGCGCCACCGTTGGCCTTCCTGTAAAGGATCTGGGTCCAGCGAGCCTTGCGGCGGAACTTCACGCGATCGGCAATGGCGCTGACTACGTCCGCACCCACGCGCCTGGAGATCTGCGAAGCGCAATCACCTTCTCGGAAACCCTCGCGAAATTTCGCAGTCGCGACGCCAGAGACCGAGGGTTAGATCATGCCTAGCATTCACCTTCCGGCCGCCCGCTAAATATCTCCTTTTGGGTTGTTAATAAAACATCCAATAAGTTGACTGTGCGTGAAAAAGAAAGTTTTGTGTGATGGCGTTGAAGATCGCACCGTTAAGCTCTTATGTGGGATGGTGCAGAGCTCGACGACTACCGATAAAACGCAACCGCCGCAAACAGACAAGAAAAAGCCCCAACTGATAACAGTTGGGGCTTCAGTATTGTGATTGGTTGCGCATTCTGATTTATGTGAACACCGATTCTGGTCAATATGAACACCCGGCATTTCCCGCATTGGGCTCAGTTCTCTTTTAACCTAGGTGTTCATTTTCAGTCAACTCTGATGTGACTTTTCGCATCGATTCTCCTTTGAGTTTTAGCCTGTGGGCGTTGTGCATTAACCTGTCCAGGATGGCATCTGCCAGCGTGTTATCGCCAATTGCCTGATACCATTCCTCTGTTGGCAACTGGCTTACCATAATTGTTGACGTTAGCTGATGCCGATCATCCATGATCTCCATCAGATCGTTGCGCTGTGCCGCTTTTAACGGCTCTAACCCCCAATCATCCAGGATCAGGATGTCGTATTTCGCCAGCTGTTTTAATGCTTTGCTGTAACTGCCATCTGCTTTGTGTTGGCTTAGTTCCATCAGTAAGCGCGACAGCCGGTAATACTTTGCGCTGTGGCCTTTTAAGATCGCAGTATGTGCCAGAGCACACGCGAGATAGGTTTTACCGCTACCACAGGGGCCGGTGATTAAGATGTTCTGATGTTTCGTTACCCAGCCGCAGCTGAGTAAACCGGCTATCACGGATTGGTTTAAACCGCGTGGCTGTTCGTAATTAATCTCCCGCGCATTTGCAGCAACTTTGAGTGTTGCACCTGTTAACAAGCGCTGTTGTTTACGGTTATCGCGGCTTTGCTGTTCGTGATCAATCAGGAGTTGCAACCGCTCTTCAAACGACAATGCCTGGTAGGTGCCCGGTTGTTCACGTTGTTGTAGCAGGGCCTGAGCCATGCCATTTAGCTTGAGCTGTCTAAGAACGGTGATGTTGTGCGCTGTCATAATGATTCTCCTTAATGGAAGCTGCTTGGGCCGCGGATGTTTTCATGTGTCTGCGGCAAGATGGGCTGGCTGTCATCTTCCGTAACCAGCGTATCGAGATTGCTTTTCAGGATTGAGGTAATGTTTTTCAGCCGGGTGAGCTTTTGTTCATTGGCGATAGCGCAAGCACGATTCACGCGTTGCGCCGGATAGCGTCGGGTCAGATTCAGTAAGCCTAAACATGTCCGGTAACCTTGTTGTTCGTGTGCTCTGTCATCCATGACGTGCGCCACCCAGGTTAGCGTGTCACTGCCGATGTCTTTAGCCCAATTCATCAGCCGCCCACGGCTCCATTTGTGATGCTTCTCATGCCGCACCGGCATATGCTCAGGTTTTGTACTGATACCGCGGCGATTAATGCGCGGATGGCTGGTGATCTGCTTGTTCTGGAAGTACAACGTAATGAGGTTGTCGGTGGCATGCAGTTCAAGTTTCTCACCCACTAACTGATGCGGCGCTGAGTAAAGGTGCTCACCGAACTGCACATGGTAATCAATGTTGAGCTTCACCATTTTGATATCCGTGTATTGATACGGCTCGCGTGGTAAACGGCTAAGCGCCGGTTTATCCAGTTGCTCGAACCATTCTTGCCGGTTACCGCTGAACTGCTTAAACGGCCGGGTATTCACATCCTGTAATAGCGCCTTGATGCAGTGATTCAGCTCAGCTAACGAGAAGAAGGTATGGTGACGTAATCTGGCTAAAATCCAGCGCTCAATGATTTGCACACCTACTTCTGCTTTGGCTTTATCCTGTGGTTTACGGGGCCTGGCTGGCATAACCGCGCAGCCATAATGGTGAGCTAATTGGTGGTAGGCGGCATTGATATCCGGATCGTATCGGCAAGCCTTGGTCACGCCGCTCTTAAGGTTATCCGGCACAATGAGCTTGGGCACGCCACCAAAGAAGCTGAAGGCTCTGGCATGGCTGCCCAGCCAATCTGGTAGCGTCTGCGTTAAGGTCGCTTCGGCATAGGTGTAATTCGATGCGCCCAATACGGCTACGAAGACCTGGGCAAAGCGAATTTCACCGGTACTGGCACAAACAATAGGGACGGTTTGCCCGGCATAATCAACAAACAGCATGTCACCGGCAATATGGACTTGTCGCATTGAGCGGCGCTGCTTGTTCTGCCACTCGCCATACAGGTGACAATACTGCGGGTAACTGTAACTGCGATTGGGGTACTGCTGGGTATATTCTTCCCAGAGTAGATGTTTGGTGACACCTTCTTTACGCAGTTCTTTATGCACGGTCGTCCACTCTGGCAATTCCAGCCTGGTGGATACGCGGGCATCGGCTTTAGGATAAATCAGCTTGGCCAGCGCACTGTCGTCTAAGGTGCAGATGGTTGACCAGTCGATGCCTTGCTGCTCTGCTGCGCTGGTGACTTTTTGTATAGCGCCGATGCTGATACGCAGGCTATCCCGAACCTGACGGACGGACAAACCAGCATGCAACCGTAGCCTGAGGATTTCACGAAGTTTACGCATTGATGTTCTCTGTCTGCTCATAACCGTATCCATCTGAAAATGAATAGGTTATCAGTGATAACAATCAACGCGGGAAAGGGATTCTGGAATTATGTGAACACTGATTCTGGAAATCGGGCAAAAGTGTTCACTTTGCGCCAGAATAGGTGTTCACATTAAATCAGAATGGGTGTTCACTTAAAACCAGAACGGGTGTTCACTTTGGGCCAGAATACGCATTTAGGCGTGACTGAGCTTGTTTCAGAGTCCGTCAGCCGTGAAATTCAGGTAAGTGCATTTGTTGAAAAATTTATTCAATCTGCCGATTCTGCACTTTATCAAGCAAAAAATAGCGGACGCAACCAGCTCATCGTGCGCAACTTAGTCTTGGGTTGATTGATAGACCACATCATTCGATATGTTCTGGCTCAGGCCAGCACAAGGAGATAATTGTGCCGCCATCAGCTGATAATGTGCAGGTTGCATAACCTCCATGCGCTTTGGCAATCGCTGAGACGACAGCTAACCCCAAACCACTGCCATTGCGTTTACTATCAGGGGCTTGCATGAATGGTGTAAAAATATGCGGCAGAAAATCTGGGGGGATCCCCGGACCTTCGTCTTGCACACTTAACTGATAATTATGGTTTTTCTTCTCCAAACTGATATAGATCCGGCCTGAACTAGAGTACTTTTTTGCATTGTCCAGCAGCGCAAGCATTGCTTGCCTAATTCTAACGGGATCACAAGAAACAATCATTGCGTCGATATTGATACAGGGCGTGAATTTACTGTCGTCAGAAAAAATCCCAGAGAACTGTATTGCAGAGTCAATTTCATCTTTGATATCAGTGTTGACTCTATTGAGATACAGGTTGCCACTATCCGCCAAACTGATAACCCTCATGTCCTCTATCAGCCTATTTAACCCTTCAACCTGAGTTAATAAGCTTTTAAATTGCATTATGTCCGGCTGGAAAACACCATCAACAAGACCTTGCAGCCTGCCACGTAAAATCGTGACAGGTGTCCGTAACTCGTGAGCAATTGCCGCATTCCAGAAGCGTTGTTCTTCCGTCATTTTTTGCAACTTTTCAGCTAAATGATTAAAGTCTGCTGCCAACTGGGATGCTTCACCCATAGACTCATCATCGGCAACAGCTCTCGCGCTCAAATCTCCTTTGGCAAGGCTTCGGATCCCGGCTGCGAGTGAATTTAGTGGAGTGAGGATCCGTTTGGATAAGCTCAAAGCAACCCATACGGCCAGCACCAGTCCAGCGATTGTAGTACCCAGCATCCAAAATAGTTCCGGCACAGTCGGCACTAAGCTGTTGACCGGAACATTTTCAGGCCAATATTTGTCCCAAAAGTAGTAAAAAACATATGAAGTAAAAATGACTAAAAGTATCACCCCCAAGGCAATTGCCATCATTGAAAATGCAATTTGCCGACTCAAACCAACCAACTTCATTCTTGGCTCCATAACCGATAACCGGCACCTCTTAAACCAGACGGGATCCCCTTTACACCAAGGTTTTCTAGCTTTTTCCGAAGCTTAGAGATGTGGCTATCGACAGTTCTTTCTAAAGCGTCACTCTCAGGTAAGCAATGACTTAGAAGCTCTGCCCGGCTAAATACTTTTCTTGGTGATTTTGCAAGTTGAACCAATAACTTGAACTCCGTCATGGTCAGCGATATTTGTTTTCTATCGGGGTTGTCGATGAATACCTCGTACGTTTCCAAATCAATATGAAATGGGGATACTTTGAGCACCTGATTGTTGGATTTTTGCGATTCAGGGGATACACGACGAAGCACCGCCAGCACTCGCTCTGTCACTTCGGCAGGATTAAATGGTTTCACCACATAATCGTCAGCCCCCATCCGTAACCCCATCAACTTATCAATATCCTGATCCATAGCGGTGAGCATGATGACAGGTGTATTACCCCGATTTCTGATCTCGGATAGGACCTGCCAGCCATTGAGTTGCGGCATTTGAATATCCAGCAATACCAGTGCCGGTTTTAGTGTTGCATGCAGGTCTAGCGCTCGTCGGCCATCCTCGGCAATCTCACATCGCAACCCACTTCTTCGCAAGTAACCGGAGAGGATATCAGCGATATCAGCCTCATCTTCAGCAATAAGGATCAAGGGGGAACCAAGCGTTTTTTCACCTCGGCTAGATAGAGCGAGAGTCGTCATTTTAAAGTTTTCTGACATAAATACGGTTTCTCCATCATTCCTCCACATTGGCTCCCTCAAACGCCAACACTCTTTGTCTACACTGAGATGTAAACAGAATTCCGGACTATAGCTCAAGAGGACATTTGATGAAATCAACTAAGCAGCTGAATGTAATACATGCTTTGTTACTGCTCACCTTAACAGGGTGTAGCCCCGAAATGCCAGATATGACAACACCACCGCCACCAGTTTCTATTCTGGAAGTAACGCCATCGCGTGTTGCACTGACCGATGATTTAACCGGGCGTGTTGCGCCTGTTCGTGTTGCCGAAATCAGACCACAAGTCACTGGTATTATTCAAGAACGCTTATTTGTTCAAGGTGCAGAGGTTCATGCTGGCCAGCCACTTTTCCAAATCAATCCAGCGCCGTTTAAGGCTGACGTAGAAACATCTGCTGCGGCTTTGATGCGTGCCGAGGCTGCACTGAGCAGAGCGCAAATTCAAGTCAAACGCTTGCAACCGCTGGTTGAAGGAGATGCCGTTAGCAGGCAAACCTACGATGACGCCGTGTCTGCCAAAGATCAGGCTGCTGCCGAGGTTGCTCAGGCTAAAGCAGAGCTATCCCGTCGAAAATTGGATTTACAATTTTCAACAGTGGATTCGCCGATCAACGGTCGCATCGAGCAATCAATTGTTTCTGAGGGAGCTTTGGTCGGTCCGAGTGACAACACTTCACTGGCAAAGGTACAACAAATCAACGAGGTTTACGTCGATGTACGCCAGCCTGCTGAATCACTGGATTTGCTAAGAGAGGCGACCGAGGCTGGTAAAAAAGAATTGCATGTTGAAATTCTAAAAGCCAGTGGCAAGCCATTCGATGTTAAAGGCAAAGTCTTGTTCTCGGGATTGACCGTTGATGAGGCAACTGGCGATGTGTTGGTGCGTATTTTGGTGAGCAACACAAAGCGTGAGTTACTACCCGGTATGTTTGTAAGAGCCAGACTCACACTGGCCAGTTTCGACGATGCCTTACTCGTACCACAGGAAGCGGTAACCAGAACCGGAGACGAAGCATGGGTTTGGCTGCTGTCTGAAGGCAATAAAGTGCGTCAGGTCCATGTTCAGCTCGGAGAGTTGATTGATCGCAGCTATCGAATCGAAAAGGGTATTACGGCTGGCGACAAGGTGATTGTTAGCGGCCTCGACCGAATGAGTGAAGGTGCTGAAGTGACTCCGTCGAACGCAGTTCAACCAACTGTCGATACTGCAATCAGCAGTAATACCTCAACCGGCGAGCGGGAGTAGTTAAGATGCCGCAATTTTTTATTAACCGCCCCGTATTTGCTTGGGTTGTTGCACTTTTTATCATCATGTCTGGTTTGATAGCATTACCTCAGCTACCGATTGAGCGCTATCCTTCAGTTGCTCCGCCTCAGGTGACCATCACAGCCGTATATCCCGGTGCAACTCCCCAAACGATGAATGATTCTGTGCTCGGTCTTATCGAACGAGAACTGTCGAGCTTAAAGAATCTACTCTATTTTGAGTCATCTTCTGATACGTCAGGGGCAGCTACTATCACTGCTTCTTTTAAACCCGGAGTGAATCCTGAGTTAGCGCAAGTCGATGTGCAAAACAGACTAAAAACCATCGAAGCCCGTTTGCCGCAAACTGTCAGACAAAATGGTCTGATTGTCGAAGCTGCATCCTCGGGCTTTTTGATGCTTGTCAGCCTTAAATCCGATGACAATCGCTTCGATAGCACGGCGCTTTCTGATTACATGGCCAGAAACGTCATCGAAGAGTTACGCCGAATTGAAGGTGTTGGTCGCGTTCAATTGTTCGGTGCCGAGCAAGCGATGCGGATTTGGGTCGACCCAGTAAAACTCACTGCTTATAACTTGTCGATGGCCGATCTTTCTAATGCGATCACTCAGCAGAATATTCAGATTGCACCGGGCAGTCTTGGCGATGAACCAGCGCCAGCGGGGCAGAAAGTTGCAATCCCATTAATGGCGAAAGGTCAGTTAGAAACTCCGGAAGAATTTGCAAACATCGTGCTTCGCGCTGAGGGAAGTGGTGCAAAACTGGTATTGGGCGACGTTGCTCGTGTTGAGTTAGGTGCTCAATCTTATGCATTTCTGACGCGAGAAGACGGAAAAACAGCAACAGCAGCTGCTATACAACTTGCGCCCGGTGCGAACGCAGTACTGACCTCTGAGCGTGTTAAAGAGCGCATGCAGTTACTTCAGCAGACGATGCCCGTTGGGATGAGTTATTCAGTTCCCTTCGATACTGCGCCATTTGCAAAAATTTCGATTGAGAAAGTCGCTCATACGCTAATTGAGGCGATGGTTCTTGTGTTTCTCGTAATGTACCTGTTTTTGCAGAATGTCCGCTACACCTTAATACCAGCAATTGTCGCTCCAATCGCGTTGCTGGGTACATTCGCCGTTATGATGTTAACCGGTTTTTCTATCAACGTCCTCACGATGTTCGGGATGGTGTTGGCTATCGGTATCATCGTGGATGATGCGATTGTTGTTGTCGAAAACGTCGAGCGTTTAATGGCAAAAGAGGGTCTGTCGCCACGTGATGCTACCGTTAAAGCAATGAAAGAAATTACCGGCGCAATTATTGGTATCACGCTGGTGTTGACCGCCGTATTTATTCCAATGGCTTTAGCAAGCGGTTCCGTTGGCGTGATTTATCAACAATTCACGCTCTCAATGGCCATCTCTATTTTATTCTCTGCCTTTTTAGCATTAACTTTCACGCCTGCTCTGTGCGCAACATTGTTAAAGCCAATCAGCCATGGCCATGCCGAGAAAACGGGATTTTTCGGTTGGTTTAATCGTCGGTTCGACCGGATGACAGATCGCTATGGTGTGAGAGTCAGCAAACTGACCAAGCGGATTGGCCGGGTAATGCTGATGTTTGCGCTGCTGGTCGGCATGCTGGTGTACTCTTTTGGTAAATTACCGTCAGCCTTTTTGCCTGAAGAAGATCAGGGTTATTTCATTACCAGCTTTTTACTGCCTTCAGATGCAACCACTGAACGCACCTCTGCGGTGGTGAAATCTTTTGAAGAGTACGTAGCAACAAGACCGGGTATTAAGTCGAATATATCGATCCTAGGTTACGGCTTGTCTGGCTCTGGCACGAATGCAGCGGTTAGTTTTACCATGCTGAAGGATTGGGACGAACGAAATGGTGCAAATGCGTGGGAGGAAGTCTACTACGCCTACATGACCATGGCCGAAACCGCTGGTGAAGGATTGGTGTTCAGTATCATGCCACCTGCTATTGACGAGTTAGGCAATTCATCAGGCTTTTCTATGCGCTTGATCGACCGCAGTAATCAGGGGTATGAAGCCCTTCAAGCTGCACAAGCCAAGCTGTTAGAGCTCGCTAACAACAGTAAAATTGTTACCGGGGTCTATGCCGACAGTCTTCCTGCGGGTACTGGGATCACTCTTCATATTGACCGGCAGAAAGCAGAGGCTTTGGGTGTGTCCTTTGCTGCAATCAGCGATATGCTCTCCACGGCAATGGGGTCGAGTTACATCAATGATTTCCCTAACCGTGGGCGGATGCAACAAGTCATTATTCAGGCTGACTCAAAATCTCGGATGCAGATTGAAGACATTCTGAAATTACGTGTCCGAAATGTCAGTGGTGGCATGGTTGCCCTGTCAGAAGTCGTTACACCTAAATGGGGTGCGACACCATTACAATTGATGCGTTTTCAAGGACTACCCTCTGTAAGAATCGCCGGTGGTGCTGCTCCGACGTTTTCAAGTGGAGAGGCGATGGATGAAATGGAGCGCCTCGCATCTCAGCTTCCTCCGGGTTTTGATATCGCTTGGACAGGGCAGTCTTTGCAAGAAAGGCAGTCAGCCTCTCAAGCGCCAATGCTCATGGCTCTTTCGATGTTAGTCGTATTTTTGGTACTTGCAGCCTTATATGAAAGCTGGGCTATTCCGGTTTCAGTAATGCTGGTGGTGCCATTAGGCCTGCTCGGCGCGGTAGGTTCGGTATTGCTGCTTGGAATGTCAAATGACGTGTTCTTCAAAGTTGGTATGATCACCGTTATTGGCTTATCGGCCAAAAACGCTGTTTTGATTGTCGAGTTTGCGAAGCAGCTTCGTGAAGAAGGTCATGGCTTAATTGACGCAGCGGTGACAGCTTCCAGATTGCGATTAAGACCCATCCTGATGACGTCACTTGCATTTGGTCTTGGTGTATTGCCACTAGTTTTCGCTTCTGGTGCAAGTGCAGAAACACAGGCAGCTATCGGTGTTGGTGTCTTTGGAGGAATGGTCACAGCCACAGTGCTTGCAATTTACTTCGTTCCAGTATTCTTTGTACTTGTCATGAGTATCCAAGAGCGCTTTTCTGCATCCCGCAAGAAAGCAACTAGCAAACCTCAAGCGAGCAACGAGGAGTCGGTGTAATGAAGTTAAATATTTTTAGCCTGCTTTGCGTATCTTTGCTAACCGGATGCACACTGGCACCAGATTATCAAAGGCCACCAGTAGATACGCTGAACTACAACCTGCTAAATACCAAAAACGTGTCGCAAAAATCGGCAGTGGATTTGTCTTGGCAATCTGTGTTCAAAGAGCCAAGGTTGCAGGAGTTAATTGGTTTAGCGCTGGAGAATAACAAAGACTTACGACTGGCTACTTTAAACGTGGCCGCTGCAAAGGCTCAGTATGGTATCCAGCGTTCATATATGTTGCCCTCTGTTGATGCCACAATCAGCGGAACTCGCCAGCGTGGAGAGAATGATACCGGAGGTGTAAGTACAACCTCTGAACACGGAGTTGGCTTGGGGACGAGCGCTTTTGAAATAGACTTGTTCGGTTATGCACGATCAATGAGTGAAGCAGCCTTTTACCGGTATCTTGCAACGGAGCAGGGGCAAAAATCAGCAGAGTTGGTTTTAATAAGTGCGGTTGCAGATGCGTATCACGCACAGTTGCTTGCTCAAGAGCAACTTTTGCTAGCACAGCAGACTTTGGCTGATTGGGAGCATTCACTGCTGTTAGCTCGCCAACTGAGAGCCGCTGAACAAAGCAGTGGCTTAGATGTTGCGCAAGCCGAAGGACAGGTTGCGAGTGCTGAAGCTGATTTGCAGGCCCGGCTGCGTGTGCTTGCCCTATCTAACAATGCTCTTCAGCTGTTGATAGGAAAAACACTACCTGAAGGTTTATCAAAACATTCAGTGTTAGAAACTCAGCCACTTCAGGTGATGCCTGCCAACTTAACGTCAGAATTAATCCTTAATCGTCCAGATGTAGTACAAGCCGAGTTAAATCTGAAAGCTGCAAATGCAGATATTGGCGCAGCTCGGGCTGCATTTTTTCCACGGATTTCGCTGACGGCTTCAACAGGTTATAGCAGTTCAGAAGTGAAGAATCTGTTTGATAGTGACAGCCGGGTTTGGAGTTTTGCCCCGCAAATTAATATACCGATATTTAATGCTGGTAAGTTGAAATCGGAACTCCGCTTGGCGGAGATCCGAAAATCCGGAGCCGTCATATCTTATGAACAGACCATCCAGACGGCATTCAAAGATGTGGCTGACGGATTAAGCGGTTTGGAGACTTTTGGACTGCAAATAATGGCACAAAAGAGAGCCGTAAGTAGCGCGTCTAAACGAGCGGAGTTATCCCTGCTTAGATACCGGGCAGGTGTTGATGGCCGCTTAGAACTACTTGATGCACAACGTCAACTTTATGCCGAACGTCAGGTTCTGATTGATTTGCGTGGTGCGGAGCTCGCGAACTATGTGGCTTTGTATAAAGCCCTTGGTGGCTCCTTTTTAAATAAAGCAGAGACGGGAGTACACTAAGTATCATGTTGAATCAGGCAGCGTCTGAACCTACTCGGGATCTTTCTGACCGCGATACATGTGGTCAAAGTGACCCCGGTCCTGATTGGCCGTTAAGGTTTTGGGCTATTTTTATTGGGCAGGCGCTTTCTCTGTGTGGATCGGCCCTGACTCAGTTTGTGCTGCTATGGTGGATCACGGATACCACCGGCAGTGTCAGTGCGTTGGCTATTGCAGGTATTGTGGCTTTACTGCCACAAGCCTTGCTTAGTCCTCTGGGTGGAGTACTTGCAGACCGTTACAGCCGCCGACTTTTGATGATCATTCCTGATGTTGTCAGCGCGATATGCATGGTGGTGCTCATCGTGCTATTTAATACCGAAAGTATCGAAATATGGCATATCTGGGTGATGTTGGGGATCCGCAGTGCGATGCAAGCATTTCAGGCACCAGCAGCGGCGGCGAGCACATATATGCTAGTCCCCAAAAGTTTCTTGATGCGAGCCGCTGGACTTAATCAGGCTTTACAAAGCATGACAGTGGTCATTGCAGCGCCGCTGGGGGCCCTTGCTATAAGTGTCATGCCAATCGGCTGGGCCATATCTATAGATGTGTTCACTGCACTTTGTGCTGTGATACCACTGTTGATATTCGCAATTCCTCAGAGTCGTGCAGTCCGTAAGGCTGATACAAGTATGGTCAGTGAGTTCAAGGAAGGTATTGATACCATTCGAAACACTCCGGGACTAGCCCGATTATTCCTGCTGCTGGCGACGACGGTGCTTGTGATTATGCCGTCATTTACATTATTACCGCTGTTGGTTAAACAATATTTTGGCGGCGGCGCTAATCAAGTGGCTTTGATGGAGGGCTTGTCGGGTGTAGGGATGGTCTTGGGTGGCTTAGCTGTTGCTGCTATGCAATTAAAAACCCCTATTTACTGGATTCTGGCAGGGTTTGCTACGTCTTGTTTTGCCGTCGCATTAACGGCACTGGTTCCATCCAGCCTATTTGGCGTTGCCGTTGCGTGGTGGGTCATCAGTGGTGTGTGTTTTGTTTTCGGTAGTGCACCTCTGACGGCATTGTTGCAGACCATCATCCCAAATTATCTTCAAGGACGTGTTTTGTCCATTATGAACTCGATGATGAGCCTTGCGGCTCCCATTGGGTTGTTGCTGATAACACCTCTGGGAGAAATTTTTGATGTCGGAGCTATTTTTCTTGTAGCGGGGATTTTAGGCGGATTAGTCAGTGTAAGTGGGTTCTTTTCGCCAAAGTTACTGAAACTGGGGCGTTGAGCTGATTTAAATTCAACAGTGCGGATACAGCTCGAATAGGTACTTTCTAGTCGATATGTTCATCCGCATATGTTCGCCTTAATCTCAATAGTTAATTATTAGAAACGATGAAACTGAGCAGAGTTATCAAGAATGTCGGCTCTATAGCCGAAAGAAGACCATTAACAAGAAGGAATTGTAATCGCCGCTTTTGGCACAAAGCCGAGACCCGACGAAGTGGTACTTTCCGTGAAAGTTGTGGTGCGATTAATTTGCAACACGTGGTAAGGAGCGGTTGCAATGTGGTGGTAAATTAAGTGCAACTAATCAAGAAGGTGAATCAATGAGTGAACAACTGAACTGTCAAAGCCGCATGGATGCGGCGACAACTCTGTACTTGCCGCAAATAACTATCCCCGTCCTGCTAAACCAATGACGTAACTCCTATCTCTCCCGACTTGTTGGAACAAGTCGCACTCACAAGGTGCAATTAAACACTGAACAAAAATTCATGGATGAATGGTTACCGCCGAAGGACTCGGCGCAAATAAAAAACGTACATACCATTATACACAGTATGTACGTTTGAAATGAAAGCCGCTGACGTTATATGTAAAGCCCTGTCACTCACTCACACGCGAATAGACACTGTTTTTACTATATACTCCTTCAGGTAGGGCTTATTATGCACGCTTAAAAATAATAAAAGCAGACTTGACCTGATAGTTTGGCTGTGAGCAATTATGTGCTTAGTGCATCTAACGCCGGAGTTAAGCCGCCGCGCGTAGCGCGGTCGGCTTGAACGAATTGTTAGACATCATTTACCAACTGACTTGATGATCTCGCCTTTCACAAAGCGAATAAATTCTTCCAAGTGATCTGCGCGTGAGGCCAAGTGATCTTCTTTTTGTCCCAGATAAGCTTGCTTAGCTTCAAGTAAGACGGGCTGATACTGGGCAGGTAGGCGTTTTATTGCCCAGTCGGCAGCGACATCCTTCGGCGCGATTTTGCCGGTTATTGCGCTGTACCAAATGCGGGACAACGTAAGCACTACATTTCGCTCATCGCCGGCCCAGTCGGGCTGCGAGTTCCATAGCTTCAAGGTTTCCCTCAGCGCCTCGAATAGATCCTGTTCAGGAACCGGGTCAAAGAATTCCTCCGCTGCCGGACCTACCAAGGCAACGCTATGTTCTCTTGCTTTTGTAAGCAGGATAGCTAGATCAATGTCGATCATGGCTGGCTCGAAGATACCCGCAAGAATGTCATTGCGCTGCCATTCTCCAAATTGCAGCTCGCGCTTAGCCGGATAACGCCACGGGATGATGTCGTCATGCACGACAAGGGTGACTTCTATAGCGCGGAGCGTCTCGCTCTCGCCAGGGAAAGCCGAAGCCTCCATAAGGTCATTGAGCAATGCTCGCCGCGTCGTTTCATCAAGCTTTACGGCCACAGTAACCAACAAATCAATATCGCTGTATGGCTTCAGGCCGCCATCCACTGCGGAGCCGTACAAATGCACGGCCAGCAACGTTGATTCCAGATGGCGCTCAATGACGCTTAGCACCTCTGATAGTTGGTTCGAAATTTCGATGGTCACCGCTACCCTCATGATGTCTAACTTTGTTTTAGGGCGACTGCCCTGCTGCGTAACATCGTTGCTGCTCCATAACATCAAACATCGACCCACGGCGTAACGCGCTTGCTGCTTGGATGCCCGAGGCATAGACTGTACAAAAAAACAGTCATAACAAGCCATGAAAACCGCCACTGCGCCGTTACCACCGCTGCGTTCGGTCAAGGTTCTGGACCAGTTGCGTGAGCGCATACGCTACTTGCATTACAGCTTACCAACCGAACAGGCTTATGTCCACTGGGTTCGTGCCTTCATCCGTTTCCACGGTGTGCGTCACCCGGCAACCTTGGGCAGCAGCGAAGTCGAGGCATTTCTGTCCTGGCTGGCGAACGAGCGCAAGGTTTCGGTCTCCACGCATCGTCAGGCATTGGCGGCCTTGCTGTTCTTCTACGGCAAGGTGCTGTGCACGGATCTGCCCTGGCTTCAGGAGATCGGAAGACCTCGGCCGTCGCGGCGCTTGCCGGTGGTGCTGACCCCGGATGAAGTGGTTCGCATCCTCGGTTTTCTGGAAGGCGAGCATCGTTTGTTCGCCCAGCTTCTGTATGGAACGGGCATGCGGATCAGTGAGGGTTTGCAACTGCGGGTCAAGGATCTGGATTTCGATCACGGCACGATCATCGTGCGGGAGGGCAAGGGCTCCAAGGATCGGGCCTTGATGTTACCCGAGAGCTTGGCACCCAGCCTGCGCGAGCAGCTGTCGCGTGCACGGGCATGGTGGCTGAAGGACCAGGCCGAGGGCCGCAGCGGCGTTGCGCTTCCCGACGCCCTTGAGCGGAAGTATCCGCGCGCCGGGCATTCCTGGCCGTGGTTCTGGGTTTTTGCGCAGCACACGCATTCGACCGATCCACGGAGCGGTGTCGTGCGTCGCCATCACATGTATGACCAGACCTTTCAGCGCGCCTTCAAACGTGCCGTAGAACAAGCAGGCATCACGAAGCCCGCCACACCGCACACCCTCCGCCACTCGTTCGCGACGGCCTTGCTCCGCAGCGGTTACGACATTCGAACCGTGCAGGATCTGCTCGGCCATTCCGACGTCTCTACGACGATGATTTACACGCATGTGCTGAAAGTTGGCGGTGCCGGAGTGCGCTCACCGCTTGATGCGCTGCCGCCCCTCACTAGTGAGAGGTAGGGCAGCGCAAGTCAATCCTGGCGGATTCACTACCCCTGCGCGAAGGCCATCGGTGCCGCATCGAACGGCCGGTTGCGGAAAGTCCTCCCTGCGTCCGCTGATGGCCGGCAGCAGCCCGTCGTTGCCTGATGGATCCAACCCCTCCGCTGCTATAGTGCAGTCGGCTTCTGACGTTCAGTGCAGCCGTCTTCTGAAAACGACATTTGAACCGGGAACCTTCCCTTTTTGGCTAGGCGTGAAACAATGGTCATTTTCCCTATACCCAAAATGACCAGGAGGCCCGCATGAAAGTCGCACGCATCTACCTGCGCGTGAGCTGTCATTTTCAGAAGACGACTGCACGGAATATCAGGAGTCGGCTGCACTGGTGGATTGCAGCGCGGTGTACAGGGCCGTCTTGCTCACCTTGAGCCGTGTAGCGGCCTCTCGGACATTAAGCCCGTTGGCGATGTGCTCCCGCGCTCGCTGCAACTTGTCGGCGGTGACAACCGGCTTTCGCCCGCCCTTCCTCCCACGAGCGGCGGCGGCAGTCAACCCGGCCTTGGTGCGCTCGCGGATCAAGTCGCGCTCGAACTGGCCCAGCGCGCCGAACACGTGGAAGATGAGCCGCCCGCCTGGCGTGGTGGTGTCGATGGCTTCCGTCAGAGAACGGAAGCCGACGCCTCGCGCTTCCAGCGCGCCTATCGTTTCGATTAGGTGCGGCATAGAGCGCCCGAGCCGATCCAGCCGCCAGACGGCCAGCACGTCGCCGTCGCGCAGGTAGGCCAGCGCATCAGCCAAGCCGGGGCGGTCGGCCTTGGCCCCGGAAGCCGTGTCCTCGAAAACGCGCTCGCAGCCTGCCTTGCGTAGCGCATCCGTCTGCAAGGCGGTGTCCTGTTCCGCCGTCGATACCCGCGCATAGCCGATCAGTGCCATTTGCCGCCTCTCTTGTCCGTCATTCCGTCCGCCTATCTTAATGTCCGACAACCCGTTGTGCAATAACTTTGCTGGACAGTGTCCGGCATGGCCGACTAATGATCGTTTGACGGACATTGACGGTAAGGCATTTTTGCATTACTATGTGAAGCATCAACCTTGATTGCGAGGGCAAACCACCATGACCACATTGACCGTTACCGCACGGGGACAAGTGACGTTTCGGAAGGACGTACTGCAACACCTCGGCATCAGGCCAGGCGACAAGATCGAGCTGGACTTGTTGCCAGACGGTCGGGGCGTGCTCAAGGCGGCACGGCCCGCAGGGACGATAGCCAGCTTTGTCGGCCTGCTCGCGGGCAAGACGCAGAAGGTTGCCACCATCGAAGAAATCAACGAGGCGGCGGCGCAAGGCTGGGCAGGTAAGCAATGAAGGTCGCAGTCGATACCAACGTCCTTGTGCGTGCGGTTGTGCGTGACGATCCCGCACAAGCGGACGTTGCCGCCGCAGTCTTGACCGACGCCGAGTTGATCGCGGTCGCGCTGCCGTGCCTATGCGAATTTGTTTGGGTGCTGCTGCGTGTCTACGGCTTCCAGCAAGCCGACGCGGCCAGCGCGATCCGGGCACTACTGGCCGCCGCGAATGTGGAAGTGAACCGGCCTGCCGTGGAGGCTGGCTTGCTGGTGCTCGACGCGGGCGGAGACTTTGCCGATGGCGTCATTGCCTACGAAGGCAACTGGCTTGGCGGGGAAACCTTCGTTTCCTTCGATAAGAAGGCGGTGGCACTTCTCACGGCGCAAGGGCAATCAACGCGCCTTTTGTGACGGACATGAGCATGAACGAATTCCGCCGACTGGCCGCGAAGATCGACCAACACATGCAGCAGCTTGCCGCCCAGGGTGTCAGCGAGGCCCATGCCATCATCAATCGCATGATGGGGTACGGGCCTGACCTGCACAGGATTTGGGTCGGCACATCCGATCAGCAGCTCATGGCGCTGTCCCGCGAGTTCCCAGGGTTCTACCGCTACGCCCGCATCATGGAAGAGGCATCCGAAGCCGAGCGCCGCAAGGCTTCGCGGCCCTATGACGGCATGGCCGAGTTCTCCGAACAGCACAAGCAAATGGGCGCGCAACTGCTGACCACGGCGGCCACGCTTGAGCGTGGCTACCAGGCGTTTCGTGCGAGCGGCAGTCTCCAAGACTTCCGGCCTCAGCTCGACGAGCTGGGCCGCCTGCATCGGCAATGGCTGTCCGACCTGGAAGCCTTCAAAGACTCGCTGCGCACGCAGGGCGCAGAACCCAAGGTGCTGGAATACGTGAACGAGGCTTTCGGCCGCCTGGCCGAGCGCATCAAGCAGCTTGCCGGTTGATCGCCGGAATTTTCGGCGGTTCCGGCTTTGTCGCGCCGTGCACAAGAGTTCTGAGCAATTCCGATCTCTCGCGGCGCTTCGTGCATAGAACTTCTGACCGTTCCCGGTCAGAAGTTCTATGCACACACGGCGGCCAGCCCAGTGAACTGGTGCAGTCGCCTTCTGAAAACGACACATGGCATCTGACATCAAGTTAGGGTATGCCTCAGTCTGACAGTGATGAGTCGCAGGCGTTCGGATCGGCATCGGTTTCGCTCCCGGTCTTGGCGCGCGCCTGGAAGCGCTGATAGCACTCCAGCCCGCAGAAGTGCTCGACGTATTCCGCGCCTTCCGGGGTGAAGGCGGCATCGAGCGGGATTTCCTTGCAGCACACGCAGCAACTGGTGGCAGTCGGATCATTTGCATTCATGGTGGCACCCCTCCATTGACTGACGAAGACGGCGAATGCCGCCGCCGGCATCGGCTTGGCGAACAGGAAGCCTTGTCCTGTGTCGCAGTCCGCTTGTCGCAACAAATCAAGACTCGCCGATGTTTCCACGCCTTCGGCCACTACTTCCATGCCAAGCCCATGCGCAAGCTGAATCACGGTGCGCACGATGGTCTGGTCGCGGTGGTCGTTGGCGAGTCCGGCGACAAACGATTGGTCGATCTTGAGCGTGCTGATGGGGCAGCATTTCAGGTGTTGCAGGCAGGAATAGCCGGTGCCGAAGTCGTCGGCGGCGAAGCGCACACCGATCTGTCGCAAAGCTTCCAGGGCGGGGAAGATCGCCGGATCACCGAACGCAACCGATTCGGTCAGCTCAATTTCAAGATACGCGGCGGGCAACCCGGCATCGGCCAGCACGCCCTTTACCCACTTGTCGAAATCTGGCCCCACTTGGCTCGCCGAAACATTGACGGCCAGCCGGAACGGTTGCCATGCCAGCACCCGCCAGTCGCGCATTTGACGGCAGGCTGCGCCCAGCACCCATGCGCCGATTTCCGGCATCAGGCCGGACGATTCGATCACGGGCAGGAACTGGCCCGGCGGCAACAGTCCGAGCGTCGGATGACGCCAGCGCAACAGGGCTTCCGCGCCGACAATCTGCTCACTGCGCAAATCGACAATCGGCTGGTAGTGCAGCTCAAGCTGCCCGCGCTCGACCGCCTGCGCCAGTTGCGCCACTGTCCATTCAATTGGCTGGGAAGCGCTCATGATCGACCTCTGAAGGCCCGCAGCAGCCGCGTCACAGACAGGACAAACAAGCCGGTCAGCGTGAGGGCTGCAATACCCCAGTGCTCGCCGATGAACGCGCCGGCCGTCGTGCCGGCCAGCACAATGGCGAGAATCGGCAAATGACAGGGACAGGTGAGCACCGCCAGCGCACCCCACAGGTAGCCGGTGAACGGCTTGTGTGTCTCGGCCGGCATGCGCTCGGGGCTGTTCATGGCAAACTCTCCGCATGCTGTGCCGGCGCGGTCGGCATGGCGGCCAACTGCACTTCCAGATTGGCCAACGCTTCGCGCCGGCGTTCGACGAACTGACGCAGCACAGCAAGCTGCGCGGCAGTTTCATCGCAGTTCGCCGCATCCAGCGCCCGGCACAGCCGCGCCAATGCGCCGAGGCCGATGCCCGCCTCGAAGGCGGCCCGCACGAAGCACAGTCGCTGCAAGGCGGCGTCATCGAACAGGCCGTAGCCACCCGTGGTGCAGGCGACTGGCCGCAGCAATCCGCGCAGCAGGTAGTCGCGCACGATATGCACGCTCACCCCGGCATCAAGGGCCAGCCGGGACACCGTGTAGGCGTTCATCGAACACCTCCTTTTGGTCGGTTCACGGCAATGCATATACCGTTTCGCCGAGTTCAATCCGCGCGCTGCGAATCCGATGCCGGTGCCGTAGAACATTGGGTCGATATCCGATCACGGTGTCCTAGATGACATGGTCTGCAACAGATGTCGATTAAACTCCTGGCCCAAGCCGAAAGCCTCGTGGACACTGACGATCGCCAATCCTTCCAATCCTTGATGCTTGGAGGCCCAGTCTTCCGCCGTCGGGACAGATGCAAAGAAATGTACATGGCAACAGAAGGACTGACGAACGTCGGCTGCTTCCTGCGGCAATACCAAGGACACCGCCATGCCGGCAGGTTCGACAGCCTGTATCTCGCTGGGTGAAACCGTGAGTGAAACGGGTGCTCCGGTTGCAGCGCAATGCGATGAGACGCGAGCTGTACGGCCGATCAGCGCCGGAAATATCAAGGTGTCCAGCGCGCACCAGGCATACAGACGGCGGTCGTCAATTTCAAAGACATACGAAGTCTCGCGCAAGGTGAGGCCGTAGCCGATGATGTTCCCATCTTTGTCATATTCGGTACTGGTGGCCTGTTCGAGTACGGCGGCCACTCGCTCAGCGGGCCAGTCGAGAATCCCGGCAAGTGTCGTTCGTGAAACCGGACGCCCCTTGGCGAGTTCCCGCAGTAGCGGGACCAAGAGATCCGCAGTACCATTGGTACGATTGACCGAAGTGAGACGTTCTAAAATATATGGGGCGAGCTTCATGGTTCCATCTCCTTTCATCCTGCGCAGCAGGACAATTGTTTGACATCCTTGGTGAAGGTCTGCGCCGCGAGCTTCAGCCCCTCGACCATCGTCAGGTAGGGGAACAACTGGTCGGCCAGTTCCTGCACCGTCATGCGGTTGCGAATGGCGAGAACAGCCGTCTGGATCAATTCGCCGGCTTCCGGGGCGACGACCTGCACGCCGATGAGCCGTCCGCTACCTTCCTCGATGACCAGCTTGATAAAGCCGCGTGTGTCGAAGTTGGCAAGCGCACGCGGCACGTTGTCGAGCGTGAGCGTGCGACTGTCGGTTTCGATCCCGTCGTGATGCGCTTCCGCTTCGCTGTAGCCCACGGTTGCTACTTGCGGATCGGTGAACACCACGGCCGGCATCGCGGTTAGATTGATGGCAGCATCCCCTCCGGTCATGTTGATCGCGGCACGGGTGCCGGCCGCTGCCGCCACATAGACGAATTGTGGCTGGTCCGTGCAGTCGCCGGCCGCGTAAATGTGTGGCGTGCTGGTGCGCATGCCCTTGTCGATGACGATGGCACCCTGCGCATTGACGGTGACTCCCGCCGCGTCGAGTGCCAGGCTGCGCGTGTTCGGTGTCCGTCCGGTAGCGACCAGCAGCTTGTCGGCACGTACTTCACCGTGTCCCGTGGTCAGCACGAATTCGCCGTTCACATGCGCGACCTGGCTGGCTTGCGTGTGTTCCAGTACCTTGATCCCTTCGGCACGGAAGGCCGCTGTGACGGCCTCGCCGATGGACGGGTCGTCGCGGAAGAACAGCGTGTTGCGAGCTAGGATCGTGACCTGGCTGCCCAGCCGGGCGAAGGCTTGCGCCAGTTCCAGCGCGACCACCGACGAGCCGATCACGGCTAGGCGTTCGGGAATGGTGTCGCTGACCAAGGCCTCGGTCGAAGTCCAGTAGGGTGACTCTTTCAGGCCCGGAATCGGCGGCATGGCCGGACTGGCACCCGTGGCGACCAGGCAGCGGTCGAACATCACGACGCGCTCACCACCCTCGTTCAAACTAACGATAAGGCTCTGGTCGTCCTTGAAACGCGCTTCACCGTGCAGAACGGTGATGGCTGAATTGCCGTCCAGGATGCCTTCGTACTTGGCATGACGGAGTTCTTCGACACGGGCCTGCTGCTGGGCCAGCAGCCGCTCGCGCAAGATCGTCGGCGGTGTGGGTGGCATGCCGCCGTCGAATGGGCTTTCCCGGCGCAGATGGGCGATGTGGGCGGCGCGGATCATGATCTTGGACGGCACACAACCGACGTTGACGCAGGTGCCGCCGATGGTGCCGCGCTCAATCAGCGTGACCTGCGCGCCTTGCTCGACGGCCTTCAGTGCTGCCGCCATCGCGGCTCCACCGCTGCCGATCACGGCGACTTGCAACGGGCGCTCGCCGCCGCTGCCCTTGTCGGCGGCACCCATCCAGCCGCGCACCTTGTCGAACAGCCCAGTGCGGTTGTCGGTCGGCGGGGCATCGGCGAGCATCGCTTTGTAGCCCAGGCCAGCCACGGCGGCGGTCAGTGCGTCCGGCGCTGTGCCTGGATCAAGGGCGAGCTGGGCCGCGCCCTTGGCATAGGACACTATGGCAGATTGGACGCCGGGTACTTTTTCCAGCGCTTCCTTGACGTGCGCCGCGCACGAGTCGCAGGTCATGCCGGTGATTTTTAGATGGGTCATGCGACAGATCCTTTTTCGTTTGTGGTAGCAGACAAGGGCGTCAGATGTGCTGCGCTGCCGTTTTCAGTGCCTCACTTCTTGACGCTGGACGGATAGCCCGCGTCTTCGGTGGCCTTGGTCAGCTTCTGCACGCTGGTCTTGGCATCATCGAAGGTGACAACCGCTTCGCGTGTCTCGAAGGTCACGTTAACTTTGCTGACGCCTTCGACCTTGGAAATCGCCTTCTTAACGGTGATCGGACAAGCGGAGCAGGTCATGCCCGGTACGGACAGCGTGACGGTCTGGGTGGCGGCCCACACGGGGGCAACAACGGCAGCGATGGCGAGAGAGGCAAACAGTTTTTTCATGATGAACTCCTGTGATTAATAGAAAAATGGCATGACGTAGGGAAATCCGAGCGCGACCAGAACCAGCGCGGCCACGACCCAGAAAATGAGCTTGTAAGTAGCGCGCACTTGGGGAATCGCACACACATCCCCTGGTTTGCAGGCTTGCGCCGGTCGGTAGATGCGCCGCCAGGCGAAAAACAGCGCCACCAACGCCGCGCCGATGAAGATCGGGCGATAAGGTTCCAACACCGTCAAGTTGCCGATCCAAGCGCCGCTGAACCCCAGGGCGATCAGAACCAGCGGCCCCAGGCAGCAAGCCGAGGCGAGGATGGCGGCTAGCCCGCCAGTGAAGAGCGCCCCGCGCCCGTTTTGAGGTTCAGACATACGCTTGTCCTTTCAAATCTGGATTGGATAGCTTAAGCTTACTTCCGTACCAATGTACGGAGTCAAGCGATATGGAAAAAAATTTGGAGAATCTGACTATTGGCGTTTTCGCCAAGGCGGCCGGGGTCAACGTGGAAACAATCCGGTTCTATCAGCGCAAGGGCTTGTTGCCGGAGCCGGACAAGCCCTATGGCAGCATCCGCCGCTATGGCGAGGCGGATGTGACGCGGGTGCGCTTCGTGAAATCAGCCCAGCGGCTCGGATTCAGCCTCGACGAGATCGCAGAGCTGCTGAGGCTGGATGACGGCACCCACTGCGAGGAAGCCAGCAGCCTGGCCGAGCACAAGCTTCAGGACGTGCGCGAAAAAATGACCGACCTGGCGCGCATGGAAACCGTGCTATCCGAACTTGTGTTCGCCTGCCATGCGCGGCAAGGGAACGTTTCTTGCCCGCTGATTGCTTCGCTGCAAGGGGAGAAAGAGCCGCGTGGTGCCGACGCGGTGTAGCCGAGGGTAGTTACGCCTTAGCGTGCTTTATTTAATGAGATGGTCACTCCCTCCTTCCCAGTACTATGCTGAGGACAGGCTTTCATTCGGAGAACCATCATGGAAAACATTGCGCTTATTGGTATCGATCTGGGTAAGAACTCTTTCCATATTCATTGTCAGGATCATCGTGGGAAGGCCGTTTACCGTAAAAAATTCACCCGACCAAAGCTAATCGAATTTCTGGCGACATGCCCGGCAACAACCATCGCGATGGAAGCCTGTGGCGGTTCTCACTTTATGGCACGCAAGCTGGAAGAGTTAGGGCATTTTCCAAAGCTGATATCACCGCAATTTGTCCGCCCATTCGTTAAAAGCAACAAAAATGACTTCGTTGATGCTGAAGCTATCTGTGAAGCAGCATCACGTCCATCTATGCGTTTCGTGCAGCCCAGAACCGAATCTCAGCAGGCAATGCGAGCTCTGCATCGTGTCCGTGAATCCCTGGTTCAGGATAAGGTGAAAACAACTAATCAGATGCATGCTTTTCTGCTGGAATTTGGTATCAGCGTTCCGCGAGGTGCTGCCGTTATTAGTCGACTGAGTACCCTTCTTGAGGACAGTAGTTTGCCTCTTTATCTCAGCCAGTTACTGCTGAAATTACAACAGCATTATCACTATCTTGTTGAGCAGATTAAAGATCTGGAATCTCAGTTGAAACGAAAGTTGGACGAAGATGAGGTTGGACAGCGCTTGCTGAGTATTCCCTGCGTTGGAACGCTGACTGCCAGTACTATTTCAACTGAGATTGGCGACGGGAAGCAGTACGCCAGCAGCCGTGACTTTGCGGCGGCAACAGGGCTGGTACCCCGACAGTACAGCACGGGAGGTCGGACGACATTGTTAGGGATTAGCAAGCGGGGCAACAAAAAGATCCGAACTTTGTTGGTTCAGTGTGCCAGGGTATTCATACAAAAACTGGAACACCAGTCTGGCAAGTTGGCCGACTGGGTCAGGGAGTTGTTGTGTCGGAAAAGCAACTTTGTCGTCACCTGTGCTCTGGCAAACAAGCTGGCCAGAATAGCCTGGGCACTGACGGCGCGACAGCAAACTTACGAAGCATAAAGGCAGAAATACACCAGTTTAAACAATCATTCATCTGGTTTTGCGAATACTGATATTGATGATACTAACGGCCCACCGGCCTGTTGAGGAACCTGTAAAACGGAAAGGCTCATTGAAGCCGTATATTTTCTGGAGGTTCATCAGGCGCGGAACTCATCGAGGCGCGGGAATAAAATCCCATTCAGACGCCGGATAGATTCAAGCAAGCCAACTTGTCGTCAAAATCGGTGTTGCAAAAACGGGAGTGACCATAGATTCCGTTTTCTGAGACGACCCCTTGTAGGATTGGCTGTATCTGGGGACACTATAACCGTCAAAGAAGCCGGTTTGGTGTTGGTCATTGGGGTTATCCTGTGGATCTATGGTATAATCTTAACCAAGGTCAGCAATTCCTAAGGGGGTCAAATGGACGCTTTCACATTAGGCATGTTGGGGTTGCTCATTTTTTTCACTGTCGTCACTGGCGGCAGTCTGTATCTCTACCATGAGAAACAGAAGGAAAAAAAGCATCACAACGCCTAAAGAGTAACTGCGACAATGAACGTAAAGGCCAGCAATAGCTGGCCTTTTTTTATACTTGCAGTTTGAGGTGTTACATGTCACGATAAGGTAAGTGTGACATGTAACGGAAAAGGTGATTTTTTGAAAGTATCCAATGAAGATGCTCAGGCTACGGCGATCTATCTCCTCAGAGCTGCTTCGCGCCCAGCTTTCTGGCGTGACGTCCCATTCGATAAGAAACTTGAAGCCGTGGACAGCCTGAACAGCATAGGGCGATCACCATCAGAACTCACTGAATGGATTAATAAATACCTGACAGCAGAGCAAATCAATAAACTCGGGACATCAATTAGGCAACGTCGCAGAAGGGGATATGGTGTTGGTAAAAGCATAACTATAAGCGATAAAGCCCACAGGATTTTGAAGCGGTTGTCAGAAGTCGATGGTTGCAGTTTGTCAGAAGTGATCGAGAAACGCCTAGCCCGAGCTTATAAAAATACATGGGACCATAAATAGAGTGACACTAGGGGTTGCATTTTTAAAACCCGTGATAGCATCTAAATGAACCCAAACGAATAGGGGGGCTGGCGGCGATGCCGACCATTATCCCGACAATGGAGAAATAGACCATGATGACATTGACTACCGTCTCGAAGAAAACTTCAAATAATTCAGCCCTTGTATTCTGGCGCGTTGGTACAAAACGGAAAGGCATCCTTGATGTCCATATTGATTTTGACCACGAAGAAGCGGATCTTTTGGCTGAGCTCGTAGCCATTCGCTATCTGGCGCTGGACAAACAGGTTTTTTGCAGAGAGCCAGGTGCTGGTGCTGGTTACAAGCTGGTGGTATCCAAAGGTGCAATCAAGAAGCTGGCGCTGGGCAAATCCACCAAGGCTTTTGCTTTCAAGTTTGCGGCTTGCCTCACTGGGCGTTTAAAGGGCGCTACTATTGAAGTCTCGCAGAGCATGGAGTTTATGGATGAGCCGGGAGAGGGCAACATTGAGCTCCTCGATGTGGACAAGCAAGCCTATACCCAGACCCATGACGAAATATCTACACCTGCCATTGGCCCCGTCCTGGTTACTCAACATGCCATCGATCAGTATCAGGCCCGGATAACCTCTGGAGACCCTAAAAAACCGTGGGCCTCACTTGTTGGCCGCCTCCAGCATCCAGAGTTACAGGTTCAGCCCTTTGACGAGAAAGTGGCTCGCCATAAAGCCAGAAAGTATGGCCGCGTAGATAACGTGGAAGTCTGGGGCCATAGAGATTCCAAGTTCAAGTACCTGATGGTGATCAACGACGACAACCAAAAACGTGTTCTTGTCACAGTGTTTGAGCGAAATGAGTAACCTGCTTCTCATTTGTTCTGAATACACAACCTCTCCAAATCACGTATTCATACCCTAAAAGGGCAATAACGCAGTCGTTGATAACGACTCTCCCACCTGAAAATAGCTCCAGCATAAAAACTGGAGCTGTAAATGAGATCGAGACCTTCCCTTTTACTGATGCGAAACCTGCGGTCATTGGCCGTTGTGGTGCTCGCAACTTTGCCATGCGTTGCTTTTGCACAATGGCGGGTTGTAGCCGTGAGCACCGAAGTAGACAAAATGCGCTTCAACACCATCATAGACGCGCATTCCTTCATGAAGAATTATCGCTCTGGTGAGGAGCAAGGGAAGGGAACGCCAGTTGGGGATGCGCTTTATCCGGTTGCCAGTTATGGTGATGGCCGTTATGTCTCCAGGATCTGTTTTAAGTATCTAGGTGCTACTGGCGATTATGACCCCACTACCTGCACTGGCGACCCAGCTACGGTCTACTGGCGCTCAACCTATGTTCTGCCGGGTGAGATGGATAAAACACCGTTCCTGGACAGGGATCTCGGCTTACCAACAACGACCATGTGTGTAGGGAACCCTATCCATCTTGGCACCGGCAACAAGTTCCAGGCTGAACTGGATTATCAAAGCGGAGGCTCCGACCCTTTCACATTCACCAGATACTACAATAGCCACCTTCCTGATGAAGAGCTCGGCGGCTGGCGGCATACCTACTCGCGGAGCGTCGAGGTCAACGCCTCGAAGTACGGTGAGAACATGGTTGTCCTGCACCGGCCAGAAGGGCAACAACTCGCGTTCTACAACTCGTCCTCTGTCTGGGTGCCAACATGGAAAACCGATGATACCTTGACGAAGGATGCTACCGGCTGGCGCTACACTCAATCTGACGGGGTAGTCGAGGCCTATGATGAAACCGGACGACTGACCGGCATCGAGAAGCCCAACGGCAATCACATCACCCTGAGCTATCTGAACGGAGAGCTATCCTCGATCACTGACGGCTTTGGCCGCACCATCCAGTTCCAGTATCAAGATGGCCGCATGGTCAGTGTCACCGATCCTGCTGGTGGCAGTATTCAGTACCAGTACAACAGCGCTGGCAAGCTGGCGGAAGTGATCTACCAGGACAATACGAGCCGCAGCTATCTCTACGATGACCCGAATGCACCGGGTTTGCTCTCTGGGCTGGTGGACGAGAACGGCAACCGTTTCGCCACATGGGGATATGATACTCAGGGGAGAGCGGTTCTAAGCGAACACGCCGGGGGCGCAGAGAAAACTCAGGTAAGCTACAACGCTGACGGAAGCGTCTCTGTCACCAATGCCCTCGGCCACGTTCAGCGATACACCTACAGTCGCCACAATGGGATGCTCAAGCCTGATGTGGTTGAGGGTGCGCCGTGTACCGGCTTTGTGGGCGGCAAGGAAACCTACGTCTACGACAGCAAAGGCCTCGTCTCCAGCATTACTGACCGCGCTGGGCAGAAGCGCACGTTCACCCATAACGACCGGGGATTGGAAACCACCCAGATAGACCAGGACGGGGGTAAGGTTACGACCGACTGGCTTCCTTCCAAGTCGCTCCCGGCAAAAATCACAGAACCAACCAGGATCACTGAGCTCACCTACGACACTCATCTCCGGGTGATAAGCCGCAAGGTCACTGATCGCAGCTCGGGCGCTTCCCGGACATGGACCTACACCTATGCCCCTGTTGGTACAGGAAAGCCGAGCCTGTTGGCCTCGGTTGATGGTCCGCGCACCGACGTCAGCGATGTTACGACATTTGACTACGATGACCAGGGCAACCTGATCCGGACAACGAACGCGCTGGGGCAGGTGACGCAGTTTGGTGACTACGACGCGAACGGTCGCGCCGGGACCATTCAGGGTGTCAATGGTGTAACCCAAACCCTCACCTATGACGCCAGAGGAAGACTTGTCAGCTCCACTGGGCCAGAAGGAACCACGGTCTACAACTATGATGCTGTGGGCCTCCTGAGTTCGCTGACCAAGCCAAATGGTGCAACCGTCAGCTATGAGTACGACGCTGCACATCGGCTGGTGGCGGAAACAGATGCACAGGGCAACCGGCGCGAGCTTGAGCTCAATGACCTCGGGAACCCAGTAGAAGAGCGACTGCTCGATGCGCTGGGCCAGACCCGTTGGATAGAGCGCCGGATCTTCAACGAAATCGGCTGGCTCTCCAGTGTCTCCGACGCCTATAGCAATCAGTCATCGTTTTCCTACGATGTGGTGGCAAACCTGATACAGGAGACCAGTCCCTCTGGTAACACACACTCCTACAAGTACGACGGCTTCCATCACCGGACACAAACGACCGATCCCCTCGGGAAGGTCACGCAGGTGCTCTACAAGGATACCGGCGATGTTTACCGTGTCTCCGACCCTCGTTCGCGCCTGACCTACTACAGCTACAACGGCTTTGGCGAAGTGACCCAGGTCCGGAGCCCGGACACCGGCACCACCGACATTACCTATGACGAAGCCGGTAACGTGGCAACGCGCAAAACGGCCAAGGGGCAAACCACAAGCTACAGCTATGACGCGCTGAACCGGATCATCGAAACCTCCAGCGATGTCGCTGGCGAATCGCCAATTCTGTACGGGTACGACGAAGCAACCTCACCATACGGCATAGGCCGCTTGACCTCAGTCGATGATGGCAACGGTGTCCGGAGATTTGGCTACACCCCCGAAGGATGGCTGGCTTACGAAACCTGGGAAACCCACGGGCAGAGCCTGACTACCCAGTACCAATACGATGGTGCAGGCCTCGTCACGAAGATCACGTATCCCAGTGGCCGTGAGGTCTCCTACACCCGTGACTCAGCCGGTGACGTCATCGAGGTGACAACGACACAAGCAGGCACCACAACAAACCTGGCAAGCCAGATTGAGCGAGCGCCCTTTGGCCCCGTCACCAGTATGGTCAGAGGGAACGGCATTTCAGAAAGCCGCACTCTGGATCTCGATTACCGTGTCACCGGCATCGACGCTGCTAGGGTGCATTCGCTGGTCTATCGGTACACGCCAGACTCGTTGATTTCAGCCATAGACGACAATCTCAGCTCATCAGTCAATCAGTCACTCGGTTATGACGCGGTTGGCCGCATCACCTCTGCTGAGGGGATCTATGGCGTTTTGGGCTATGGCTATGACGCCACCGGCAACAGGACCTCGATCACGACCGATGGCCTGAGCCAAAGCTACACCATCAACTACATGAACAACTGGTTGGTGAAGGCCGGGCAAACCTCCAGAAGCTATGACGCCAATGGCAACCTGACGAAGCAGGGGGCGGATACCTTCACCTATGACAGCCAGAACCGGCTGGTGGCCGCAACGGTCGCGGGAGTGACTGTAAGCTACACATACAACCATCTGGATCAGCGTGTAACCAAGACCCTAAACGGGCATACCCGGCTGCTGGTTTACGACCTGGCAGGAAACCTCATCGAGGAGCTGGACGCGGCCACTGGAGACGTGCTGGCGGAGTACATCTGGCTCGATGGGACACCCTTGGGCTTTGTTCAGTCAGGACAGACCTACCAAGTCCACGTCGATCACCTGGGCACCCCGAAGGCACTGACCGACGTCAGCGGCCAAGTCGTTTGGAAGGCGAGCTACAGCCCGTTCGGTAAGGCCAGCATCATCATCCAGGGGCCAACCTTCAACCTGCGATTCCCAGGACAGTATTACGACGCGGAGACCGGGTTCCACTACAACTGGCGGCGTTACTACGACCCAGCGACCGGGCGGTACATTACCAGCGACCCTCTTGGCCTGATCGATGGAGTAAACACCTACGGGTATGTGCATGGAAACCCTATGTCCAATACCGACCCGACGGGTGAATTTGCGTTTGTTGGTGCAGGTATTGGAGCTGGGTTGGAGCTACTTAGCCAACTAATCGAAAATAATGGGAGTTGGAAATGTGTTAGTTGGTCAAAAGTTGGAATCGCCGGAGCGATTGGGGCTATAGGTGGCGGCTGGGCGTCAGGAGTTTTCAGACATGCCAGCTCCGGTAAATCGTGGTTCAAATTAAGCCAAAAATGGAGCAATGTCTCACCCAGAGTAAGGAAAGTTCAAGGGGTTCCACGAGGTAATGAGCTTCACCATTGGGCTATTCAGAGAAATGGCAAGTTTGGCAAATATGTTCCTGACTCAATAAAAAACCATCCTTGGAACTTGAAGTCCATTCCAAGAGATATTCACCAAAACATTCACGGCAATGGACCTACCCCATATAGCGCATTTGGTCGTTGGTGGCACGGGACGCCTGAATGGGCAAAAGTAGCTCAAGCCTCTCCTGTTAGTGGTGGTTTAGCTGATTCAATAAATGATGAGGGATGCGGTTGTGCAAATTGAATTTCCAGCGCTGCTTGTGAGCAGCAAGAAAAGGTCGCTCTTCGTAGTGGCATCAGAATCCGAGTTCGGGAAATGTACTATTCAGTCTTTGAGGAACGGTTATTTTGAGCTGATGGACATTTATGATTCGGAAGGTCGTCACTACAAAATAGACGAGGTTGCGAGCTACAAGCCGCTAAGTCCATTCTGGTACTGGCCTGTAGAAATTGTGATGTATGGTTCTCGACTGTTTAAGGCTAATTTCAATGCTGTTCTTATCTCTAATCTGGATTGCAAGGAGTTAAAATCTGAACTTTGTGATTTGGCTAAAAAGTACAGAAGTAATTTGGATTCCGGCGTCGGAATTGAAAAGATTATGGAGGAAATGGAGTCTGCCAGAACAATTAAAGAATTGATAAAGGTTTTTGGCTAGTTATTCATTGAATACGCTGGTGTTAGTCTAGCTAACCGACGCCAGCGGCCAAGTGTTTGGAAGGCGAGCCATCATAGAGTCAGTAGAGAGAGATACTTTTGGAAATCAATAGTATTATGATTGGTACAAATGAGTTGTAGCTCCATATTTTAAAGGGGGATTTCAGAGAAATGAAGAATAAGAAGGTAATAACTTTGATAATGGCCGCAGCCGCATCATGCTCGTCAGTCTACGCCGCGACATTACCGACCAGTGAGGTAGACGCATACATACTTGCGATGAACACCATGTCACCTATCACTGCAAAGTACACCATCCAGTACAAGCAAGCGGTTGAGCAGAAATGCAATACAGCCCTGAGCGTTGAGCAGCTCAACTCAAAGGCATTCACCAATGTTGTCCAGGCAATGGTGAGTAGTGAGACCGTCGATAGAATGGGGCTTGATGCTGCTGGTGGATCACTCCAGGATACCCTGTCTGTGATCGGCAAGAACGTCACATGCAGTGACCTGAACGCGCCATTTAAAGCACTCTTGGATGATAAGGACTTCACCAGAAAGCATCAGCACCTATCGAAGGTGCTGCATACTTGGAATGAAGTTGTTTCTCAAAGCAAACCCTGAGTAACAAAAAGGAGCCTAACTGGCTCCTTTTTTAATGGGGATGATGTTACGTTCGTGGACGTTATTTTCACTCGGGATATGTAACGTTGAAAAAGGCGTACCGACAAGAGAGTGGTCACATAGCTCTCCATAATAGATGAGCGACAAAATCTCTTGCTCGTTGATTTTTCCCACCTTAAAAAGGTAATTGATTATTGCTGTATCCAGTAGGTCGTGACACCCATTAAGCAGATCCACGATATTGGCCGCAGCTTCATTTTCCTCTCCGTCATCTCGACCGGCTAATACTGATTCAACCCAAGCCTCAAGGCTCGGATGTCCCTCAGCGAGCTCTATTTGACGGCACTCGTTCTCGATCAACCCTGTGATTGCTTCGTTGAGCGTTCCGCCATAAGTCGGCATGTTGAGAACAACTCCAAATCCGGGGATTTCTTTTTGGATTGGCTTCGCATCCTTGGGAGCTGATTTCAGCCACAGGAAAAACCAGATCCCAGAGCTTATGTCTTCCGGCTTGACCTGGTTGGCCGCAAGGAATTTGGAAACCTCGTTACAGATGATGCCATCTGGCGCTGCCATCTCGTAAATACCCGCCATCAGATCTTCAAGGCTCTTATACATATTATCTCTCGCACCTGTACATGATGTTTTCACTATCGTTGTTAAGCGTTTTTTCAGCAAGTATGTTCCAGCGAGACATCTTATACCATTCCATCTAAATCTGTAAAATTACCGTATTACCGTAATTATGATAATTACGGTAAATAAATTTAAGTTCTTCTTGCTGTTGTTCTACTTATTAAAATGTATCTTTGAAAAAGTAGAGTTTTTGGAATAGGATAGGTGGTGCTGAATGCCCACTTTTTACAAGGAGCGCGACCAGTGATTTTTGATGTAAGAGCGACCTTTGAAGTGGCACTCCAGACGGACACCCACCTGGTACTTATCGATCTGGATCAGGGAGCATCAGTTACGAACGATGCTGATGCAGTGATCGCCTGGTTGGCCGCAAACCTCGAAGGTGGAATTGGAAAACGTAAGGTGTACTACCGGGACACCGATGGACGCTTTGATGAGCTCAAGGTTAATGCCGGTGCTTTTGCCGGATTTGCACCTTGTAGCGAAGGCCAGCAGACCACCTTGGCTGGGATGCTCGGCCAGTAACTTTGTGTGGAGAACTCGATGTTAAACAAAAACAAATTTGAGAAAGTTTTAAAGAGAATCCTCGATAAGAACTTTGAGCGCTGCTCTATTTGCAGGAAACCATTCCCTGGACCGTGCCATACTTTTGCTGGTTTGGATTCGGACAATAAAGTTCAGAACGTAGGTTCTTGCTGTCGGACCAGTATTGTGGACTTGCGGCATGGAGGTGTGTATACGACCGCTCCTGTAGATACTCAAGAGGGGCAAAGTCAGGCGCATGAGCTACTCGCAACACATCCTTGTAAGGGGATGATGGGGCATGCTTAGCAAAAAAGTCTTTTTCATTAGTCAAGCGGAGGCCGAAAGACTGGAGCCGGTTCCCGGTGCGGCCATGATCTCCATAACTGACCCAGACAAGTCCCCTGCCGCTCTCGGACAGTGGGGGCAGTTGTACCGCGATAGCTTCTATGACGGCGGCTATTCTGAGAACACCATCCACACGATGAAGGCAGCGTTCCGGATGAATTACGCCTCTTACATTGACTCATCCCAGGCTGAAAAGCTGTCCACCTTCCTGGATGGATTGGTTGGTAGCGGTATCGATCAGATCTTCGTTCATTGCTATTACGGAGAATCCAGAAGTGGCGCGGTAGCGCTGTACCTCCAGAACAAACATGGATTCACTCCGAATAAGCCGATCACCAAGCCCAACCGAACAGTTTACGAATTGCTGTGCAATCCAACCAAGTTTGAACCACTGATGCAAAGCTACGAAACGCAACATATGGAGGAGGAACTACCTCTTCACCTCAAAATATGGGATTTTCTTCTCGTTGCGGTCGGGCTTAGGAGGTGACTTTGCACGACACAAACAATGACAAGGAAGAGCTAGTTTCACATGCGAAAGTAAATGTTCCGGCAGAACAAAGCATTCGCGGTGAACTGTTGCCGTCATCGAGCTCGCTCCGGAACATCCAGGACAACCCCGCCGTCGCCTATCTGGTGAGCCTCGGGTCAAAGCGAAGCAGGCAGACCATGAGCTCATTCCTCAACATTGTCGCCAAGATGATCGGGTTTCAGAACCTTCGTGACTGTGCATGGAGCTCAATGAGGCGGCACCACATATTGGCGGTGCTGGAAATGCTGGGGGATGCAGGGAAGGCTCCGGCAACGATCAACACCTACCTGTCAGCGCTCAAAGGGGTGGCTCTTGAAGCCTGGACGATGAAGCAAATTGATACGGATAGCTTCCAGCACATTAAGCAAGTCCGTTCAGTACGTGGATCTCGACTTCCTAAAGGGCGGGCACTTGAACGCCATGAGATTCGCAGCCTCTTTTTCACATGTGAAAGTGATTCAAGCGCCAAAGGGCTTCGGGATGCGGCCATTCTCGGGGTGCTCCTCGGGTGTGGCTTGCGCCGCTCGGAAATCGTTGCGCTGGACATGGGAAGCATGATCTACAAGGACCGCGCTCTCAAGGTTCTTGGCAAGGGCAACAAAGAGAGAATGGCGTATGTGCCTGGTGGCGCATGGAAAAGACTGGATAAGTGGGTTGAAGAGGTTCGAGGAACGCATGAAGGGCCTTTATTCCCGAGGATCAGGCGGTTTGATGATGTGACTGGAGAGCGGATGTCGGATCAGGCCATCTACCACATCTTGGAGACCAGAAGAGTTGAAGCCGGTCTGGAGATGTTTGCGCCCCATGACCTGCGACGCACCTTTGCCTCCTCGATGCTGGATAACGGTGAGGATATTGTGACCGTGAAGGACGCAATGGGCCACTCAAGCATTGCAACTACCCAGAAATATGACAGACGCGGCGATGAGCGTTTGAAGAGAGCGAGCCAACGCCTCGATATAGCGGATTAACAGCATGAATGATGAAGAACTCGAACTTGCCAGAGCCGAAGCCATGAAAGCCGATAGGTGCTTTTCAAAAGGACGGCTCAGGGACGAATTTCGGATGAAGCCTAAGCCAGGAGTAGAGCCAGTTTCGTTCTACAAAAACGGGTATGGTGGCCAATTTGGAGTGTACCGGATAGCAGATTGCCAACCAATGCGGAGAAGGGGTTGTTCACCGGCATCACAAAAGCAAATAAGGGCGCAATCCATCCTTTCGGTCAAGGCAAGAATGCGTAGCAACCTGGCAAAGGCCTCTGTCATGGCACAAAGGTGGGTCGCTCTGGAACCTCTGGTTCTCGATACCGAGACGACCGGACTTGGTGAAAGAGACCAGGTGATCGAGCTGGCTGTTACTGACATCAGAGGCGCGGTTCTCCTCTGCACCAGATTACGGCCAACCGTGGAAATAGACCCTCAGGCAATGGGTGTTCATGGCATCACCGAGACTGAGCTGTCGAATGAGCCTACGTGGACTCAAGTTGCGCCAGCTCTCGCCCGGCTTTTGTCGGGCCGTCATCTGGTGATATTTAACTCCAGTTTCGACAGTAGGATGTTGAGGCAAACAGCCAGTGCATTTGGAGACCAACTCTCTTGGTGGCAAGAGCAGAACTGTCTGTGCGCGATGAAGCTGGCGGCTGATGCCTTTGGCTCAACCAACCGGCACGGCACAATCTCACTTGCGGATGCCACCTGCGAGGCAGGTGTGAGCTGGAAAGGTCGAGCCCATTCAGCAGCGACCGACGCTATTGCCACCGCCGACTTGGTGACAGAGATAGCCAAAGTCCAACGTGACCTCGTGGTCCAGCTCCAGGAGCTTCAAAGCAAAGGTAATTTGGAATGACAGAACAATCCTACGGCGAAAGCCTCAAATTTTTCTCAGACTGGCAGAAGGACCCCGCGAAACGCACCGGCCTGAATGTGCAACACACGCTAACCAGAGGTGAATATCCTACGGTCAGCATCGAGATTGCGCCGATCAGGGCATCGGGGTCCAGCCCAGACTGGAAAAGCAAGATCACGGTGCAGCTCACTCGCGGCGAACTGACGGCGTTTTGCAGCGTTCTCTTTGGTTTGCGTAGCAAGGCTGAGGGTTCCTATCACGGCGACGCGAAGAATAAGAGCTTTGCGGTTTACAACAACGGCAAGGCCGGTGTTGCGATCATCCTTAGTGAGCGAGGAAACCAGCTCCAGAATTTCATCAATGATGACGACCGAATGGAGCTCGCAGTCTTCGCAGTTCGCCAGCTTTCCAACGCATGGAAAGTTACCCCTTCTGATGCCATCGCGCTGCTACGCCAATCAGCGTGGATGGACCGAAATTTGTCCTAATCGAGCAAATCTAGGCACCCTAAAAGTCGTCCTATAACCACAAAGTTAGACCATCATGCAAAGTGGGGTATAGAGGGTGCCAGCCCCACCCCAGCAGTCCCCCTCAGCCACATTTCTGGCTTGCCCCGCGCTTTTCTTCTTTCTCTCTTTTTCTCTCTCTTTCTCAATCTAATCTCACACACGAAGGTCAAACAGGGCACCCGCCGACGCGAAGCGGAGGCGTATTCTTGCCCCTCCCCCTCATTGCATGATGGTCTAAATCTGTCTACTATGTAACCAATGAACTGTTAGAACAAACCCACACATAGGCGGCAGCATGGCTAAAAACTTCATATCAGAACAATTCTCGGCCATGTGCCGCGACTTAACGAACCTGTCCTCTCTTATCAAACGACTACCGCCACGGTACGCAAAAGTTGCGGCCATCCCTCCTACCGGAAAAGGAATGGAGAACGAGCCCGTCAACAAGATTGTCGTAACTGAACAAACTGGGCGCGAAGCTCTTGAGCTGGCAGCGCACAGCTACAGAGATCTTCACATCAACCCAGACTATTCGCAGAAGTCTGCCAGGCGCACCGTGGGGGTACTCTGGTTCTCCCCTTCCAGGATTGGTGTAGCTGACGAAATTGCGGCGACGGTTGAACGCATCAACGCGGCCAAAGCTGGTATCGAGGAGTTCATTATCTCGACGTACCCCACCAGGCAAGAGAGGTTTGAAGCACTTCGAGCGGACTGCCCTGGTGTCATGACTCTCCACCTTTACAGACAAATTCGGTGCTATACCAATGGCGACATCGACTCTATCCGCTTCACCTGGCAACGGAAGGACTCCTTGAAGAAGCCCGTAAAAGAGGAGCTTTTGCAACGCATCAGAGAGGAGCTGGAGCGATCTGGGCCAGACTATCAACTTCCCCTGGAGCAGCTTATCCAGAAGATCGCCAGCACCCCGGAGCCTTATCTCCGGGAGCGAAGGGAAGTAAAGGTTCAACCGGTGGCAAACGTCATGGCCGCAGGGGTACTCAAAACCGTTACCGCGCCAATGCCCCTGATCGTGCTCCAGGATAAGGATGTTCAGCTCAAATTGCTTCGTAACTTTGACGCCTCAGAACAACGCAAAACTCGATCTGATAAAGCGGCATCGGAAATCCTTGGCACCTTCGGTGGAGTCACTATCGAATCCTTCCCTGGATGAATCAGCGTGACCGCGTAACAAGGCTTTTCCGCAGCCGGAAGGGCTTTGTCCCACACAAACAATTCCAATCGACAGCAGCATGATATATAATTATGATAATTACCGTATTATCGTAATTATCGTAAACATTACAAATTAAAAGGAACGTTCTCATGGCAAGAAAATTGGTTGAGTTTGACGATGTAGCGGCTGCGGCCCAAAAGCTCAAGGACGCCGGTAAACGCCCAACGGTCATCGCTATCAGAGACATCATTGGCAAGGGGAGCTTTACCACCATTTCAACGTATCTCAAACAGTGGTCAGAGGAACACTCCCTCGATGAAGAGCTGGTAGAGGTAGTCCTTCCAGAATCGGTTATGAGCGATGCTGAGCTCTTCCTACAGAAGATCTATACGGTAGCCAAAGCAAGCGCCGATGAACAGCTTGAGCGCGAGCGTGAACTGCTACGACAGAAAGAAATTGAGTACCAGGAAGATATGCAGCAAGCCGTGGACATGGCAAATGATGCCACCGAACGGGCTGAGCTACTGGAAGAACAACTTGAAGCTCTCACCAACAAAAAATCAGAGCTCGATGCGGCCCTTGGTAAGGCAGAAAACTCGCTATCCCTCAAGTCTGCGGAGCTAGAACGCTCACTGGCTGACATTGATAAGCTGGAAAAGCGGATCGTTGAGTTGGAGGGCAAGCTGGAGGCGAAAGCCGCAGATCTGACCCGAGCACAGGATCACCTGGAGCAAGCTAAAAGCGAAAATCGCTCTTTGAGCCAAAAATTGGCAACTACAGAGGGTGAGTTGGAGGAGCAAAAAGGCAAGAGTATAGAGCAGACAGAAAAGCTCCGGGCCGCTCAGGAACAAAAAACATCGTTGAAAGAGCAGCTCGAAAATGTACAGGCCAAACTGGCCCAATCACAGGACTCCCTTGCCACAGCCAAAGCTCATGGCGAATCCGCTGAACGAGAGTGCCAGCGCCTATCTGGAGAGGTAGAAAAGCTGGACGCCAAATTATCCAGCGCCGAAGCAGAAGCTCGCGCTCTTGTTCAAGACAAAGGCATGATGGCTGGTCAGTTGCAGGAAAAAGACCAGCAGGCCAAGAGCCTCGAACAAAGACTCAATGATGCACTGACCAAAATTTCTGGGTTGGAGCAAGAGCTCGCTAAAGCTGGTAAGGGAGGGAAAAAGAAAGAGGAAAACTGATGGCGCGAAAGGCTAAATATTCAGAAGAGTGGCGACACAGAGCTGCGGCTCTTCAAACCAAGATTGAGGAGGCTATGACACTAGCCACCTCATCTATTGGCGACTATCGCTGGTTACACCGTCTCCATAGTTGGGTTACGGAGGTGGCTCAAGGTAAAGCCCCAGACTGGTGGACAGATCTGGATTGTGAAGTATCCCTCCCCCGAGAAGAAAAGCGGATCAGTACGTTCCTCTCGACACAAAAGAAGCGCATCACTCTCCAGATGTGTTTGTCGTAGGGGGCCTCATGAAACAACTTCCTCCTGACACACCAGAACAATCACTGATCACTCAGTACAAAGGGCCTCGCCTTGTCGTTAAGGCCTACGCTGGAACGGGTAAAACCACGACACTGGTGAAGTACGCCCACAACAACCTCGATTCACGTATCCTCTACTTGGCATACAACAGGGCTATCCGCGACGAGGCAAGAGAAAAGTTTCCTGCAAACGTAGACTGCAAAACGTCCCACCAGCTTGCCTACGCCACTATAGGAAGGGGCTACCAGCACAAACTCTCCGGCAACCTAAGGCTCACCGATATTGCCCAAGCGGTGAATACCAAGAACTGGACGTTTGCCAAAGATATTCTCGATACGCTCAACGCCTTTATGTGTAGTGCAGACATGCGGATTCTTTATACGCATTTTGCTCGCGCCGATACGGGTAAAGTGCTTACGTCCAAACAGGAGAGATACCAAATCCAGGTGGTCGAAGGTGCTGAGCTCATATGGAAACGGATGACAAACGTTCAAGATCCGTTCCCGACCGTACACGATTGCTACCTCAAACAGTATCAGCTCGGGATGCCGAATCTGTCTCGCCGGTACACCACCATTCTTTTTGATGAGGCACAAGACGCTAACCCCGTAACAAGTAGCATCGTCCTACAGCAGAACTGCAAGGTAATCCTGGTTGGAGATCGCCACCAGCAGATCTATAGGTTCAGAGGCGCAAACAACGCCCTTGATAGCAAAGAGCTCATGAACGCCGACCAACTCTATCTCACTCATAGCTTCCGCTTTGGCCCCAACGTTTCGCTGGTGGCAAACGCCCTTCTTGAACTCAAAGGTGAAACACGACCTGTTGTTGGCCGGGGACCAGCAGATCAGGTACTCATGTTTTTACCAGGTGACGTGGGCCACCGCGCAATACTTCACCGAACCGTCATGGGGGTTATAGAGACGGCGCTCTCTGCGACCGAATCCGGAGCGCAGGTATTCTGGGTCGGTGGAATCGACGCTTACCAGATCAATGAGCTCCAGGATTTGTACTGGTTTTCGATGGCAGAGCCAGACCGGGTAAAGAATAAGAAACTGCTTGATGAGTATGAAGACTACTTCGAGTATCAAGAAGTAGCGAAGGCGACCAAAGACCCTGAGATGATGAGGGCTGTCAAGATCATCAACAGCTACGATGAAATCCCTGAACGACTCACCACTCTACGACGCAATACAGTCAAAGAAGAGTTTGGGGCTGACATTACGGTCTCAACAGCTCATCGGTGCAAAGGGTTGGAGTGGGACTTTGTTCAGCTCTATGACGACTTTCCGGATGTCCTGGACCCAGAGCTCGACCCAATGGCCCGTGACGATGAAATAAACCTGCTCTACGTTGCATCCACCAGAGCGATGCGAATCCTTGCGTTGAACAGCGCTGTCGAGATGGTTATCCGCTACATCACCCAAAAACGCATGGTCGAGAAGCAGATGAAGATGGCCGCAGAAGCGACAGAAGTTGAAGAGGACACGACCAAATAGTTTGGTCAATTCTTTCACATGTGAAAGTTGACAAATAAAACGCTCTAAGCGCCCTAAATGGGCGCTTACACCTGCCTAATTTCACGCCTCCCACCTCTACCATATCGAGCATGGGAAAATACGTGCGTGAGACTATGAAAAAATCACCTTTGAATTTACTGCTCCTTGCAGCGCTCACGCTGGGGGCATCACACCAGGCTTGGGCTCAAGATGGCACAAGACCTGGTTTTTATGAGCGAAAGGAAGAGGGTTGGTTCTGGTACAAGGAAGAGCCCAAAGAACCAGAGAAAAAACCCGAAAAGCCCAAACCAAAGCCTGTGGCAGAAGCGAAGCCTACACAGCCTAAGCCTGCTGCTCCGCTTCCGAGCGGCCCAGAAATGTTCTCAGCGGAATGGTTCCGGGAAAACTTACCCAAGTACAAAGACCTTGCTTGGAACAATCCTACCGTTGAAAACGTCAGGACGTTTCTCTACTTGCAACGATTTGCGATAGATCGCTCTGAACAATTTTCCGATGCTACAGAGCTGGCGGTCGTAGGTGATCCTTTCTTGGATGAAATTACTCGACGTCCTGCTGCCACGTTTGCCTCACAACAAGTTGATCGTGACGCTGGTAACGCCAAAAACATGCTACTCAAAAGCGTAGCCGAACGCGTAGGGATATTCTTCTTCTACAAGTCCGACGATGACTACAGTGACTTGCAAGCACCGCTCATCAAGATGTTGGAACAAGGAGAAGGATTCTCGATCATTCCTGTATCTATGGACGGCAAACCACTCCCCAGTGGGCTTTTCCCCCATTACAAAACCGATGAAGGCCATGCCAAACAACTTGGTATCGTAACTTTCCCTGCTGTTTACCTCGCATCTCCAGACGGTCAGTTCGCTCCTATAGGACAAGGGCCAATGTCTCTTCCTGAGCTGAATCACAGGATTTTGGTCGCAGCAAAACGCAATGGTTGGGTCACAGACGAAGAGTTTAACCGTACACGTCCGGTACTCAACCTAGAAAACAACATAGCCGAACGCTTGGCCTCACCAGAGCTGGGCTCTGACCTCAAACAACTATCTCAAGCGAGCGGCGATAAAGACAACTTTGTGCCACCGGAACAACTCATGAAGTACATCCGGGACAAATTACAGGAGAACTAAGATGGTCACGCACAAGACATTAAAAAGGAGCCTGCTTGCCCTGAGTGTGGCGGCCAGTCTCGTCATGGCACCGACAGGGGCGATAGCCGCTAACGGCCTCCAATCACAGATGGACAAACTCTTCAATGAAATGAGCAACACAACACCACCTGGGGTTTATGAAAGCCAACGACGTGGCGTTTTAGCTGGTGGCCGGTTCACTGCAAAGACACGAATCTTCGACGAGAACCTGGTGAGCTTTGCCCCTCCATCATGGAAAGCTGGTTGCGGTGGTGTAGATCTGTTCGGCGGTTCGCTTTCCTTCATTAACGCGGATCAAATTGTCCAACTCCTTCGGGCTGTAGCAGCCAACGCCAAGGGCTATGCCTTCCAGCTTGCGCTCGATAACGTTTTCCCGGACGGAGCGAAGTGGATAGAGAACTTCCAGAAGAAAGTGCAAGCGCTCAACCAACATCTGGGCAACTCCTGCCAGCTCGCTCAAGGTTTCGTGAACGACCTAACCAGCGGCATGGACCTTAAACACAAAACTGATGCTTCTATAACCGCGACAACTTCCGGCCTGTATGAAGACTTCTTCGGGTCCAAGCAGGAAACCAGCGGCAAGAGTCCTCTGGAAGAACTGAAAGCCAACAAACCTGACGAATACAACAAGATGATTGGCAACATCGTCTGGAAGCAACTCAAGAGCAACAACGCCAACACCTGGTTCCAGTACGGGGATAACACCCTTCTTGAAGCGATCATGTCTTTAACCGGCACAGTCATCATTGGTGATCTGGTAAACGACCCGAACTCAACCGGCACTGGTGCGAAAACAACCCCTCTGACGACCCTACCAGGTAACAAGATCACCTTGTCAGACCTGATTTCAGGCGGTTCTGTTGAGATCTATTCCTGTGATTCTGATACGACCAACTGCCTGAGTGCTGGCTCCAGCAATAAAACTGTCGTGCTCAAAGGTATCAAGAACCAGATCACCGATATGCTGTTAGGAACAAGCTCTACACCTGGTGTGATCTACAAATACGCAACGAACTCTGGAACCTTAACCGACCCAGAAAAGGCCTTTGTTTCTAACCTCCCCGGAGGGATTGGCACCATTGTTCGTAACTTGTCTGTCCTTTCACAGGACGGCGCTAACCTGTTCGCAACAGAGTCATCAGGAGCGATAGCCCTGACCATGATGTATAGCTTCTCGGAAGAGTTCTTCCGCGCAGCTCGCATTGCGATGGCTAACAGCAAATCACCCTACAAGAAAGAGGCACTAGAGCTTCTCGCGCAATCGCAACAGCAAATCCGTGCTGAATACACAATCCTGTCCTCTCAATACGGCGATCTGGCAAGCCAAATTGAGAAATACAACAACCTACTGGACAACATCCGCAAGCAAAAATACATGCTGGCAACTTTGTCCAATCCTCCTAGCACGAACTAAGGAGCTATTGGAATGGGATCTTTTTCAATCCACTCTATCGGTGACTCTGCTTTTCTGGAGCAAATCCTGATTGCAGTATCAATGATCACCGGCACCGGGGATTTCGAGAAGATGGTCAGTATTGGCCTGCTTCTTGGGGTCTTGATGATCTGTATTCAGTCCGTCTTTCAGGGCGCAAAGCAAATCAACCTCCAGCAAGTGCTGGTAGGTTGGATTCTATATGCCTGTTTCTTCGGCCCAACCACAACTGTGACTATCGAGGACGCTTATACAGGGCAGGTTCGAGTCGTCGCCAATGTCCCTATTGGGGTAGGCTTTGCTGGAGGTGTCATATCCAACGTGGGATACACCATCACCAATTTGTTTGAAACTGGATATGGGGTAATCGTACCCAATGTCACGGAAAGCCACTTTTCCGAAACACTGAAACTGTTGAATGACGTCAGACGGCGAGCCTATGACACAGGAGTTTTTACTGCGCTTAACTCAGCAAATGGAGGCGGCTATGTTGACGTGAGGCGTTCCTGGAACAATTACATTCGGGAATGCACGTTAACCAAAGTCGATCTCAACCTAATGTCCCTTGATGAGTTGATGAACCGTTCAACTGACTCAGCTTTGCGATTCAACTCACAGCTCTACGGAACTAGGTTGTATTTGTCTACAGCAAACCCTGACGGCGCTGACTACACATGTACTGACGGATGGGTGGCTATTAGCACTGCAACCGCCAACCTAAGCAGCCCGGTTGTTGTTGATGCTCTTAACAGCCTACTGGGTATTGACACGTCAACTGGAGACAACGCTCTAACGAAGCTGACCGATTCGCTTCAAGCGATGGGTGCCACAACTACGTCATCAATCGACTATCTGAAAGCCGCCGTTCTGGAGCCCCTCTATTATGAAGCCGCAGCAGGACGTTATCAGGACCTCCAGGATTATGGCTCTGCATTGATGGTCAACCAGGCTATTCAGCAACGGAACACACAGTGGGCCGCAGAGCAGTCGATGTTCATGACCGTCGTCCGACCAATGCTGACGTTCTTTGAAGGCTTTATTTATGCTATAACCCCGATCATTGCTTTTATTATCGTGATGGGCAGCTTCGGCCTCCAGTTAGCCGGGAAATATGTACAAACCATCCTCTGGATTCAGCTATGGATGCCAGTCCTCTCAATTATAAACCTGTTTGTTCATACCGCCGCGTCAAATGAGATGTCTAGCCTCAGTGCTGGTGGTCTCAACTCCATGTACGCTCTTTCCTCAACTGGAGATGTTCTGCAACACTGGATTGCAACCGGCGGCATGTTGGCTGCGGCCACTCCGGTGATTTCCCTGTTTATCGTCACAGGTAGCACCTACGCCTTCACCAGCTTGGCATCGAGAATAAGTGGTTCTGACCACGTTGACGAAAAGATGCAAACGCCAGATCTACTCAAGCAAGGTCCGGTTATGCAAAGTCAGCCAGCGTACAATCACAACCAGTTCAGTGGTGCGATTGCAAACGGCGCAGAAAGCATGATCAGTACCTTCTCGCTTGGCTCCACCTTAGCATCAGGCGTGAGCTCCGCACAGGCATTACAAAGTCAGAAATCGGAGGCTTTCCAAAGCACTCTTGGTCGAGGTTTTTCTGATGGAGTAAGTCAGGATCAAGCCTATTCAAGACTCTCCAATGTCGGGCGCAACGTTTCGTCGCAAAACACAGCTCAAAGCCAATTGATCAACCAGCAAGCCAAGAACTTCATGGATAAGTTCCAGGTGGATGATAGCCACTCTGATGCTGTCAAAGGTGCTTTTGCCATGCAGGCTATGGGCACACTCGATGTTGACGAAGCTGCGTCCATGCTTATGCCTATGGTTGGCAAGGCCAGGGCAGCAATGAAGGCCGCTGCTGGTGTGAAATCAAACAGTACAGCCCTAGTTCCTGCTGGTGGTAATGGCGAATCAGGCGGCGGCAGTGATGTCCTGGACATCAAAGCGCAAGCGAAGGGAGCAACAGAGTCATCAACTCAAGACTCTTCAAGCTGGTCAGCGAGTGATGTGTCCCAGTTCATGAAGGGTGTGAGCTATTCGCAAACCGATAGCCAGGCGTTGACAAATCAATTAGCGCAGGGTTTCAGCCGTTCTGGAAGCGAGTCATTCAAGCAAACCTGGGGCGATAGCTTATCCCAGAACCTATCCAAGTCCGCTTCGGAACTGGTGTCTGCATCGGACACCTTCACAACAATGAGTCAGCTCCAAAACCAAATGGGCTCCATGACTAATACCGACTTTAAAACTCTCGGTGGTGCAGTAGCACAAACCCCTGCGGCCATGAACCAACTGAATGACTATTTCCGAAATGCCGCGCCGCAATCGGTTAAAGACGAGGCGGCTTCACTACAGCAAAGATACCAAGCCTACGGAATGTCTCCTCAAGTGGCCCAGGCAGCAGCGCGAATGACAGCAATGACCAACTCCAAAAATTACGAACAGGGTAAGGAGCTTGGCGGGTATCAAGCCGCACTACAGGCGATCAATACCGCGTCCGGTCGCAACGGAGCATTTAGTGGTGATGCTTACGGAAATAACGGCATTGAAGGCCCGAATGTTCAAGGCCTACCAGGTCAGGTTCAAGGGGCTGTAGGCAGTGGACCTAACATCCCAACCGGATTCCGGGAGAATGTGGCTGGGATGGCTGGAACTAATCCGGCATCAGAAGCTGGGCAGTTACCAACGAATAGCCCCCTTGTTCAAAATGAACATGCAGCCGGTACGTCAGCTCTTCATAACCAAGCACAGCAAACAGAGCGAAATGTATCTGCTCCTGAACTGAAAAAAGCCCAAGATAACCTTATGAACTCGCTTCCGGAAATGTCTTGGAGCGCTTCGGCGTGGGGAGCGTGGGACAACTCCAGTGATTGGATGGGCCGCAGAGCTGAACAAGCAGGTGGAGCTCTCATTGCTGGTGGTCAAGCTGGCGCTGATGCGTTCTCAAGAGCGATGGATCAAATGAGAACGATGACACCTGAACAACGCGACCAATTCATCGCGGCCACTCAACGCGGCGACCAGGCCGTGCAAGAGGAGTTTGGCTGGGCCGGTGATGCGATGGTCGGTATGGCTAAACTTGGCCGCAACGTCATGGGAGCTGCTGCAAGCGGCTATGATGCAGCGAAGGAGTGGTTAACTGGTAAATCTGATCTATCGGAAGCCGCTAAAGGGATGAGCATTGAGGAACGCGGCGCGTTCTATGCAGCAGCGCTATCCTCTGCCGCAGAAGCTGGTGGTGGAGCCGCGCAGCAGTTTATGAACCAGTACGGTGATGAGTTCAAAGAAACGATGCAGTCTATCGCTCAAAGCCGTTATGGGCTGACTGAATCCCAAGCCGCTGTTTATGCCGAATCGTTTGACACAAACGAAGGTCGCATGAACCAGGCTGTTCAGAATCTGAAAATGGAGTATGCAGAACGTAACCCGGATGGCTCACCGATGATGCAAGGAGGTCAGCCTGTTCTTTCTCAGCAAAACGAAGAGTTTACGGACAAGCTGGTAAACGTATTGCAGAACTCGACGGAAGCTGGAGACCGTTCAGGTAGCTATTTGACTGCCGTCAGGGGGTACAACATAGCAAATCAAAGGTTCTAAAAGACCAACCAAATAATAAGGGGGCCAGCAGGCCCCCTTATTCGTCTCCAGCTCCAATATGGAAGCGCTGGTCAAAATCATAGGAATCTTGAAACCCACCAGTTTGTTTTTTTCTGCGCCGGGTAGGTGGTGCCTCTTTATATGCTGACCGCGCAACGCGGATAAAGCACGTTAGTCCAAACAGAGCCCCGACAACCAAAGCAACTTGCCACTGGAAGTAAGCGATCCCTCCCCAAAAGATAACAGCAGCCCAAAGGCTTTTGTGAACCAGAAATAGGAAACGAGCACCCCAAACGCCGAAGGGAGCCAGCGCCACACCAAGTCCCCAAGGTGTGTCAGCCATCATGGCTATTCCCAGAAGCACCATTCCCAGCAGAAGAATATTGACCACATGTTTCATATCAACCCCCTTACTCTTTACCTCCAGTTTACCACGGCATCAAAAAATGCAACTGTGAAAATTTGACTATTTTTTGCTAAACAACCATTCCATTGGCAACTTCTTCGATTAGAATTTGCCCTCAAACTTTCACATGTGAAAGTTTGCCCTTACGGAACAAGGCGTTTATTGACAAAGCATTACATAGTTGAACATGTCAAACAAATCGCATACACTATGGAATAGGCCATTGCTAACGCTTTGGTCCCCATCTGCAACACCGCAGAGTTCTCTTTCTCAAATATCTCTTTCTGTAAACACCATCATCCTTGTGTGGTCGGGATGCGCCTTTGCCTTCCCTGCCCTCCTCAGCTCCTGCTGTATTCGCAATTTCAGCCCTCGCTGTATCCCTAAAATCACTTATACCTAAACGCTATTTAATATCACAAAATACCGCACTCCCCGTGCGCTATTTCCGCCATTCTTTTGGCGCACTTTCCATTGCTATCGCAAAAATATCCGTATCCCATTGATTACTAAAAGTATTGTAACTTTGTTCCGTCGGTACAAAGTTAAGTGTATGTTTTTAAAGGTTTTTTATTGTTGACAGCATCATTATTTGGGCTTATAAAGGCGCAAAATGTGTCAGTTTGTGACAATAGAAGAACTCTAAAAGCGTTCATCGAATAACGCACTTTTTGTATGGCTAACAACGCAGTTTAAAGGGTGGCAAACAATGGATAAATGCCAATTGATAGACATCCCAAGCGACCCAGAGAAGAAACGTGAGTGGATCAAGTACAAACTCAAGATCCAGGGGCTTTCTCTGGCCGCATTGGGCAGAAAACACAAAACATCTCGGCAGGTGGTGTCTACGGCACTCTATAAGCCCAGTCCACGCTGGGAACATGAGATAGCTACAGCTTTGGGTGTGAAGCCGTCTGAGATTTGGCCGGAGCGGTACGACGAAGAACACGAAATACCCCTCAGACATAAGGAGGCAAGCTGATGAAGAACAAAGCCAAGGCGCTAGTTCTGTCTGCGGCTCTCCTTTCATCAACAGCGAATGCTATTGACCTGAGCGGAACCATCTTCGACAAAGCAGCGAAAGCATATAACCTCGACCCTCTTCTAGTGTATTCGGTCGCATTGGCCGAATCTGCATCAGGGAGAGGTAATGGCTCTATAAGTCCTTGGCCTTGGACGCTTCGCGTTCCTGGGCTTCCTTTCTATGCTAAGTCGGAAGATCAGGCAAAGGCTAAGCTCGCTGAGTTTCAGCAGCAGTACGGTCGTGCCATTGATGTCGGGTTTATGCAAGTGAGCATCCGGTGGAATGGTCATAGAGTTTCTTCTCCAGCAGATCTTCTCGACCCAGAGACCAACGTCATGGTTGGGGCAGAGGTGCTATCAGAAGCCATTCAGTCATCTCCAAATGACTTGGAGCTTGGCGTTGGCCGCTATCACGCCTGGGAAGACGAAATCCGAGCCAGAAACTATGGTAGCCGAGTCTTGGCTATCTATCGCAACCTTCGTGATTTGTGAGGGGGGCGGAATGTTGGAACTGGATATTATTGGTGCGTGGGATGCAAGAGCCGTCAACCTCGATCAAGAAGAAGCTGATAGAAACGTCTACGAGTTCGATCTGACATTGTGGAACCTGCTATCCACTCTGGCAAAAGAACGTCCAGATGATGCGGCCTCACAATTTTCTTTGGGCATGGACACCGTTCAAAAGCTGTCACTGGCAACACCTTCCCAATTGGAAGCTCTGGCCTCTGGCGTGTTGATCTCTTTCAAACTCGAAACAGCAGAGCAGAACATCATCACGCGACTCTCTGGCGACTACGACCCTGTAGTTTTTATCAACCATAGTGTTGATGAATTTGATGCTGCCTACTGGTTGCTATTTAACCGCGTCGCATCGAGAGACCCGGAGATGGCAAAGGAAGTTTTCGGGGTTTCGAGAGAGCTTGCGGAGCTGGTGGCTAAGGCAACAGACAGCCAGTTGCGCCACATGTCTGGAACAACGGTTACGCATTTTACGCTTCGTTTTGCTCCGAGCATCATTGAAGAAATTCTCGATGACAGCCGGGAAGAGTTAACACACCCGGTATTGAAAAAACTGCAACAGTCTCTACAGGGACGTGGGAGGTGGAGATGAACATTGGCAACTCTGGTACATTGGGTCGCTGGGTTACAGCTCGACACATGGCCCTTGCTGGGTACATCACAAAAATCATCATGATCGAGACTGGCCTGACCTACAAACAGGTCAGACGGCTTTACCAGGATCTGGAGAGGGACGGATATACTCTGGAACGAAAATCCAGAACTTTCCAGGGTGGTGCGACACTGATTCATAGTCACACATCCAAGATACAGGCCTCTCTTCTAATGCAGCTCTACTTCAACATTGGTGGAGAAGCCGTGTTGCGGTCTGTGAACATCAAAGCCTTGAACAAGGCATTTAGAATGTATCACGCAATCCGCAAAGAAGTGCCCGGAATGAAAGGTGCTCGGTGGGCTCCGTTTGATATTACTGATGCCTGGTGTCTTGCTTCGGAGCTGAGAAGTGGGGACGCAATGCTGGAGGTGTGCGACAACTGCAAGTGTACGTACTTCACCTCTGTTAATCAAAGAACCTGCGTTGAATGTCCGTTCTGCAAAGAACAAGGAAGGCATGGTGGTGGGGAGAAAGAGTGTGCTTGAGTAGACTATGACATTTCGGACCAGAAGATGAGCGCCCAAACTTTGCGGCGCTCATTTTTTTACTTCTTCTGTGGGATACGGTAGCGCTCCAGCTCGACAGCTCCCAACCCCTTGAAAGCATCCGGGCGACGTCCTTGCCCACTCCACGAAACTCCGTCTTTTGAATATTTAGCATTATCAGGTTCTGATCTGCTCGTGAACATTTCGTTGAGCAAGCCGATGTCCACACCGCAGGATTCCATGTCGCTCATTATTCGCTCAGCCTGAGCTCGCTTTTCTTTTTCTTCTTCTTCTCGCTTTTTGTACTCTTCCTCCAGTTCATTGAGAACGCCCTTCATTCTGTCAATGATCTCCCGAACTTCATCTAACGGGAGTCCTCGCAACAGGGTGCGAATGCGGCTTTTACGCTTTAACTCTGCGATTATTAACTCTCTACGTTCAGCCGCTGATAGCGTAGAGAACTCCTCGTGGTCTTTCATGTCATACGGAGCCCATCAGTTTTCCTTTAAGTGAATCACGTTGAGAGTTCAGTTTTGCGTCAGTCTGCACTGGCGAATTTTGATGCTGTGCAGGTTGACTCTCTGAACTCTGTTGCTCAAAAGACCCAATGTTGCCAGAAAATCGAAGAGAATAAAGACCCAATAGAGCAAGGGCGCGGAGCCGATCACTACGCGCCTTATGCTGCATCTGGGACAGTTCACGATAGAGCTCCGGAAAGGCTTGCTCCGATATGTTCAGATTAGATATTTTTCCATCCCATTTGCTACCAGCCACAACGACCTCCTATCTATCAGCCGCAGAACCAGAAGCCCCTGGCATTGGATGCCACGGATTCGTTGGGCAGTACGATCCTGCTCTTAGGGAAAAGCTCCTTGGCCGCATCTTGGTAAGCCTCGGCACCGCCGCCAGCCAGCAGAACTACGTCAGCATCCATCCCGTCCTCACGCATTGACTTCCGCATAGGGATCAAGGCGTTTTGAGCGACTTTGGTTGAGGCTTTCTTGAAGTAGTCTTTGATCGATACCTTTTCACCGTAGAGGAAGATTTCGGCCTTACCGGCACGAATAGCTTTCTCGATCTTTTCGATGCCAGGGGCACCGCCGTGGTCTTCCTGAATTAGCCGGTCCGTTTCCTGTAGCAACACCGACATCGCCTTGAGGCTGGTGCCAGATGAGTGATAGCGGACCTCTCCCTCTTCAAGAGCTACCCAGTCTACAGAAAAGAACCCAGGGTCAATTACAACGGTTTTTCCTCCCTGGATAATCTCCAGGAGGTCTTCATCTTTGGTTGAACTTACAACATCCATGTAAGCACCGGCAGGTTGAGGTACAACCACGACAGACTTAACCGCTACCGATCGTTTTGGCGTGATCTGGTGTTCGCCCTCAAGCCGAGCTTTCAACGCCTCTCTGCGCTCTACGTCCATGTACTGACTAACAGGCAGGCCAGTCACCAGCACATCGATCTCCTTCTGCTCGGACATCAGGAGTGCAGCGTAGAAAAGAGCCTTGTATGGATTGGTCGAAGGATAGTCGCCGTGAAGCTCACGCTCCCATCCTTGCAATCGGTCAGGCTCGACGCCTGCAACCCATTTCTCTCCATCAATCACAACCTGAATGCAGGTCCCTGCACCGCCAGTTAACTGTTGTGGCATCAGTTCCAATGGACCTGCCCCCACCGGCATGACGACTGTGCGAGCTTCCTCACCTTTATACCCCATTGCCATTTTCAGGTTGGAGTAACCAATATCCAAACCCAGAACAAATTGACTCATGAAATCCTCCAAAGATTGCTTTTAGATTGCTTTTCGATTGCTTGCCGCGTGTTGGATAGAGAATAAGGCTAAAAGCGGGGACAGATGGCCTGTGTAATTGCCCAAAAGGGGCATATAGGTTGCTTTTCGGTGGCTTTTTGATCGTTGAGTAAGGGAACCTATGGGAACGCTGCACGGATAGGCTCAGATAAACAGACCTTACCCTCGCATCGAGAACCGCTTGCCCTCCAGCATCGAGAGACGGTGGTAAAGAGGCATTTGGAATCTTTGATGCCATATCCAATATATCTGGAATCTTTACATATAGATTCATATTTAAAGAGGCTGTGAAAGAATAAGAGCATCAAGATTCCAGATAGATAGAGGGAAATTTGACAAATTCCAAAGATGGGTTAGCCTAGTGACAGAACTAGATTCCAGTATTGGAATAATCAGCTTTAAATTCCAGATAGATAGTTATGTGGATAGGAATTGGATAGGAATTGGGAGGGTATTGAGGTGAGTCTACCAACAGAGCGATGGCTAGATCTGCTAGATCCGAAGCTCGAAGAAGAACGATCCGAGATAACAGAGGATCTGCTAGAGGCAGAGGGACGAGAGTTTGTTGCAGAGGTACGGAGCAAACTGGATCACGCCTTAGCGGTTCTTGCTGTCGAGGCGCAGCAGGAAGCGGACATGTACTGGAACGCGCACAAATCAGCGCGTGAAGAAGCGTCAGAGGACGAACAAGGGCGTGTCGGTACACGGGTTCGCATTCTAGGCGTATCACTCGTTGCAGAGTGGTATCGCAACAGATTTGTCGAACAAGTTCCCGGACAAAAGAAAAGGGTTCTATCGACACATATCAAGAAGGGTCGCGGTCATGCCTACAGCATGTCGCACTTCAAGAAAGAGCCTGTCTGGGCACAAGAGTTGATCCAGCAAGTTGAAACCAGGTATGCCGTGTTAAGACAACGCGCCACTGCCTTAGCAAAAATTCGCCGGGCGCTAAACGAGTACGAGCGCCAGCTAAACAAGACACATAGCGACGAGGTGTGACAACATGACAGCATCTGTAGCGGCCACTGAATTGGCGAAACTGGGGAAATGTGAAGCGATGATCAAGAAAGTCGCCAGCCATCCTCGCCCTGCCCTGTCAAAGCGCCCACAATCGCCACAGGGGACAGATAGCACCCTTCGGGGTGAGTTCGCTCATTTCCGATATGAAGCGGCAGCCCTGCGTTTTATGAGCGGCACTGCGGGGGCTAAGCGTCGCATCTACCAGCTAGTGTTTTCAGCGACGGTAGCAGCGGGAGCATTGACAATGCTGGCGGCATGGACCACCAGCTAGAAAGTATCGACGGAACAATCATGAGCAAGAGAACCAAAGACAAAGACCTGGAGAAACTCGACGTAATCAAAGACTCACCGCAAATGAGCCTGTTTGAGATCATTGAATCTCCGGCCAAGAAAGACGACTACTCCAACACCATCGAGATCTACGATGCGCTGCCGAAGTACATTTGGGACCAAAAGCGTGAGCATGAAGATTTATCCAACGCTGTAGTGACACGACAATGCACCATCAGAGGCCAGCATTTCACGGTGAAGGTGAAGCCAGCCATCATCGAGAAGGATGACGGAAGAACCGTGCTGATCTACGCGGGACAGCGAGAGGAAATCCTTGAGGATGCTCTACGCAAGCTCGCAGTGAACGGGAAAGGCCATATCATCGAGGGCAAGGCTGGAGTCATGTTCACTCTGTACGAACTCCAGAAAGAGCTCTCGAAGATGGGTCACGGTTACAACCTGAACGAAATCAAGGAAGCAATCCAGGTTTGTCGTGGCGCAACACTCGAATGTATCAGTGATGACGGCGAAGCCTTCATCAGCTCCAGCTTCTTCCCGATGGTGGGACTTACCACCAGAGGTGAGTTTCGCAAGAAAGGCGGGAACGCCAGGTGCTATGTGCAGTTCAACCCGCTGGTAAACGAATCGATCATGAATCTGTCGTTTCGTCAGTACAACTACAAAATCGGAATGCAAATCCGCTCCCCTCTTGCACGGTACATCTACAAGCGAATGAGCCACTACTGGACTCAAGCATCGCCAGATTCGCCGTACACGCCATCGCTTATCAGCTTCCTGACACAGAGCCCTCGTGAATTGAGCCCACGGATGCCGGAGAACGTCAGAGCTATGAAGCTCGCTCTGGAGGCCCTCATCAAACAAGAGGTCATAAGCGACTACGACGCGAACCAGATCAAGGATGGCCGCAGAGTCATCGACGTGCGGTACGTCATAAGGCCTCATGAGAACTTCGTGAAGCAGGTGATGGCGTCCAACAAGCGTAAGCAGCAGACAGAGCTACGGGCCATCAAGCAAGGCATGATCGACCACGACATCATTGATGAACCCCAGCGTAAGGGGAGGTAGCCACCAGAAGCTCCCAATACCCCAGGGAAAAGAAAGATAGGCGCGTCAGCGCCTTTTTTTATGCCAGAAGAAAGCGCACAAGGTACGCCCACAAGGAAAGACCGGAAACGGAATGCCTCCGCATATGGGGGAGCTGCACGGATAGAGCGAACGTGACCCCAGATGCTTCGTGGGCTGAGGCTCGATATATGGGAACGTTGCACGGTAGTTGCAAGCCGAGTCTCAGTATCGTGCAAGCGTAAGCCACGACGAAGGATAAGTGCCATGCTGCTCCAGTGGTTCCCGTAGAGTGGTTCCCGTAAGGTATTGATAGTTAAAGGGTGAGGATGTGGGGGACCTGCACGTTATGAGATTTGATATGTGGGTACGTTGCACGAAAGCAGGTTCTGAACCTCTCGATATATGGGAACTCTGCACGATTGACGAAGCAGAACAAAGATTGACAGATCAGGACAAACCTAAAAAGGCAGTCAAAATGACTCCAATAGTCCATAAAGTGATCGTGCTCACATAAAAAGAGGCCAAAAGTTATCCACATTTCCTGTGCATAAACGGGGTTTTGGTATGTGGGAGCGCTGCACGATCACATGTGGGTACGCTGCACGGAGCAAAAAACGACCAAAATTGATATATGGGAACGTTGCACGTTAAGAAGAGAATATATGGGCTGACTGCACGTATAACCTTAGACATGTGGGAACACTGCACGAACACCAGTTCTGATATGTGGGAACGCTGCACGAAAGCTCTGTTTTGTAAGGATTTTGTGGAAAAAAAAGGGGTTCCGTGTGGATAACAGTGGATAAGATCCAAGGGTATGTGGGGGCGTTGCACGGCAACCTATGGGTTCGCTGCACGGCAACCTATGGGTTCGTTGCACGGAATAAATATGAAAATGCCAGCAATATCAATGCGTTGAATGACAACTCAGAGCGCCTAACCTGTTTTTAACCGCTTTTAATCCTTTATACAAAGATCTAAAGATCTTTATATTTATCCTTTTGATCGCTGAGCAAAAAATAATCAACACTGTTTTTTAGAGAAAAGTCTCGTATGCAAGGCCGAACAGGACGAGTATCACTAACAAGATAAGCATCGACAGCACAAAGTAACCAGACTCGTACACCACAGCTTTGATCACAGAAACGACGCTGATCGATCTTCCAGAGATCCTCCCGATGATCCAGTGAAACGCAACGAACGAACCAAGCCCACAGATCAGCACCACCGCTACGGAGACAAGTGCATGTTCCCTCAGGACAGACTCACTAAGGAAACCATACTGCATCCCCATCAATACAAGCCTGCCAATGCCAAACCCCAGACCCAATGCAACAGCTCCACGAACCAGCACAACCTTCAACGACTGGAGCCATGTCAGTTCAAGATCCATCCCCTTACGGGAAGACCGACGCACCAGCACCATAGATATGCCCAGCCCCAAAAACACCAAAAAAACAAAATCCAACATTACCACCTCTGCACAAATCAATCAGAACCACAGGCCTCTCGGCCAAATGCGCCACCAGGGAGAACCCACTTCTGCCCCTCCGGCACAAAAATCGGGAGCGTGTAATCCTCTCTGGATACCTGCTCCAATGCCTCAACATCACTAATCTGTATCGGCGCAACAGCAGAACCTAAATCTATTACGTCGATTTTTTTTCTTGATACCGTCACACCAAAGGTTTGTTCATACTGAGCAATCTTCCCAGCTCGTTCAGGCCAGTAGTGACGGATAGTGGACCAGATACGCTGTGAGTTGTAGATGCAGGTCATACACGAAGACCGGCTCCAACCAAGGCGATAAGGGACTGGGGCCAGAATGCGGTGACGCTCGATTACTTCCCATACCTCTTCCTCAGTCCAATGAAGAACGGGCCTCCAGGCATCAACTAACCGTGCAGTCTTCCCATATCTTCTGTCACAGGCATGAGCCTCAAGCTGGTTGTACTTGGATCTGTTTGCACTTTCCTCCCGGCGCTCACCAGTGATGAAAAGGATCTTCTTCCCCTTGAAGCGCTCCTGGTTATTAAGAGCTCTGCGGCCAACATCGATCTTCAAGGCTGATGAACACCACCTTGTTTGGAGTGATGGCGATTGCTGAGGGAAACGAAGGCGTGTACCAGGCTTAGAGCGCTTATGGTCTCTAGGCAGCACCAGAAGCCCCTCAGGCGTCTCTACACGATGGGGGTGGCTATAGGCATTGTCTTTGAGCATTTCGCCCTCAAAGCCGCCCTCAAGCCACGAGAAGTACATTGGGACACCCAGTTCTTCCCCGAGCTGACGACAGTAATCACGCATGAAGGCCCAATCCATCAACGAACTACCTTCCTGACCATCAACATCATGGTGCCAGAACTCCACCTTTGACTTATCAACACCCATGTCCACCAGCCGCAAGTACGCAGCAATCGAGTCCTTGCCTCCAGACAGGCAAACAATGATGTGGTCGTACAAACTCAAGTCCACATCCGGCGCTGAGAAGTACGTTGTTCTATCGTCACAACGCTGACTGGAAGATATACCGGTAAGAACCGACTCCAGTGATGGCAACACCACCTGGTCATCGAACAAATCTCCTTGGTTTTCTCGTCTCAACATAAGTCGCTCTTTTTTCTTTACTGGGTTGTTTTTATGATTTACAGTATTATAAAATGATGCTGTGAAAAGTAAAGTTTTCAGAACGACCAGTCACTCAGGAGAACTTGATAAGCACCAGAAAGCAATCTAAAGGTGGTTTTTCGGTGAGGTTAGTTCAGGGGCAACCTGTCTTGCTGATTGAAAATCATCAAGAAGTGGTTTTTTGGTGTGGTTACGGTTTGAGGGGGTGAGTATGTGGGAACGTTGCACGGTTAAAGGGGGCCGCACATGAAAACGATAAAGCGGTTCATCGTATGGGTGAATTACGGTCTTGAGGGTTGGAGCATTTTCGGATCGAGCGATGACTGGGATGAAGCGGTATCCATCCGTTCGGAAGCGATAGACGAATGCAATATTGATGAGGAAGACATCATCTTGGCAGAAAACAAAAACGAGCTGGTGGTAAAACCTGCGGCCAAGCAAATGACGGAGTGGCACCGGGAACTGGAAGCCGTCCTTATGACCTTGGATGACTGCCAGATGGAATGTGACGGCATGACATGGGCAGTAAGCCACCTACTCAATGACGCGGGTGTACCTCATGACTGCATGTATGGTTTTGTGCGAAACGAACAGACCAAGGACATCGTGACACCGCATTTCTGGGTTGTCCTGGATGATGGGTGGTTGGTGGATCTGAGGCTACGCATGTGGCTTGGCGATCACGACAACATTCCTCACGGGGTATTCCATCCCGATAACGAGCCAGGATTTTTCTACAAGGGAGACCCCGTTCAAAACCATAAAGGGATGAGACTGGGCAAAGCCGTCCTGGACATCATGACCGACGGAAAAATTTCACATGTGAAAGTTCCTGAACGACAAGACGGAGAGTAATAGCGTGGAATTTGATTACGACAAGTCAGTATCAAACGCACATCTTGAGGCCGCAGGCTGGGGTATGGATGCCTTTAATCACTCCAACCCATTTGAGAGCCATGTCATCTATGTGCGTGACTACCGCAACGATCACATCCGCCTGTTCACCATCAAGAAGGCTGACTTCGACACGATAAAGCTGCCGCTTCACCTTACCTCCGACATGCTGGCTTCGGTGATCGCTGAGTTCGTATCGAAGGCAGCAAAAGGGAAGTTGAATACGAAGGAGTCCGATACGCTGGCTCCTGCCTTGGTTGGCTATGCCAAATCAACAGAAACCTACCGGAGCTGGCGGAGAGTGTCTGGAACAACAGAGCGATTGCATATGGTCATCAATATCTACGCGGGTTCTGGATTGCTGAGACCTTTCATCGCTCGGGCTCCTGAGACCGTCCTGACGACCCAAGAGCTACTGGTCTTCTCATCACAGGTTAAGAACATGGATGTATCCAATCATCCAGAGTGGTTTAGGGGCCTGAGGTAGTCATGAAGGCAGTTCTCTGGATATTCGTCCTTATCATTGCACCTTTCGTCATTGCGAAAGTGGACCAGTGGCGCAAACGCGGCATTGGAGACACCTGGGCGTGGTGGAAATCAGAGAACATGCCTTATGAGCTGCGCTCGGCCACTCTGTTTTTATCCGAACAGGACATATCAACCACACAGCCGGTGCCCATGCACGGCAGGGTTGATCAGGTGTACAAAGCCAAGAATGGGGTTCTCATTCCCTTGGACACCAAGCTGCGCCAGGTAAACCACATCTATGAGTCGGACATTATCCAGCTCTCGGTTTACCGGGTAATTCTGTCACACAAGTACAAGGCACCCGTTGCCAAGTACGGCTATGTCCGAACCGTTGTTGAGACAGCGGACGGGGATAGAGTCCGTTACATCAAGACAAACCTTCTCAGCGAAAAAGAAGTGGTCAAGTTGTGGCACCGCTATCAATCCATCCGTTCTGGTCAGGTAAAAACCTCCTGTTCCTGTGGCGGAAAGTTTCACATGTGAAAGTTCTGGATTGAATTAGGGTTGCCCGAATTGGGCAGCTAGGCGGGGTTGCATTTTTGAAAAGTCCTGTACGCTGGTTGGTATAGGAGGTGAATAGTGGCCCAGCTTAAACATAACCGCTTCGTCATGTTGGGGTCCTTGGTAGCGACGGTCGTAGCTGCTGCGAATGGCTTGAGTTTTCTCACCCTTATGGCTGGTGGAATGACCCTTATCCAGTTCATGGCTTGGAAGCAACAAGATGCTGTCCGTAGCCGGTTTAAAGCTGCGAAGGATGCGTTTGAAGCGTTGAACGTTATTGCGTTCGACAAGCACTGGGTAGGTTCAACCGCGACGGTCGCCAAAGTGTCGAACATGATCACTCCGCCCGAACGACTGGATAAGCCCTGGGCGGTGCAAGTTCTGGCCGTAACCAAAGGTGGGACGTGGTTCGCAGTGGATCTGCAAGTGACCGGCACTGACAAGGTTCAGATGCTTAGCCTCCACCAGCTTAGTGAAAAGGCGGCAAAGACCATGCTGGCCTTCGACCTCGAAGTGTATGAAAAATTTTTCGGAAAACCTGATGTTGCATGAGGACAATGTGATGGAAAAAGTCAAAAGCGTAGATGCCGTGGAGTTCACGGCAGCAGATAAGAAGGCGATGACCCATGCGGCATACGCCCAGTGTTTCTTCATTCTGGCCCAAGTGATGGCATTCCCTTCCCTAGGGGTGGCTGGCGCTATGGTTGCTGCTCTGTGCGGCATGATGCCGTGGTTGACCAAGTTCGCCAAAGAGGCTCCATCGAAAGCCTTTGGCATGGTGATGGCTTCACTCTGCCTTGCTCCTGTGTACGGGAAACTCTGTGAGCTGGTGGTCCACGCGATTCAGGGAGCTTGAGCTTATGGGGGTAGTACGAGTTCCCTACCTCTTGGCTGAGCTGAAAGAACGCGGATGTGCTGATGAATCTGCTCTGGCGCAGGTTATGCAGCCTGGATGCCGAATTGGAGAGGAAGACCTACGGAAGTTGGCCGCAAATTTAGGGCTTGAAGTTTCTGAGCTGGCACCAGCGCCAGAGAACGCGGCCAACACCCGGTTCAAAGCAAAGCTGAGAGGAGGTTTGGCCTCCTTTCTTTTTGAGTACGACGGCTGTTTCCGACATGCCGAAGGCTCCAGCCATGCAGAAATGTTGGGTATCGAGCAAGAAGACGATATTGGTCTTCCGAGTCGAGCTGCTGACGCCATGCTCCTGGAAAAGATGCTTTACCAGGTAATCGCTCGGGCTAAGTACATGCTCGGCAAAATCGACAGCAAGTTTGTCAGGTCAGAACAAGCAATCGAGTTCCGTGAGCAACTTGCTCCTGGGATCTTCAGGCCAGGGTACAGAGGTTTCCGATTCAAGGAGGCTGCCGCTGGTGATTTGCCTACAGTCATGATTGACGGTCGGAAGTTCAATTGCGTTGCCAGTATAGCCAGAGCGCATGGACTTGATCCGGTAACGGTGCGTAGGCGCATTGCGGACACAAGGAAGGCCGCAGACAAACTCTCCAATGATGAGTGGAAACTCATCCTCGCCAAGAAAAAAGGTAAAGGGAAACCCTTCACCTATCTGGACAGGACCTACAGCAACATTGCCCAGTTCTGTCGTGAGCATCAGCTCAACACCAACCTTGTTTACCAGAAAGTCAAAGACCGGGCTGATAGCGCTGATGAAGAGTTCTGGGGACAGATAATCGAAACATGCAAAAGGAAAGACTAATGGCAGAAAACAAAGAGATCCCCTGGGAGAAAGAGCTCATTGAGAAGTACATGTTCACCCTGCATAAAGAGCAGGTGAAAGACCGGCGCTGGCGGACCATGTTGCGTGTGCTTCGCGCATCAGGTTTCGTGCTTCTCATGATCGGCTTCATCATTTTGGCATCTAATCCGGGTGGGATGCCGTGGCAAAGCGCCAAGGCTGGAGCCCCTCACACCGCGTATATCAACATCCGTGGTGAAATTGCTGCTGGCACACTGGCCGATGCTGATCACCTTATCCCGTCCATCCAAGCAGCATTCGACAACCCGAATTCACAAGCTGTCGTGCTTCGCATAAACAGCCCTGGCGGTAGCCCGGTTCAAGCAGGACGGATTTATGAAGAAGTGAAGGCGCAGCGAGCCCTTCATCCGGAGAAAAAGGTCTACGCCATCATTGATGACATCGGTGCCTCTGGCGGTTATTACATCGCCTCTGCTGCGGATGAAATCTATGCTGACCGCGCCAGTCTTGTCGGTTCTATCGGCGTCATTAGCTCAGGGTTTGGATTCACCGGCTTGATGGACAGGCTCGGCATCGAGCGCCGGGCAATCACTTCCGGAGAGCACAAAGCGCTTCTCGACCCATTCTCCCCTCTTACCTCTGATATGAAGAAATTCTGGGAGGGCGTTCTATCGAAAACCCACCAGCAGTTCATCGAACGAGTGAAGGCTGGGCGGGGTGATCGACTGAAAGACGCCCCAGAGGTGTTTTCTGGATTGCTCTGGAACGGGGAGCAGGCCAAAGAAATTGGGCTGATTGATGGCCTGGGGAGTTTGAACTCCGTGGCGCGAGACGTCATCCACCAGAGCAACTTGGTGGACTACACACCAACCGAAGACATCATCCGGCGACTGACCCAACGAGCGAAGCTCGAAGCCAGTTCCTTCGTGCAAGAACTCAGCGCTGTGAAAGTTTACTGATAGGAGCAGTTTGACATGACAGAACAAAGTACCAAATCACTACGTCTCGGGGTTTTTGCCGCCATTATTTTGGGGCTCGTAGGAACCGGGTTCGGAATCTACCAGCTCGTGAAAGAGAAGGATCTGGCGCAAGAGATCGCCAACGTGAAGTCCACGGTCAACCAGGTGAAAGATGCCGAAGGCGTCACCTTCAAAAGCAAGGCAGAGTTTGAGGCTGCTGTGGCCGAAAGCATCAATAAGTTTGTCGCGCAGAAACAACAAGCCGACATCGATCAGAAGTATGCCCAGTTCGAGGCGGCACCTGAAAAGGTCGAAGACGGCAAACACATCTATGGGGACCTTGGTGCCCGATTCACGCTGGTGGAGTTCTCTGATATGGAGTGCCCCTTCTGTAAGCAATTCCACGACACGCCCAAGCAAATTGTGGATGCCAGTAAAGGCAATGTGAATTGGCAGTGGAAGCACATGCCTCTCGACTTCCATAACCCGGCAGCTCACAAGGAAGCGTTGGCCGCTGAATGTATTGCTGAACAGAAGGGCAACCGTGGCTTCTGGGTCTTCGTGAATGAGATTTTCCATCACAGCAAAGGCAACGGTGCCGGTGTTTCTGACTTGGCCTCTGTTGTCACGGGTGTTGGTGCTGATCTGGATGCTTTCCGTGAGTGTCTCAGCTCTGGCAAGCACGAAGATAAAGTTCAAGCTGACATCCAGAAAGCCAAGAGTTACGGCGTTAATGGTACTCCAGCAACCTTTGTTGTAGACAACCAGACAGGCAAGAGTCAGCTACTCGGTGGTGCTCAACCGGCACAAGCCATCATGGCGGTGATGCGAAAAATGATGATTGAGTCGCAACAAGACGACTCAGCGAACCAATAAAAACTTTCACATGTGAAAGTGGAGTGAGAACTGATGATCAAGATTACAACTAAATTGGGGTGCCTTCTGGCGGGGCTGCTTGTCCTGTCGGCTTGCTCAAGCGTCCCTCAGACAAGCAACGAATACACGAAAGCCCTGGATGATACCAAACAGGTATGTGCTGCCTGTGCTCTGGTTGGTAATGACCTGCTGGTTGCCCTCAACAAGTCATGCGACAAACCCATAACCCCGGAGACTCTAACCAGCGTCATGAACAGTAACTCGATGTTTGCCGCCATGATGGCAATTAACTCCATTGGTGGAACCGACCTTTATCAGGTTTACCGTGATGCGGCTATCGACACCCTGCGATGCAATGAGATGGACACTTGGCCTGAACGGACCAAGGTGCGTTTCCAGCAGCCCGACATGCAAAAGGCGCTGGCCTTGAGGGTTTCTGTCAGACAGCAGAATGCAAATTAACTTTCACATGTGAAAGTCAGGTCCCTCAGGGGCCTGATTTCACTATGAGGTGTACCAATGGAGTTACAAGAAGCAAAAAATGCTCTCGATAGCCTTCACCCCCACAAGGCCTCAGCCCCTTTGAGGCTTGTCATCCACCAGCCTGGAGGGATTGGTGGAACCCCTACCGTAGGGGTGAAAGCAATTCATGCTGGGTTTGATTGGGACAGCAACACCATCCTGATCTACCCGGAAGAGCAGCTCACCCGGTTGACGCCGGATGAGGTCGCCGCCATCACGAAGTCAGTATCGAAGGGACAGTCCTGGCATTCATATCAGCAGTTCAAGAAGTATCGGGAGCAGTTGGCCGAAGCCACGGAGGAAATTAATAGGCTCAGGGCTGAGCTGGGCAGGTATCAGAATAACGGGAGGGGGTAATGCTAAAACGCGGAATTATCAATCTCGCTGCTAGTTACATCATTGTTGATGCCCTACTCCGGAATGCAGCAATTTGGATCTTTGGCTTGTCCTTCTCCATTGGTGGCACTTACGTCGCTGGCGAGGCCAGTACATGGGGCGTTTACCTAGCCACTTCTGGTGCAATGACACTCTGTTCTGTCGTAACAGCCTACCTGCTCGTGACCTATCACCGCTGGGGGCTGATGACGGCCAGGGTCTGGCTGCTATTGAGTGCCTGCCTAAACGGCTATGCCGTCTATTTGAGCAGCCACAACATCCAGTTGGTGGTGGCACTGCTTTCCAGCCTGTTTATTGCTTTGTGGATGCTCAAGACCCTTGAGCAACCAGCAGTGAAGGGGACGTACAAGGTAATCGCTGATCTTCACCGTCAGCTATGGGGAATGTTGAAGGGACAAACACAATGACGACGAATACTCAAAACGCGAACGCCAACCAGGTTCGGTCTTTACGCGACATGCTTGTCCCCGCCCTGTTGTTCTATGTGGTGATGACGGCCATGTTTGTGGGTCTTGACGCATTCATGGATAAACCCACCAGCATGAACCTGCCATTTATGCCGTTCCTTGTCTCGATGGTGAGTTTTACCAGTGACGCACGTCGAGCGTGGGACTGGCGGAACGGGACCAAGGTTGTGGCCGTATTGACTGCGGTAGCCATGCTGTTGGCATTCATCTATCAACTCGCGGTCGGAGAGGTAAATCTCTTAGGGGTTGGTATATACCCGGCCACAGCCATCCTTCTGTTGGCAATCACCTGGGTGATTCGCGCTATCGGAAAGACGGCTCCTTTCCAGTTCCTGGGGAGACACCTGGCGCGGTTTGGTGCATCGAAGTGGGTCCAGCGTACCGCCGCAGTCATTGTGCTCGCGGGTGGCCTTGCCATCACTGTCTATGCCTACTGGCTTAACCACGGGAGCTGATGATGATCATTGCAACGAAGAGCGGCTTGCTGGTGGCCGCAGAACTAATCAAGGAAGAGGCCGGGTACTGGCTACTACAGCCTCGTGACCAAAAGACGCCGGTCAGAGTGAATAAGCAAGATGACAATAAACGCGCTTTCACGCATATGGGAGACGCCCTTCGCTGGGCAGGTGATCCTGAGCTTGCAAAGCAGTTCGATGCCGAGGGGGAAGAACATGCAAATTCGTGACTACATGACAAAGTTGTTTGAAGCATTTGGTGATGTAGAAGAAGTCACCCGAGAAATGCTTCTGGAGCAGGCGGAGCTCATTCATACGATCAGCGATAAGTGTCAGAGCACAGGCCTGTTTCTGGATAGTCAGGTTCGTTTCAACCAGTTCGTTCAAGAGATTGAGGCTGACGACAATGTAGAGGATCGGTTGCTTCATGCTTGGTGCTGGGTAATGGACCGAATAGTGAAGGCACCAACATCCTTTCACATGGATGGGGCTGTGATTTTGACAATGCCTCTGGTCGCCAGATACCTGCCACCAGTTGAACGGGAGCCGGAAACCATCGTGGTGAATCTCGATGAGGACTACAAGGCTCCTGTAGGCAACCAAACACTCTGCGAGCTCATTATGGAACGGAGGCATTGGCCGCAAGGTGCAACGTGCGCGACCCAAGAAGCGGATGGTGAAATCCTCTACTGGGACGCCCCGGTTCAGGTAGTAGAGGAAGGCAGAAAGGCCGCTGGCAAGCATGGCATGATGGCTGAAATAGGATTAAAGCATCAAGTAGACTTTTGGTTTTCTGACATGGCCGAAACTCGGCTCGCAACCGATTGGAACACCGCCGTCATCACACCTCACTGCTTGCTACTTTCCTATCTTGATGTGCTCCAAAAGAACAAAGTGCCGTTTGATGAGGGGGTGCGGCTCGCTGCCGAATGGGTAACGCAACTTGGTGGGGAGTCTCGTAAAGATACCGAGGAAGAGCCGGAAGCTGATGCTACGGTGCTTTCCCTTGGGCGAGCCACAGCTCATTGCTTTAAACCTTATCCGGACACACAAAATTTCTATTACGAGGCCTAAGCCTCACCCAAACAGGAGGATCAACATGCGATACCAGGTATTTAAAACGAAGGAAGGGGGCCTGCCGGTGTTTACTGCACCGTGGTACTGGTTGGCCTCTGCCATTGCTCACTGGTCATCTCTTAACTGGGATGCCTGTCGAATCGTAGACAGCAAGGCGGATAAAACAATGCTCTGCTGGGCCAAGGCTCTACCGGCTGCAAAAAAGATGGAGTGATTATGAGGTTCGGTTTTGCAAAAAAGACGGGGATTTCAGCGTTCCTATCAGCAATGCTGGTGCTGGCTCCTCATGTGTGGGCAGAGACCTTCACTGCAAAGGTTGTGGGGGTGTCTGATGGTGATACGGTCAAAGTGCTAACGGAACAAAGCTGCGATACCGGAAAAGACTGCCGGAGTGGCAAGATCCAGTACCGAGTAAGGCTCGCGGAGATCGATACTCCAGAGAAAAAGCAGCCATACGGCTCAAAGGCGAAGCAGGCCTTATCAGATCTGGTGTTTGGTCGAATGATCAAAGTGGAGCAAATCGACAAAGACCGTTATGGCCGCCTGGTTGCCAATCTCTATGTCGATGGCAAATGGGTCAATGCCGAAATGGTCCGTTCTGGGAGTGCGTGGGTGTACCGGCAGTACGCCAAAACACCGGAGCTGTTCAAGCTGGAGACCGAGGCCAAAGCCGATAAGCGAGGTCTCTGGGCATTACCGGAATCGGAGAGAACTCCCCCTTGGGAGTGGCGAAGAAAGCACTAACCACACCCCAGAGTATGCAGGTGTAAACAGTAACCAAGAAAACAAACAGGAATAACGATGAACAAAAGCGAACTGATTATGAAAGTGGCCGAAGACGCTGATATTAGCAAAGCAAAGGCCGAAGCTGCGGTAAATGCGCTGATCAACTCAGTGAAAGAGGTGCTTAAAGCGGGTGGGACAGTAGCGCTTACTGGGTTTGGTACTTTCCACGTTAAGGAACGCGCAGCGCGAACCGGACGGAATCCCCAGACTGGAGAGAACATCCAGATCGCGGCGGCCAACATTCCTGGGTTCAAAGCTGGTAAGGGGTTGAAAGACTCCGTGAACTAGATCTTAATCATGTGACACATGAATAAGGTTTACATAAGGCTCCTTTCGTGGGAGCCTTATTCATATCAGACATGAATAAGGGGGCGGAATGAGGTTGTCGTCAACTCAAAAGGACGTTTTGTTCATTCTATACGCAATTGAGGCCGGTGGAAAAGCCGAGCCTGTACCAGGTGTAAAAATACTGGAGATGATCAACTCAGCTCGCCAGAGCGGTATTCATGGAACGAACTTCCGAACGTCATGCCACACGCTGGTGGAGAATGGCCTGTTGAACAAGTACCGGAATGCTTCTCTAAAGCTGGCCTTTAGGCTGACCGACGATGGCAGGGAACGTGCAGGAGAGATATACCGCAAACGGCTGGAGGAAGTGCAAGATAAGTAATACGCCCCATAACGGGGCGTATCGAGTTAAACGGCAAAGCCGTAGTGGGTGCCGTCCGGAAGTTCAACATCGAGGCGTAGCTTGCCACCGGAGGCCTCAACGTACCGCTTAATGGACGACAGCTTGAGATCTCGTCCAGGTTTTTCCATCTCGGAGACTGTCGGCTGTCTCACACCCAGAGATGCAGCAATTTCCCCCTGGGTAAGGTTCATGCGATCACGAAGCTCTGCCAAGTGGATGTTCAGTAACATCTCAGTGGCCGCTTTCTGTGCTTTGGCAACAACCTCAGGCTTTTCTGTTGCCAGCATTTGGTCAAGAGTTCTTGCCATAACGTCACTCCTTCTTCAATTTATCCAAGTGCGCCGCAAACTCGCGGTCTGCAATTGGGATCATTACTTCATAAAACCTTTTCTCGTCCCCGGTCTTGTTACCGGCGCAGAGAAGAATCCCCTTACGCTTTGGATCGAACGCAAAGAATGCCCTGATAGGATCTCCTTTGCTTTGGACCCGCAGCTCTTTCATGTTGCTGTAGGATGAACCGTTAACAGTATCCGCGTATGGTCTCGACAGCATGGGACCTCTATCTCGCAGCACCATCATCGAAGCCAGCACGTTGGCTCTATCGGTATCATCCAGTGCATCGAACCACTCATCAAAGGTGTCAGTTGTCTCGATGACCCACATGGTTTCTCCTTACTTAATATAGGTGCAATCCTATATAGATTCAAACCTATAATCAAGAAAAATCGGCGGCTATGGGGGACGAAATGCCGGTAAGTAGTCATGTGACTAAAATAGGGGGTAGAATAGGCCTCAATATAGTCATGTGACTAAAAGGTGTACTGAATGAACAACCTGCCCCTACTGCTCGACGCAAGAGAAGCCATTGACTACTACCACCAGCATCCAGACATGACTGATGCAGAAAAGGCCTATGTGGTCGCGTTCCTAAGCGGAGAGGGGCGCTCAAACAGTCAGATCAGAGAGGAACTGGGGATTGAGAAGGTATACACGGTTACACACCTGAAACGCGCCGGTACGCTGTCGGAGGAAGAGCTCACACTCTGGCTCAGAAATCCACGCAAGATCACCCTGGGACATGTGAGAGCCGTGGCTAAGTTACCTATCAGCAAGAGAGAAAAGCTCCTGAGGGATCTCCTGCATACCAGGACACCGGTTCATACATATGAGGCGATAGCGAAGGGCAAAGAAGTGGATAGGGATGCTGACATTAAGCGTCTGGAAACCCTGATGAGCGATGCGACGGGTAGGCCCATCAAAATTCGCTATAACCCCGCGAAGCGCTCCGGGGAGCTGACGCTGGGATTCTTCACGCTCGATGACCTGGATGACGTGTGCAAGGCTCTGGGGTTTGATCCAAGCGAGCAGATGTAAACCAGAAAACTTTCACATGTGAAAGTCTTGCAAGGTGTCTTTTTATTGTTTACAGTATCATAAAATGAATCTGTAAAGGTGCGCGATGAATGTGCTTCCAACGAAAAGCTGGCCTTGGGCGTTATAACTCAACCAGACCTGAGTGGCTGGCGGCGTACCGAAACGCAAGATGTATGAGAAGCTCAGGTAAAGAACCTGATGCTTCTCTTTCCGGGATAGCTTGGAAGGCGCAACTCATTGTTGCCCATGAAAGAGGCAGAATTGACAGCCTGGCTGTCCCTTTGGATGCCAGATTGATAGCAAAGAACCTCATCGACGAGATCCTTGCTGAGGAGAACTGATGGACGAAAAAATTACCTACGAAGAAATGCTTGAACAACTCGACCAGAAAGGCATCCGCGTCACCAACGGGGCGAGACGGCTTTATGTCGCGTTGAACAACGGAGTCAAAGCTGAGGTGCTGGGTAACTGCGGTCCCGCCACAATCAGCTTGGTTGACGGGATGATTGTTGTGGAAGAGCAGACTCTCCACTAAGGGCAGCAGCATGGGCAAAAAAGTACACATCATTTGTGGAAAGTGCGGCAGTGACGAGATGAACTTTGTCATCAATGGACACTGTCCAGACGATCCCCAGAATGTTGCCAGTATGTCCTGCTCAAATTGTTGCGAACTGACAGGCATAGCCGAGTGGTCGGAATTTAATGGACGTGAGCTGAAAGGTGAAGCCGTCGCCCTATCAACACCGGCAAACGTGAATGCTCTTCTAGGATTGCTTCGCCAGGCGATGGACAGCGTTGAGTATCGCCTCTATGGCGGGGGCATGTCATTGAGCGGTAATGATGCTGCCGAACTCATAGACCTCCAGGAGCGAGCTGAGAAGGTCTTGTCTGTTCTTCGGAGTGATCAGCATGAGTGATTTATACGAACCGCTTGAGTTTGTGTTCTGCGGCTTTAGGAAAGGGGACGCTGGGCTCTTTATCTCGGTAGCCACTTTGCGCGATGGTGTTTTAGGCCGTGAGATGTATTTCTCAAAGGGAAAAAGCAAAAGGCGCTGGGTTGTCGGTGGCATTTACTCAGGGGCCTCGTTTTCGGACAACGGAGCAAAAGGTCTGGATGATGCTCATTACGTTAAAGCATGGGAAGTGCAAGGCGACAAGATAGAGTGGCAAGCAAAAAGCGAGCAAGCCGAAGCCTTGGCGCGAAGCGAGAAACTTGAAGCCGACGATAGGAAGCGCAATGAACTCGAAGAGCTGATGCTACCCATCAGGAAGCAATATGGGGCATTAACAAAGCGACGTGATAGGGCAGGGGCCGCAGCTCTTGAAGAAGCTGTCCTGAGAGCGCTGAGAGCGCCCATCAGGAAGGCTGAGGAGAAATAACCGTGGAGCCAGTCTTAGCTAAAGCATTCGCCGGTTTTAAAGTCGTAGCTGTAAGTGCCCATCAGATTGGCTTTTCGGCTTTTTTTGCCATTGGTGTTTGCTGGCGCTTTAGGGGTCGCAAGTACGCCATAGAACAGGATACCAACAAGTGCCGCTTGCCACGCGAAAACAGCAACCAGAATCCAAAAAGCAGCAGCCAGAACCGGCAGTTTGTGCAGAAGGTTGAGCACCGGCTTGGCCCAAATCACTGCCGGGATAGCCAGCACTGCGTAACCCCAGTTGGTTGCCTCAAGCATAGCCAGGCCAAGAACAACAACAGCCATCAGCGCGATATTCAGTACATGTTTCATGGTCATCTCTCCTTTTCAACTTACACTTTTATCCTATCACAGCATTAAAAAATGCAACTGTGAAAGGGCGTTTTTCATTCAAAAAGAGGTGACACTTTGAGTGCAATTATCAGCAAGTGCGGCATGTACAGATACCGTCTGGAAAGGGATGTGCAACCCGAAGGCCTTGTGTTCGGTTATTTTGGTGTAAACGGCTCTACGGCCACGGCCACCGAGGACGATCACACGGTCAGAAAGTGGATAGGGTTTACCAAGGTCAACGGAGGGAGGCGATTCATAGTCGGTAATGCTTTTGCTTTTCGGGCGACCGACGTTCGAGAGCTGGCTACGGCGGTTGATCCTGTCGGGCCTGAAAATGAAATCCACTTGGAAAGGATTATTCGGGATGCTGATGTCTTGGTGCCCTGCTGGGGGAGCCGAACTAAGCTGCCTAAGTCTTTGCATGTTCATTTGGACAGGCTTTTAGAGCAGCTCGTTGCATCTGGGAAGCCGGTATTGGCATTTGGCGTGACTGGTTCGGGGGACCCGAAGCACCCACTAATGCTTGGATATTCGACAAAACTTGTGCCCTGGGGAGGAAAATAATTATGTCGATGCTTGAAGCACGTTACTTCGTGGCAAAGATAAGCGATGCACAGGCCGTGCTCTGCGATGAGGAGCTGGCGACACTGGAAAGGCTGATCCGGAAGGTTGATGATGGCCGCAGAGCAAATGGCAAGAGCTCGCTTACTTGCGTTGTTGTCGAAGAAGATTGGCCGAACTGGCAGCAAACGGTTGACTCTGTACTTTCACTTGCTGACGGGAAAGACAACGATTGGACCAATGCCACACCAGAACAAATCAAGGCCTTTTGGGTCGATGACTCAGTTTGGAAAACTCTGGATGGCCGGGATAAATGGATTGAAGATCTCGACCTGCTGGTGGACGGTTCCCCGGTGGCTTCTGAGTGGGAACCTTTTGGCTTGGAATCAGGGCAGTCTGTCGTCATACGAGGCGGATGGATAGAAGGGAATGCCTTGAGTGATGATGGCGTACCGCTAGTGCAGGCATTCGTCGCTTGGAAACAGGGCCAAGACAACCACTAAAGGAAAATTACTTCGGAAGGGCGGCTATGGCCGCTTTCTTTTTAATATTTACAGTATCACATAATGATACTATGATGTTGTTAATTTACTTGGGGAGGCGCTTATGCTCACTGCTAAATGTATAGGGTGCGGATGCACCGATGATCACGCTTGTGTTGAAAACGGTCAACCGTGTCACTGGCTTCGCGTGAATAGAGTGGAAGGTATCGGGGTCTGCTCTTCGTGCCCGGATGCTCTCAATCAATTCGCATCGACCAGCCAGGAACAAGCAACTGGACAGGATGACTACCGGAACAGTCCAGAATGGAAGGATTTTTCATCACGCATTGGTAATGCACTATGCGGGGGCCGGAGCAAAGCAAAGTAAGGTAAAAACGGCTATGCCGTTTTTTATTTGTCTATTACGGCATCACATTATAAGCCTGTAAATGCTGAATCTGTAATTGCCCAAAATGGGCGTGAGCAGGGGCGGGGTGTGAGGTCGTTCTAAGGCAAAATACTTTGTACTGGCAGAACAAAGAAAGAATGAACTTTCACATGTGAAAGTTTTTGGGGTACGGGATGGAACAAGCAATTCAAAGTTACTTGGCTGACGACCGGCAATATCAAGACAGGATTACCGCAGCTCTCAGCCAGGTTGAAGAGAAAGGTGCAGAGTACGAAGCTCTTTGCCAACAGCGTGCTCAGTTGGGGATCTGGCAAAAAATTATAACGTTCTGGCAGTTTCGTCGAGACATCGCCGTTATACGTTCAGCACTAAAAGGCCATAACAGCGATTTGCGGTATTTGCGCCGTGGGAGAGACCAGCTCAAAGAGGGATTGGTTTCTCGGGCCGTGAAGCAAGCGATTGACGGTAGCCAGATTCTGGAACGAATCACCCAAGCTCAAGATAGGCTTGACGCCGCATCTCGACTCCACGAGAGCAACAAGCGACTGGTGGACATGGGGCAAAAAGCCTTACGTGAAATCAGTGAGGCCTCTTCCAGTATTTCATCAGCACAAACAATGGAGGTTCTCGACCTTGTGACTGACAACAAGGGCATTTCCGTCATGTCGTCGATGTCAAACTCCTCGGCCAGCAGTGAAATAGACGATGCGAAGAGAGCTGTGAAAGCCTTCGCAAATGCGCTGGGGGATCATCGTGACATTGTGGGCTCACTGCACCACTCAATGGCAACTGAGTTTATCGATCTGGGTATGGACTTTGCCGGTTTGAATGATGGTTTCGACTTTGGGAGCGTCTTCTCGCTGTTCAGCTTGTCGTCTGCCAGTTCCTCTCTGGACAAAGTAGAGTCTCGCGTTGAATCTCTGATGCCAGATCTAAGACGAGCCGCCTCCAATTCGGCAGCAGAGTATGCCCGTGTTAACGAAGAGTTCTTTGGCCTAAAACAACAGGCCTGTTGCCAAGTGCATGAGTTGCTGGTGACAAATGGTATAGACGTGTCAGTCAAGCGCGTTGAGTCCGCCGTGAACAGCTACAGAGTTGGAAGGTGATATTTACAGCATCATAAAATGAACTTATGATGTGAGGTGATCAACAAGTCGAAATTTATTTAAAGGATAAGCGATGAGCGATATTACACAGCAAATGGACAAACTTGAGATTCCAATCAAGTTGTCCTTTCCAGTCATCAACGTTAGCACTTTTGAGCTGGGCCGTGCAGAGAGCGTTTTCTCTGACATTGCAAAGAAAGTCGGCAAGCACTTTATTGTGATGCCATTCAAGAAGCTGCCCGATCCAGGCACGATGAAGGCAATGGTGGACGAGTCCAAGAAGTCCTCCAAAAACGGTGTTGTCGTGTTCGACACTTTCTTTTTCGACCGACAACGTGCAAACCCGGAAACACTCCCAGCCCTCAAGTCATCACTGACCTATCTGGAGAATGAGGGGATCAACTACATCATCGCTGGCAAAGACGTCTTCAATGAAGAGTTCGTTTATCACATCGATCTCCCGGCTATGAGCAATCAGGAAATCCTGAAACTGCTCCAGACCTGTGAAGATAACGTGAAAGATGGTGGAGTCTTCGAGAGCAACGAACGTGCTGTCATCGCAAACCACGCCCTGGGCTTGTCACACACCCAGATGAAGAACGTCTTCACCTATTCCGCTTACTTGAAATTCAAGGGTGAAGAATACCTGGGCGAGATCCGAAAAGAAAAAGCTCACATCTTGCGTGATGTCGGCCTCGATGTGCTTGAGGCCATTGATATTGGGAATGTCGGTGGGCTCGAAAACCTCAAGGAGTTTCTCCAGATACGTAAAGCCGGTTGGGACAAAGACCTTCCGGTAAAAGGTGTCCTTCTGGCCGGTGTACCTGGTGGTGGTAAATCGCTGACGGCAAAAGCCGCTGCCGGTGTACTTGGCACTACCTTGGTTCGCCTGGATATGGGCCGTTTCTATAGTAAGTATCTCGGTGAAACCGAGCGCCAGTTCAATCGTGCATTGCAGACCATTGAGCAGATCGCACCCGTTGTTGTGTTGATTGACGAGATGGAGAAGTTTTTTGGTAATGCCGATGGCGAACACGAAGTATCCAAGCGCCTGCTGGGCTCTTTCCTCTACTGGCTTCAAGAGCGCAAGAAGAAGATCTTCATTGTGGCGACGGCCAACCGGGTTCAGTCGCTGCCTCCTGAATTGATGCGAGCTGGCCGCTGGGACCGAGCATTCTTCATTGATCTGCCAAGTGTGGCTGAGCGCCAGAAGATTTTCGAGATCCACCTCGCCAAGCAGAAGGCCAACATCGCCGCGTTCGATATGCCTACGCTACTGCGTACCACCGAGGGATACACCGGGGCAGAGATTGAACAGGCCGTCATTGACGCGATGTATCTGGCGAACGCTCAGGACAAAGAGCTCAACAATGAAGCGCTGGTGGATGCGGTCACTCGCATTACCCCGACCAGTGAAACTCGCCGAGAAGACATCAACCAGATTCGCAGTTTGCGGGATCAAGGCTTCTATCCGGCCAATAACTTCGATGTTCAAGAGCAGAATGGCTCTGGACGAAAACTCGCCATCGAGGACTAAGCGATTAACTTTGTCATGCCGGAACACGGCATGACCCCCGAAACAACTCAGGAGTGATGAGATGAGCCATATCGTAAAAGGCAAGGTGCAGGTCGCCTACAAAGACAAAGAGCTGCTGTTGAAGGCTCTGGAGGGAGTTGGCGTCGTTGTTGAAAACGAAAAGCTATACCGCGTGGGCGCTGGCTACACCTTCGAGAAATACCCGATTGTTCTGATCGACCAGAACAACAAGGAGCACCGGATTGGCTACAAGGAAAAAAACGGTGTTTGGGAGCAGTACCAGGAAAACTACGGCTCTTATGGCCGCTGGACGCAGCAGGCAAGCAGCAAGGTGCAGGATCGCTACATTGCCTTCCACTACGAGCAGCAGTTGAAAGAGGAAGGTTTCAGCGTGACGGTGAAGCAGCATCACGATGGCACTTTGGAACTGGAAGCTGAGGAAGCTGTTTGGTAATAGCGCCAAGGCAATCAGATTAGTTGAACTTAACGACGAGGTGACAAAGTGAAAAAGGTAAACATCAAGATCAAGGGCGGCAAGATTGCTGCCGATTTCACGGGGTTTCAGGGTAAGACCTGTGAAGCGCTGGAGCAGCGTATTCGCCCGGAAGAGCTCGAAGTCGAAGAAAAAGAGCTGAAACCCGAGTACCACTTCAATGCTGGTCAAACCCAGCACGAAACGGAACAGAACGAATGGTGATGAGAAGGACAGGGCGCGTCCCCCTTCTTTTGCTGGTTGGTCTCATGGTCGCAGCTCCTGCGGCCTTTGCCAGTGACTTTGTGACTGGCGTAATGGTGGGGCAAATGCTCTCAGATGACTCAGGCAGCAAGAAGGTAGAGGACACTGGCCCGGAGAGCAAAACGGTCATTGATTACCATGACGGTCAGCCAGTTGTGACCAAAGTGGAGGCCTTCAAAAGCAATAAATGGCGCAAACTGGATGGCCCTCAGGGCGGCTATTTTGTTTGCCCAGGTGAATACCGTAGCTATTCGGGAAGGCTGCGTTGTCGCGTCCATGATGACGGGCTCAATGGCTTTATGGGCGGTATGACTGATGCTCAGGAGCTACCGCTCCAAGAAGCTCTGACCAAGTTGGAAGGTAAACCCATCTCCCTGCAAACCATTGAAGTCCACGGGAACAACCTGGCAGTCAAATACCAGTTAGCACCACCAGCACAAACGCACGTCAAAACTCAGGACCTGGGGGTGGTTAAGCAAGATGGTGAAATGCAGAAGGTTGCCAGCCAACCACCAGCGCTATCCATAGAGACTGCACCAAAGAGTGAACCTCCCAAGCAGATTGGTGCTGCACAAGACACCGACCGCAATACCAGTGCGTTTCAAAGTCCGTTCGAGGAGGTAAGTGACTCCATGATCGGTCTAATGGATAGCTCTTTCGTCAAAGTCATAGCGGGGTTGATGCTGGTGTTTGGGGTTGCTAGTGGAATTATGAGGCAGAGCCCATCAGGAATTGTGATGGGGATAATGCCTGCAATTATGATCATGACCGCGCCAACGGTTATTCGTACCATGTTCGATACAGGCGCGGCCAGTACCAAGCCAGTGGAAGATAGCGGAAGCTCATTTCCTTTCTTCTTGGTGGCAATAGTGCCGGTGCTGATTTTCTTTGCCTATAGAGCTTTTATGAACAACCGGAGCGACTCCGAAATTGATGAGTTGTTAAGAGAAGCCCGACGTGCTGAAAGGGCTGAACGACCAAGCAATGAGCCTCCCTCAGTGGATGAACTCCGTGAGCGCCAGCAACAAAACCCAGAAAGAGAACCGGTGGTTGTCAGCTCATCAGCTCCGGCACCAAAGGTGCAAAAGGAAGAGCCAATCGAAGTACAGCCAGGCAAGCGCAAAATTATTTTGGATTAGTGGGGTAGGTTATGAGCAAAAAGCGCATCGTAATCAAAAATGGTGAGGTCTGCGGGTTTGCCGATGAGGTTTCCTTCAAAGGCCTTGAAGTGCAGGAATACAGTAAAACAAGGGTTTCGCGCATCGTGCCGACGAGCGGCATTCTAATGATTGCGTTCTATGTTATTCGCGGACTTTGTTCAGACGAGTCAAAGATTGCGGCATGGACTCGTGTTTGGCGTTGCCAGTGGAAGGTGCTGATCGACGGTAAAAGCTATGGACCATTCAGCAGTCGTGCGGATGCTATCTCGTTCGAGAAGGACGAGATCTACAAACAAGGCAAATTCTTTGCCGATGCCACTCACGAGGCGGCAGTATGATGACACGGGCGGCTATGGCCGCGCTGTTATCCGCGTTGGTAATAGGCCTTGTGTCTGATTTGTCCGCACAAGAGCTGGTGGTAAGCCAGGTGGCTATAGACAAGTCCACTGAGGTGGAGAAAGAAGCTACCTTCCACAACCGCAAGTGGGTGTTAAGGACGGGGCAGGTTAGTGGATTCTTCATCTGCCAAGGAGATAACAAAGACATTTACTACCGGCATGACAGGGTGGGCGCTCACTGCCAGAAGACATCGACTGGGTGGCGCAATGTACTGGGTCTCAGGGACGATGTTCCGGAAGTTGAGCTGAGCGTGTACCTGGGGACCGTTGAAGGTGTCCCCGTGAAAGTCCTTCATCAGGAAGTGGATGGTTACGATCTGAAAGTGCAGTACAAGGTTGCACGTAAAGGGTCAGCAAATGAGTGAGAGTGTGCGTCGGTCAACGCCGATGGTAAAGATTAAAATCCTGCCGAGTTTCGTAGGGGTTCCCTTCCCGTCGGTGCTACTTATCGTTGCGGGGCTCCTTAATGGCCCTTTGTGGGGCTTTGCCGCATTCGTCTTTCATATCGTCATCAAGCGGTACATCTACAGAGAATACCGGAGGTTGCCATATCCGATGCCAACCGGCTCAAGGCCTATGGATGAGTTGAGCGAGCTCCTTGTAAAGGGGATACCGGAGGAATTTTTCCGGCGGCTTGACGCAGCTTGCAGCTCTGATGCGTCAGTACAAATAACCTGCCCAAAGAAATACCGGCTGCTCAAAATGTCGTTGAATCGCTATGCCAACCGCGCTGGTTGTTACCCGCAGTTCCGGGAGGGGGATGAAATAGCGATTGAGGTAACAGAGCAGAGACCAAGAAAAGCAGGAGCAGGGAAGGGCTTTCCAAGTATTCAAGTTCTGAAAGCGTCAGAGGGTGTTCTGAGTGAACCGGAGCAGCCTATCGAAATTCAGAAAGATAAGCGCAAGATTATCTTGGATTGAGGTGGGTTGGAATGCGGTCATTTTTATACAGAATATTGCTTCTTTGCTTCGTCATTATCGTCCAGATAGGGCTAATCGCCATTGATGCGAGCCCGTTGGTTGTTGCTATGTTCCTCTCGCTAACAGCTTTAGTCGCTGGGGTCTGGATGGCGTACCTTCATTCCCGATTTTTGATGGCGGTGACTCCAGTAGTTATCTCTGTGCTAATGGCGACCCTCGCCATGAAAATGTTTGAGCCGAGACTCTTTGTTTCTGCCAGCGAAAAAGGCTGGTTCCCTTTGTCATTGTTCGTCTCGATACCGTTTTACTTCTACTTGAGTTACTTGCTTGAGATAGAGGAGAAGAGACGTACATTCCGGGCCAATGTGATTGGGTTTTTGCGTGGAGTTTCGGAAGAGATCCGTCGTTCAACCAGAGAGCATAGAGATCAAGGTGAGATAAGACACGGTGGAACAGAGCTGGGGAGTATTGACGAACTACAAAGGGGCGAGGCCAAAGAGCCAGAAGTCATCAGCTCTACATCGGACCAGAAAGAACAAGGCACTCCCAAGCGAGACAAGAGAAAAATCATTCTGGACTGAACATGGAACAAATCAGAAAAGGCTTAACCCTCGAATACGCAAAAGAGAAGCGTGAGAAGCTCTTGGCGGAGCTCAAATCAGATGAACACTACAGCCAGACTGAAACAGTAGCCTATGGGCACCACGACCCGCTCAGCGTTCCTGTGGCAGCCTGCGATAGTTGTCATGGCCGGGCGCAAATGCAGAAGGTTATAGGTCCTCCTGTGCGCTGGAATATGGTCTGCCTGGGTTGTGGGAAGGCGATCCAACAAATCCAGAAACGACCGTGGCAAGCAGCAATGGCGTGGAACCAAATTAACTTGGGAACACAGGACTACAGACAACTGCCCCTCTTTGGACTTGGGAGTCTGTCTCCTGAATCAGCAAGACAGAGAATGGTGGGAATACGCAGGAACCTGGAGCTGAGAAAGAGCCTCGCCGGTATCGAGAGGACGATAGCCCACAAGGAAGGTCAACGCCCACCAGGGAAAGAGTACCAGCAACGACTGGAAGCATATCTGCAATGGGCCATGCTGGCGCTGAGGTTGCTCAAAGTCAAAGCAAGTTAGTGGTGAGAAGGAAGAGAGAACCCGGTACTGTAAAGCGCCGGGTTTTTTATGCCGCCCTGTTTACAGTATCAAAAAGTGATGCTATAAAGTGAGCAAGTCACAAGGAGAACCAACGAATGGCTGTTATCAACTCACTCCGCGCTCTCAAAGGCGTAACCGCCCCCGAAGAACTGAAAAAAGGGGATGGATTCACTATCTCTCCTCAGCTTCTGCTGGAGGAAGAAGGGTTTAACACCCGTGGCGCTTTCTGCGAGGACTACTACGAGCGCCCGGACATCAAAGCTGGTATTCGAGTGCTGGCCGATGCTTACAAGCGTGGCGACTATGTTCCGCCGATCATCGTCAAAGTTATCGACGGAAAGGTGTATGTCCGTGAAGGTCATCGCCGTCGCCGCGCCATCCTGCTTGCTATAGAGGAAGGTGCCGACATCCAGTTCGTGCAGGTCGTAGAGCACAAGGGCGATGAAGCCGAACAGAGCCTTCTGATCGCCACCAGCAACGATGGGCTCCCTCTTTCTCCACTTGAGCGAGCCGTGATCTACGCTCGGCTTGCAAACTGGGGGTGGAGCGACCAGATGATTGCCCAACGTGTTGGCCGCTCGGCTGAGCACGTTCGTATCGCCCGTGCCCTTTTGGAGATGCCTCTGGAACTGAAACGGATGATTCAGGAAGGCTCTGTGGCTGCCACCTACGCTCAGGAGCTCTACAACGAGCACGGCACCAACGCTGTTGAGATCCTGAAAAAGGCGCAGGAAGAACAGGCCAGTGGCAATGACGGCAAGAAGGCCCCGAAAAAACTGACCAAAAAGTCTGTCGAGAAAGGTCCCCGCCTGGGCAAAAAGGTGGTTGAAGCCATGCACCGAGGCGTGAGCTCTATTACCAGTCGTCTGGACAACATCAAGCCGAACGATGACGGTGAAACGTTCACCCTTACCCTGAGCCGGGAAGATGTTGATGCGTTTCAGGAGCTGAAAGCCAAGCTGGCGGAGCTGGAGCCCAAAACTGACGAGTCCAATGAAGACCAGCAAGAGCTGGATTTGGCGGGTAATCAGTAATGGGGCGCTGTACTGTTGAGGATGCCATCCAGTTGCTGGAAGGGGGAACCATTGTTGCGGTCGTACCGGCGTCATCCGGACCAGATACGCTGGTGGTTTCCTCTATCAGGCTTGAATCCGGACTGACAGTACAGTTTTCCCCTCCAGCGGCAGCCAGTGTCAGTGTTCAGCTCGCGGAGCTCGATGATGAACAGTGACAAGAAATCGTCTGAACTAGCCAGACTGAGGCGTCAGCATCAGCTAGTTTGCTCTGTCATCGCAGCCTTGCTCATCTGTGCAGGTATATATGGGACCGTTGCACGTTTGGGCTTCATCCTGATGGCGCCATTGTTTGTTATCGCCTTAGGTGTGTTAGTCGATGCGTTCCTGCCAAGGGTAAGTTGGTTCTTCTGTGTGCGGGACGTGAGAGACATATTTGGGTGGAGAAAACGATAGTGGCGAAGTTGAAGGTTTATGGCGGGATCACTTATGGGGCCGAGGGGCAGTTCAGAACTGTCGTTGCGGCCACAAGTAAGAGCAAGGCTGCTTCAATTCTGAATATCACGATTTACCAGATGAATAGCTGGTGGACGGAGACTTTTAACAAGTACGAGGTCGAGGCGGCGATGTCTGAGCCGGGGGCTATTTTTTCAAAGCCTCTCGATGGCAGAGACCCATTTGTAAAGCAGGAAGGATAATTGTGAGAAGTGTTTTTGTATGGTTGAAGGCCGGGGCAATACTGGCTTTCCTATTCTTCGGTATTGCTGGTGCTGTCAACCGGGTCTATTGGGTTAACAGCCAAGGTTTGAGCCAGGGGTCGATGTCATCCACATTGGTTAAAGAAAAGTTTGGCCTAGACCTTGGTGCAATGTGCCGTTATGACAAACCCCAGCATGTCGAGTTCAAAGTCCTTCCTGATCAGACAATCCAGTTCCGCTGCTCATGGTTTGAAGGTGGCGGATTAACCTGGTGGCCTTTCTACACCGAGCATGATGTAAAGAGCGCCGAGGCGACCTCTGTGCTCAATGACATATTCCAGGGTACGGAGGGGCATGATGAGTAGCCAGCTAGAACTCTTTCATGTCCAAGAGGCGTATGCCAAGGCCGATAAGCCGTTATCGAATGAGGAGCTCTACGATTCGGTGGCAGAGCTCGCTGGAATCCCGAAAAGCGCTCTGAATGAACAAAGTGAAATTGGCAAGGCAAAGGTCAAGCGGAGCAAGCTGAAAAGACAGATACGCTGGTATCAGCAAACCCTCAAGTCGATGAACCTTCTCCAGAAGGTGGACGGCGAGCGGGGTGTCTGGGAGCTCTCAAGCAAAACCAAGAAGGGCCTGCATGAAGCGCTAGGTGGCGTTCGACTGGTCGCTTATTCAACAAATCTTGGGCTGGCGGTGTGGTCAAACAACAAGAGCTTTTTCTCTGACCTCGATGAGCCGGTGCATCTGTGTGTGACATCTCCGCCGTTCCCGCTCCGTATACAGCGTGGCTATGGAAACGTTGATGAAGCCAAATGGGTGGATTTCATTACTCAGGCACTCGAACCGATAGTCAAGAACCTGGTGCCAGGAGGAAGCGTTGTCCTGAATGTCAGCAATGACATATTCGAGGCCAAGAGCCCCTCCAGATCTCTCTACGTTGAGCGAATGGTGCTGGCGCTCCATGATCGGCTTGGGCTCTCTCTCATGGATAGATGGCCGTGGATCAACCTGTCAAAACCACCAAGTCCGACCCACTGGGCTTGTGTGAACCGTTACCAGTTGTGTGCCGGGTGGGAGCCTGTTTATTGGTTCACCAACGACCCTGACAGGGTGCGTTCTGACAACAGAAGGGTCCTGATCCCTCATACAGAGAAACATCAGAAGCTGATGGCCCAAGGCGGTGATAACAGAGTGGTCAGTTATGGTGACGGGGCATATCGACTGAGAGGGAACGCATTCTCTAACGTCACGGAAGGACGGATACCGAAAAACGTTATCCAGCGCGGCCACCGTTGTGCGGATACTCTGGAGCTTCGGAGAATCGCTAGAGAACTGGGGTTGCCACCGCACCCGGCAATGTTCCCAACAGACATACCTGAAATGGCTATCCGCTTTCTGACGGAAGAGGGCGACCTTGTTGTTGATCCGTTCAGTGGGTCGAATAAGAGCGGGTTGGCCGCAGAAAGGAATAACCGGCGCTGGATCGCCTGTGACATCATTCTTGAGTACATTCGCACCCAGGCGGAAATGTTCACCGGCTTTGATGGATTTTGGATGAACCCGGCCATAGCAGCAGTGGGCGGGGGAGCGTTGAATTAAGAGAACAATGCCCATGAATTTAAGTATTATCGCAAGAGTCTTGCGCCAATTGGCAATTATTTTTGTCCTCTCCGTGCTTCTTGTGGCCGGATATATCTACTATGCCGGTAAACAACATCAGCAGGCAGCAATCAACTTTTGGGGTGAGCAATACCAGCCTGATGCCATCTCGACGCAAATTGATTGGGGGTTTATCGGTAATTGGGTTATTCCTCGCGGGGGGCCAATTATTTCTCCGGGCATTGCTGGAGTGTGTCCCAATACACCACTTCCCGTTGTGCCTCTTAAAACTGGTCCTGATGGCCGGGGTTATGTTCTCTGTGGCATTGGAAGTGAGGCTGTCGCTACCAGCTTTGATGTCAATGACATCCAGGATGAAGAGATACGAAACACATTAAAAACGATGTTTGAGGAAGAATTTGAAAAAACTGTTAAGGGGGATAAATGGACACTCAAGAACTGAACCACATGATAGCTGAGGCCTACAGCCGGGATTTGCAAAAGCCTGAGCTGGTATCGTTCAAAGAGGTGAGTCGCTGGGGGCGTAAGTACGGTTTCCCCGTCGTATGCACTCTGGCCGATGAAAGTGAAGAAAAGCAGATTCACTGGGCTGCCAGTTTGCTCATTCAAGTAGCCGGTACTTGGCCGCGAGAAGATATGCCGGAATTGCTCACACCGGAACGGGGCTCCGCGCTGTTCAACGATGCGATGCAGTTATTGGCGAATGGGCTTGGAGCAGCAAATCAATTGCGCTGACAGCACAAACCTTGTCAATAAGCGGCCTTCATGGCCGTTTTTTTGTTTAAAGTTTGTTTTAACAGAACCATAATTAGATATTGCAGTATCATTTTATGATCGCTACAATCTTTCACATGTGAAAGTTTGGGGGTGGTCTTGATCACCTGCGAGAAACCAAAATAGAGGTGGGTATGGCAAAAGTAATCAGCTTCGCCAACCAGAAAGGCGGAGTGGGTAAGAGTACCCTCTGTATCCAGCAGGCCTTTTATCTGGCGTTACAGAAGAAAAAGAAAGTGCTGGTCTTGGATATGGATGGTCAGGGGAACACGTCCTCTCGACTGGCCCCCAGACGAGAGCTTGAGGATGGTGACTACGAGCCCATCCTCACTGGAACCAAAACCGCAGAGCTGTTCGCTTACGAGCTGGACGGCATTGAGGTCATGCACTGCCCTTGCGGTGCAGACCTCATTCATACGCCGAAGAATGACCCGGATCTGTTTGAGATGGAGGCTGTGCCTCTTGACCAAGCCATGAATCCGGCTCGCCATTTGGCTGAGCTGTTTGAGAACTACGACTACGTGCTGATTGATTGTCCGCCTAGCCTCGGCAGAAAGCTGGTGGCAGCGTTGGTGATGTCTACCCATGTGGCATGTCCGGTAAAGCTCTCTGGCTTCGCTGTGGACGGCGTAGAAGGTCTCCTGAACACGATTATTGGTGTGCGCGAGGCATACAACCAAAATTTGGAGATCCTGGGCATCGTGATCAACGACATGGACCGCTCTGTCAATCACGACAAAGCCCTCAAGTCGCTGGAGAACACAGTTCCGGATCTGCTGTTTGAGAACAAAATTATGCACCGGCCTCCGCTCGATACGGCGACGACTGATGGCATCCCTGTCTGGGAGCTTCGCTATGGACATGTCGCGGCCAAAGAGGTTGAGGCGGTGTTGGAAGAACTATTAGAGAAGGTGGGCTAAGCGATGGCATTGAACAATTTAAAAGGCCTGTCCGAACTTGCTAAAGCCGCCAAAGGCAAGAAAGGCAAAGAGGTTCTTACCGTACCTGTTGACGACGTTGTATCCAAGGTCCAGGTTCGTAAGCGCTTCCGTAACATTGAAGAGCTGGCGGCAACCTTGCTGACCGAAGGGCAGCAATCTCCGATCATCGTGTTCCCGAAGAATGAAGAAGGCAAGTTCGTCATCCAAAAAGGGGAGCGGCGTTGGAGAGCGTGTAAACACGCTGGTATCGAGACCATTGACCTGGTGGTGAATGATAAGGTCCAGAACAATTTGGACGAGACTGCTGGTGAGCTGATCGAAAACATCCAGCGGGATGACTTGACTCCGGTAGAGATTGCCGAGGCGTTAAACCTGTTTATTGAAGAAGGTTGGAAGCAAAAGGATATTGCTGATCGGCTCGGTAAGAATATCACTTTCGTATCTACGCATCTGTCGTTGCTCAAGCTACCTGACTGTGTGCGTGAGTTATACGATAATGAAGTATGTTCTGATACAGAGACCTTGAATAACCTTCGTCTCTTGTTCGATCTGAATGAAGAAAGATGTCGCGCCGTCTGCGCGGTGGCTATGTCTGACGGGATTACTCGTAAACAAAGCCGTGAGCTGCTGAATGATGCCAAACGTATCAAAGACGAAATGGAAAAAGGCCCACTGACTGGCTCCCACCAGAATGATGAGCTTGGCGCTGGCAACACCGACGAGCAATCCCTCAACTCGGGTGGGGATGGTACGTCGGAACAAACCGGGAATGACGACCTGAACCTTGCCCAGGAGGAACTGGAAGGGGGTAAAAATTCCAATGGTCAGGACGATGATGACGAAGACCCTTTGCGTGATGAAGAGGGTGAGCACAAAGATCCTGTCAAGCAGCCAGATAACAGCGGCAAGGACAAAGATGAAGAAGGCGGTGATGCTCTTCCTCCTCTGCCGAAGGACAAGGAATGGAAGAACGTCCGGGCTGACAGTTTGATTTTTGCTGTCAACGTTAACCTGGATGGCGAGACCAAACGTGGAGTCATCATGACCGACCGTGTTGCTCTGGTTCCGTCTACTGTCTGGGTTAAAACGCTCGATGGCGAAGGCAAGGAAAAGCATGTTCATGTGCCTGTGTCAGACATTGAACTCCTGAGTGTCGAAGGCTAATAAAGGAGGCCCAGCCAAAGAGGTTGGGCCTGTCAAGAACAGGTGAATATGAAGATCTCACAGGACATGAAAAGAAAATTTGCTTTGGTGAATGCCCTGTCTAAAACGGAGAAGCCAAGTCTCCAAGACCTTCACAAGGCAACAAATATTCCTGAATCAACGATCAAGAGACAGTTGTCTGCCCTGCGTGATGAGTTCGGAATGAATATCTTGTTCGTCAGGGAGTCTACCGGCGAACGAGGTGCCACCGGCTACTACATGCTGACAGACTGGGGGATCTTAGACAGGTCTTCGTTCTTGAACCGGTACGGAAAACTGTAAGGTGCCATAGAGCAGCGCATTGAATGCAAAACCCGCCAATCGGCGGGTTTTTTTATGCTGCCACGGTAGCGGCGGTTGCTGGAGGTTTTTCGGCGTAGTAGGCGATGTTCTTGGTTCGTCTGCTAAGGGTGTCTATGCCGACGATACTCAGCGTTTTGGGAGTGGTATTGCGGGACTCGAAATAATGGAATAGCTGGATCATGCAGCACTTCACCATCAACGGATCGATGTCTTCCAGGTAGATTGAGGCTTCTCTCAATGCTTCGGGACCGTGGTTCTCGATCAGGTTTTCCATCCAGTGAATGGCGTTGATGCCAGAACCACAGCAGGGCTCATAAAAGTCTGCCGAAGACTGTGAGCCAACAATGAGTGACATCAAGCGGCCAATCTCTGGAGGAGTGGGGAAGTAATTGGTGCCCTTCTTGTGGAAGCCAGACATGCTTAGGACGTAACCCAAAACATCGCTGGTGGGGTCGCGCTTAATGGCGGCAGACAGGACGTGAGAGAGCTCGAAGGCGACCGGCTGAAGTTCTTCCGGGATCTCCTCCTTGGCTGGGTATAGGCCAGTCTGCAAGTATGCCCACTGGTCAATAAAGGCCTCAACAAACCGAGATGTGCCCATTCTGTATCGGGACTGCTCGATGAGAGATAAAGCCTTGGATGTAAGTTGCTGTGTTTCTGGTGACATAAGCGCTCCAGTTTGTTCTGACGAAACATTCAAGAGGTAGAAACGAAGAACCCCGCCGAAGCGAGGTTCTTTGCTTTCCTGCCTGATCGCCTTAATGCCGAAGCAAAGACGTCTTGATAAAGTCGGGGCAACCGGACATTTCCCGGTCGATGAAGTCCTGACGTTTCGCCAGCGGCCATTTCATGAACGCCGCGAGCGGGATGCGCTTATTCGTGTTAGTATTGCCTTGCAGCATAACAAAGCTCCTTAATTGCTTGATTGTGTTGTAAGGGCTGCAACGAAGGTCGAAGAGCGATGCGGCCCTTATTTATGATTATTACAGCATCATAAAATAATATCAAGAGACAATAAAACGATACCAAGAAACAAAACTTTCACATGTGAAAGTCTCCCCGCTGTCCACCTCGCACACTCCAAACGCCCAAACGCCCAAATAACTTGTCTATCTGCCCAAAATGGGCGCGTAAGCGTCCGATAGAAAGTAATTGTTAGTGAGATATTGACTACACGGAATATGGCTATATCATAGAATCATAAAATGATGCTGTAAAAGTGATATGTATGCCAAAGCAAGCAAATCATCTCCGTTTGAAGAAACCTTGCGCCAACTGTCCATTCCGGAAGGAGGGCGCTATCGAGCTGGCCCCTGGGCGATTAGAAGGCATCATCAACGACATCGTTGAAAACGACATGACGACGTTTCATTGCCACAAGACCGTGCACTCAAAGTCAGGTGGTGAATGGGATGAAGAGGGTAACTATGCACCTTCGGGACAAGAGTCGATGTGTGCCGGTGCTGCGGCTTACTTGATGAAAATAGGCAGGCCGACAGTGGCTATGCGAATTGCCTTTGCGTTTGGTGATGCAAAGGTGTCCGACTGGGACGAAGCTCAAGAGCTGGTTGTCGAGCCTTTGGTACAAGGGGACCGAAATGAGTAAGCGATATGCGGTAGTGCCGCATCCGAAACTGAAACGAGAGTACAAAGGTCGGCTGGTCAGAACTACTCGGGTACTAAAAAACGGCTGGGGGTTGATCCCTCTAGGGGCTGTGGCAACGGTCACGCATCAGTCTCCCAAGGGATCAGAACTGACCTTTGAACCATGCGACTGCTGCGGCCTGAAAGCCATTATCAGTCATGTAAGCATGGACTCCATTGAATTTATCGAACCGATTACTGAGGAAGAAGATGGACGAGAACAAGCTCAACATTGAAACGGTCGATGGGCACAACGAGCTGGTAGTCAGCTTTTTGTCCAGAATGGTAAGCCTGAGTGACGAGGAAAAGCAGACAGTATTGTCCTGCCTTCCGGACACCGGCAAACAAACAATCACCCAGCTCTATGAGGCGCTGCGTTCTCAAGGGCACCAGGATCTTGCAGAGAAAGTCGAACCATACCTCCAGCAGGGGGTGTTTGGGCCGATCTTCGATAACGCCAAGTCCAAGGTGTTCGTTCGGGACGAAGCGCCTTTTTTCCTCATGGATGAAAATCCTTTGAACTGGGATGACGCTAAAGCATTCAATCGCCTACGTATGAGTACGACCTGTGTTCTTGGCCGTGGCGGCTGGACTATCGGTGAGCGCTTTGATGACCGCTTTGATACCGAGGTGGGCGGAACACAGCTTATCGTCACTCAGTCACTCAACGAAAAAGGTGAGATTGAAGGAGGACTTCCTACCTCGATGTCGCTGAATGACTTTGCTGAGTTCCCTAAACAGCCAAGGCCTCCTCAAATAGTCGATTACCAGGAAGACAAGCGATACACGCTTGAGGAAGCGGAAGCTATCCCTGAGCTCGCACCAGTGGTTCAGCGTCTGAAAGAGCGCATCGAAGAGTATGAGGAGAGAAGAGCCCATGATTGACCTGACATGCCGCCTTTGTGCTGGTTCCGGTGTTTATGACTTTTCCCCTTCCAAAGAAACCTGCGGTATGTGCCAAGGGCATGGGAAATTTGTTGACGCCAAAGCAATGCTGGTGGCTGCCATCGAGCTGGCAAAGAAGCAACGCGAGCCTGTCATTGAAGTGGTAATGGGGTTGGTGCTCCAGGGTGTGGATGTTAGAGGGAAGGAGCCTGGAGAGCGGTTCAAGGCTGCTCAGGCCTTTAACGCCCCAGGGCACAACCTATTACGATACGGGTGGGATGCTTGGGAGCTCTATGCCCTCCATGAGGGTGTAAGTCCAGAACTTGCATCGCTTGGCCGAAGTGTGATGCGCGAGTGGCATAGCCATTCATGGGGCCGGTTCAGTGGAGAGGTAGGCTTTAACGCCGCCGAGATCATGATCAAACAGGCCAAAGACAACCCAGAAAAAGCAGAAGAGCGCTGGGCGTTCCTGCTTAGTGAAGAATGGATGGTGGAGTAATTGTCGTGACAGAACAAACCAATAAGAAATTGATGCTGGATGAGTCTCCAGATATGCCCCTGCAATTCAAGTGGAGAAAGTTTGGTGGTGCGATTTTTACTGCCACGCAAACAATGGAGCACGTCAAGGAAGGACGTAAGCTCGGGCCGACTCCAGCAGGGATGCTACCTCAAGAAGTGTGGCTGAACCGCCTGATCGCTATGGAAGAAACCCTGCCACGAGGGAAGTTTTTTGACAGATTCCGCCGCCGCGACAAAAACGAGCAGTATGACTTGGCCGCCGATCATCTCCGTCTTGTCGGACAGAAAAAGCGATAGGGGGATAGATGAAAGCCCAGGCATACCCACCATCAGTCATTCGTAAAGGCGCTGTGTTGTACGCAGCCCTTTATTACATCTCTGATGATGATAAAGCAAAGGTCGAGGTTACAGAGTGGATAGTTCGCTCTATTCAGAAACGACGCAACTCAACCAGCGATCAACGCTATGTCAATCTTGCCCAAAAGTTAGATGGGATTACGTGGGGGAAAAGGTCACGGAAGAATGGGGACTTTGGTTGGTTGCCATCTATACCGAGCTGGTGCTTGAAGCAGTTCCGGGAAGGTGGCGAATTGCCTTTTGGCGTTTATACGACGCGACTGGCCGCTCTCAAGTTTGCGAAAGTCAGCTTGCAGGAAGAGGTCCAATATTGCGAGGCCGAGCTGAAAAAGGCTCAGACAGAAGAGGATACTCAGGAACTCCAAGAGGAGCTGGCGGAGAACCAGAGACTTCTGAAAGCTGCTGGAGCAATGGTGAAGCGCGAGCAAAACAAGAAGAAAAGAGGTTGACCAATGTTACCGATCGTCTCCCCCTCCGTAGTAACCAAACAACTTGCGTTCAATCGAGTAGGCGATAAACGCAAGGTTAGGGTTTCGTCCAACTTTTTGGATGTTATGGGGTTCAAGCCAGGTATGGGCATCGCCGTTGAGCCAGGGGAGGGGATGGGCGGTTTTTCGGTGATCCCAGCGACCGATGAACTACAGACACACCAGGTTTATCAGCGCCGGTATCAACCAAAGAGTCGCTCCAACAACCCGCTGGAAACCGTTATTGAGTTTTCTGGACAAGGGCTCATAGATAAGTGCTTCCCTCGCTATACAGAGCGTTTCCACGTCGAAATGCGAAAAGGTCGAGTAGTCTTCACTCCCGTCGCAAACAGAGCCTTTGCCATTGCTGATCGGTTCAGAAAAACCAGCCCTTTCCGTGCCTTTGTGGCATTGACTGGCGGGGTAGACATTCATGTTATGGAATCGCTTGGCTGGAAGGCTGAGATTGTTTTGGAACATCGTCCAGTTGAAGCCAGAGACAGAGCATCCGGGCGGAACCTGAGTGAAGTACATGCGCTCAATACGCTGGTGAACAGCTCCCCGCGTATCCTGCTGAATGAAGACATTCATCACCTGGAGCTGGATCGCCTTGGAGCCTTGCTGGCGGAGTGCCCACCAATTGGTTTGGCCCATTACTCGTTGGGGTGTGATGACCACTCAAACGCCAAAAGTCCAAGGGACAAAGAGCGTTCTCTTGAAGATCTCTCCACCATGCTCGACATGGTTTACCCGGCACTAAAACAGATCGAGGTCGTGAACCCTGCCGTCGTGCTGGTGGAAAACGTCCCGAACTTCAAAGCATCCGGAGCCGGGGCGATGATGGGAACGACACTGCGGCGGATGGGGTACTTCCTCACTGAGATGGTCTTGAACGGTCTGGATTTCGGCGCGTACCAGGGGCGAGAACGCTATTACATGGTGGCGTCGGTCTTCCCTGGGTTCGTTCCACCGAAACCTGAGCAGAGAGCTGGTGGACGATTGTGGCCGGTGATCGAGAAGCACCTCGGGGATTGTGCAGACGTCACAGCGTTGAAGTCAATTCAGGCCAGAGAGTCAACTTCTCGCAGGATGCCTGCGTTCTTGACGAGAGAAAGCACCAGTTGCCCGACCATCCTCAAGTCTCAGGATCGTGGGGTAAAGGATGCAGTGTACATCCAAGACGGTGGCCGCATTTACAAGCCATCGGTCGATCTGGTTCAGGAGTTGATGTCGATACCTGATAGCTTTGATATTTCGTGGATGGCAAAAGAACAAGCGACAGAAACACTTGGGCAGAGTGTGGATTACAGATTGCATTCAGCGGTCATGGCCGCAGTTCGGGATCACCTGAATGTGAATTGCGGTCGCCATACCGTGGTGCAGCACGGTATCAGAAGTAAGGAAGGTAAATAATGGCAGTCATTTACTACGGCGAGGGAACCCATGACGCCGGTTTCGTCGGGTTCCGTGTCGCACGAACAGTTGGGGTGGCGGATGATTACCGGCAGGAATACTTCTCCTTGAGAGAGTATTCCTACGCAACAGCTCACCGGCTGGCCTACAGCTTGGACCGAAAGTGGGAAGCTGAGGCAGAAGAGGTGAAGCGTCAGAATAAGACTTGTAAGCGGCGACGCAACTCCGGGCCAAATATCATTGCTGAGGGGCTGAGGGCTTATATCAGTATCGAGAACCGGAGCCGGATGGGGGTGAAGAGAACCTACTTCGCACCTTGTTTTCTCGTCACAAAGCCAGGCTACGGCAATGGGGATATTGTTTTCAGGATTTCCACTCATGGCTACGCAGAAGCCTACGAAAAGGCGGTGGAAAAATATTGTGAGATCCATGATTTGACGGATGAGCAGTATGTTGAGTTGCTTGACCGTATGCCGAGTACAGAGGTGTTCACTGGATACCTGCTGAATGCTCTTTTAATACGCGGTCATCGCGCCACAAAAGCTGAAATACTGAGTAAGCTGGGGGCTGCGAAGAATGAAGATGACATCACCAATAGCAAAGGGAAAAGCGGCCACAACAGAGTGCGTTGCCCAGAGTATCGGTGGGCGCAATAACAGCGCCAGATGTTCAAACCATGTTTTATAGCAACACCTCTTTGGGGGCGGAATTATGTTTTTTGATAACAAAGTAGAATCTCACTCGCTCGTAATGGGAGCCAGCGGGAAGGGCAAATCGGTCTTGTCCGAACAAGTGCGGAAAAACGCGAGGCTGCGCGGTGATCTGCTGGTGGATACTGAGATGTACCGTGAAGGTCGAGGGTTGAAACCATACGAGCATGAGTACGCTCGTCGCTTAGTTCTGGGGCTAAGTGGACCGTTGCCGCGTGAACTGCGTGGGAAGCCGGTGACGGTTATCTCTGATGTGTCCAGACCAAAAAAGGTAAAGCGTCAGCCAAAGCAATTTGTTAAGACCGTAAATGGCGTCACCCTTGAACGCCAATTGGTGGCAGATGCAAGAGACCAGTTGGAAATGCAAACAGGCGTCTGGCTCAAACAACCTCAGCTCATCGAGCTGATGGAAGAGTCGGGCATAGACGAAACTCTAGCCGATTTTGGTGAGGCTGAAACACAGATCCGAGAAATGCTGGCGGATGCGTTGGCGATGAAACTGGTAGGGCGCTCATGGCCCAAGTGTGGAGCCCTCTATAACGCGGCAGAAAAGTCCGACGTTAACTTTTCCTCCGAGCTTGATGCTGCGGCAAAAGAAGCTGGATACATGGTTCGCTGAATGGGATTTGGTGTGGACAAGATAGATCGGCAAAGTTGGCTCGTTAAATTCAGGCGAGCGAAGTGTCAGGACACTTTAGACACGATGCGGGATGCGGCCATTCGCAACTATGAAGGGAATATTCGTGTTATCGCGGATATTGTATTGGCCCATGAGGCGAGAGAGACAGAAATTGAAAAAGGGATGTTTTGTCTAATAGTTAGATAGTCTGATGAGCTATCAGGTGGTGATTATGAAAAAGAGAATACTTCATCTGCCCGTAAAAAAGATTTACTTCGATCAGATCAAATCTGGAGAAAAACCAGATGAATATCGCCTCGTCACAGACTACTGGATAAAAAGACTAGAGGGGCGCGAGTATGATGAAGTCCATGTTAAGTGTGGCTACCCAAAGGCTGGAGATATGTCCAGGATAGAGATTCGTCCTTGGCGTGGCTTCTCAAGGAACGTCATAACGCACCCGCACTTTGGAGATTATCCGGTTGAAGTATTCGCCATCCATGTGAATTGATTTTGGTATTCTGATTTAAAACTATTGTAGCTCAGGTATCAAAAGAACTTGGGTAATTAAAGATAAGGGGCCGACGGCCCCTTAATTGTTTTAGTTTGTGAATATTGAACAATCGAGGTGGGATAGCGCTTGTTCGTAGCTACCTTTGTTGTTCGTCTTACGCAGTGCCACCAGCTCAACAATCAATTGGCTTAAAGCCAGTGATTGAGGCTCCCAGACGCGCTTGCATTTGTCAGCCATGTTGGCATTTACGTCTGTAATGACGTAGAGGAAATCAGGGACGTCTTTCAAGGTCCCCAGGCCTTTTGCCATATCAACAGCCTCAGGGTTTTGATAGCTTCGAGTGGCGCTCAGGTCATCGTGGGAAATATAGCTGGCAGATGTCTCAGCGAAACCTAACACCATGCCTTTTCCTGCGCTTTTTGCAATGGCCGAGCCGATAGCTAGAGTTGGCATGATGGCCTGACCTATTTGGCGGGTAGATGCAGTTGCCAAGCCTGAGGCGATGTTCTTCCCGGCATCTTCGGCAGTGGCAGAGCTGGTTGTGAGCATCGCAGTTAAAATGATTTTTCCAAACATACTTAATTCCTCTATCAATCCATAAAGTCCGACTTTTTGAAGGGCATAGTGCCTTTGCAATCGGGATACGCTGTGCAGCCCCAGAACTTAGAGGCTCGTTTCTTGCCAGGGGCTTTTCCTTTCCTGAGACGCATCGGGCTACCGCAATCTGGGCAGTCTGGACAATCCTCCGCCGCGATACGTTTCTCGGGTTTCCCTCGGTTGTCTGGGAACGTCTTCTTGCAAGCCTCGTTCTGGCAGCCCCAGAAAAAACCGTTCTTCCCTTTGATCCGGTGCATCTCTCCACCGCAGTTGAAGCATTCGTGTGAAGGAGGCTTCGCGCCCTCGAAGGCTTTAGCCATCGCGCCACCTTCTTTGGTCAGAACCGGTGCGGCCACTTTGAGCTGCTCAACCATTTGGCAGATCCAGGTGGAAATCTGCTTCATGAAGACAGACATGTTCCCGGAGCCGGAGGCAACTTTCTCAAGCTCCTGCTCCCAAGCCGCAGTCATGCCGGGTGATTTGATGGCTGGTGGAAGCACTGCTATAAGCGCATGAGCCTTATCAGTTGCAAGCAGTACCTTTTTCTGACGCTTGAAGTAGCCTTTATCAACAGCGCCCTGGATGATGCTTGCGCGTGTTGCTGGAGTGCCTAAACCGGCTGTGTCTTTGAGGATTTGTTTGAACTTCTCCTCAGTCACGAACCGGGCAATGTTCTCCATCGCGGCAAGCAATGTGGCTTCGGTGAAGTGCGGTGCTGGCCGCGTCATTTTGTTTGCCAGCTCGGCCCCATTCAGCAAGGCAGGTTCGCCCTGGCTAACCCTGGGGAGCTTCTCTTGTTCAACCGGCGCGTCGGTGTCTTCCCCCTCGTCCTTGGGACTGCTTTCACTATCAGAAGCAAACAAAACCTTCCAGCCTTGTTTGGTAGGTGTCTTACCAGCGGACGCAAAGAGGTGACGCCCACACTGCACCTCGATGGAGGTTTTGGTGAACTCGAACTCGCTGTAGAACTGCGCGATGTAGAAACGACGGATGGCGTCGTAAAGATTGAACTCGATCTCAGACATGGCACTGATGTCTGTTCTGGCCGGTGTTGGAATGATCGCGTGGTGCGCGGTCACTTTGGCGTCATTGAATACCCTGGCCTTGCGATGAGGATCTGCGCCAGCCACCAGCCCAGAGACGTTCTGATCGGACAAAATGAGCGCCTGGAGAATGTCCGGAATGTCTTCCTTTTGGCTCTCGGGTAGATAACGACTGTCAGTACGAGGGTAGGTGGTCGCTTTGTGCGTCTCGTACAGAGCTTGAGCTGCATCCAGTACCTGCTGAGCTGTGTATCCCCATCGTTTGCTCGCGTATTGTTGCAGCGACGTTAGATCGAAGGGGAGGGGGGCTGACTCTTTACCTGGTTTGGTTTCTGCTTTGCTGATAACAGCATTGGCACCATTGACCTGGGAGGCTACCTGCTCGGCATAGGCCTTATTGACGCACCGGCCTTGCTCGTCACTGCACTCTTCTGGTGGTATCCATTGGGCGGCAAACTGTCCATTCTGTACGGACACGTTCACACCCAGAGTCCAGTATGGTGAGGGGGTGAAACCGGCGATCTCTCGGTCCCGTTGACAAACAAGAGCGACGGTTGGGGTGATAACCCTGCCAACGTGAAGAGTGTGGTTGAAGCCGACATCTCGGGCCAGCACTGTGTAGAGGCGGCTCACGTTCATGCCTACCAACCAGTCAGCGCGTTGCCGTGCCAATGCGGCGTAGTAGAGTGAGACCGTATCCTTGCCATCCTTTACGTTGTTCAGCGCTTTCTTGATGCTTGACTCATCGAGAGCCGTCAAACAAACTCGGCGAATAGGGCCAGAGTAGCGGAATCGATCCAGAAGCGAACGGGCGATAGCCTCACCTTCTCGGTCGTAGTCCGTTGAGATGTAGATGGTGCTCGCCTTTTTGACCAGTCCCTCAACAATTTTGTACTGTTTGAACGCACTCTTGCGAACGTTGTACCGCCATGACTCTGGTGCAATAGGGAGGGTCTCCAGTGACCATGACTTGTAGCGTTCGTCATAATCGTCTGGCATATACAATTCCAGCAGGTGGCCGAACGCCCACGTAATAACGCGGTTTCCTCCATCATGGAGAAATCCATCACCTCGTTGGGAGGCCTTCATTACGCCAGCCAAATCTTTTGCCTGAGAAGGCTTCTCGCAGATATAAAGGTCCATTAAGCAGCTCCTCTCATCTTTGATTCCAGATTCGCCAGCTCAGTCCAGCTTTGAGCCAGACCTTTGACTTCGGGGTAGTCTCTGGAGAGGTTTTCGAGGACTCCAGAAATGACATAGGCCGCTTCGCTGGAATTACCCCTCGAACCGGCCTCCTGGAGCATGATTAATAAAGCGTCGAAGAGCTCAGCCTTACGGCCTAGCTCTGTCTGGTTTCTTATTTCAGAGCTTTGCATGGGTTCACCACTGAATAGGGACGCACGGACTCGCGCACAATGCGGCGATCTGCGTCAGTTACAGCCTGACTGGTGCAAAAGTGCGTCCAGGCATTCAGATAATCTTTATAGGTGTGGGTAGGTGGTATGCAGCCGGTTACAACGTCCTTGGGGATGTTTGTGGTTCCCTCGGCTTCCACAAAGCGCCAATCGTGCTCGTCCATACCTTTGCCACCATCGCAATAGCGTTCCCAGCGTGACAACTCGTACAGCGAGTAGCCTTTGCCTTTATTCATGGACTTGAAGGTATTGATGGCTTCGTTGACATCCCCGTGCTGTTTGATCCCTGCTGGAGTTTTATCTGAACCAGCGGAGTCATCTTTGACCTTGTTCATCGTTGCGCTGACATTACCGTCGCCCAGCACATGGATATAACCAGGTTGACGTAATGCAGCACCACCGCGCCCCATGTTGTCCCATGCCATCGACAGTTCCCGGCTAACTCGGGCAGGTTTGTCATTTTCGGCAGGGGCAGTCTGGGGCTGAGGCTTTTGCTCGGGGGCGTTAGAGGCACACCCGGCCAGAATTGCCACTCCCAGAATTGCTATCAGTTGTCTCATCGTGTCGTTCCTCATAAAAAATTGTCGATGAGCCCATTCTAAAAGGGGGGGGATGGAAAGCTGGTTTCTCAAACTGCCCAAATTGGACAGATAGGCGTGTGTGCGATCTAAAGGTGTTTTGAGAGCATGTAGCGACGAGAAATACGATAGGAATATGGTCAACCTACATGCTGAAAGCCCTTAACAAGTTATTTGGTGGGCGAAGTGGAGTGATCGAGACCGCGCCGAGCGTCAGAGTGTTGCCGCTTAAAGACGTGGAAGATGAAGAAATCCCTCGATACCCACCTTTTGCCAAGGGCCTGCCAGTGGCCCCACTAGACAAGATACTGGCAACCCAAGCTGAACTGATTGAGAAAGTGCGGAACTCTCTCGGTTTCACTGTGGACGACTTCAACCGGCTTGTTTTGCCGGTGATCCAGCGGTATGCCGCGTTTGTTCACCTGTTGCCAGCTTCCGAATCACACCACCACCGTGGCGCTGGTGGTCTGTTCCGACATGGGCTTGAAGTGGCCTTCTGGGCAGCTCAGGCATCTGAGTCAGTTATCTTTTCCATCGAGGGGACGCCTCGTGAACGCCGTGACAATGAGCCGCGTTGGAGACTGGCGAGCTGTTTCTCCGGGCTGCTGCATGATGTGGGTAAACCGCTCTCGGATGTGTCCATTACGGACAAAGACGGGTCAATCACATGGAACCCGTATTCGGAGTCACTTCATGACTGGGCACACCGTCACGAAATCGACCGTTACTTTATCCGGTGGCGCGACAAGCGACACAAAAGACATGAGCAATTCTCGCTGCTGGCGGTGGATCGAATTATTCCGGCTGAGACTCGGGAGTTTCTGTCCAAGTCTGGCCCGTCCATCATGGAAGCGATGCTGGAAGCTATCTCAGGAACCAGCGTCAATCAGCCTGTGACCAAGCTGATGCTTCGCGCTGACCAAGAGAGCGTCTCACGGGACCTTCGCCAGAGTCGTCTCGATGTGGACGAGTTCTCCTATGGTGTGCCTGTCGAGCGGTACGTGTTCGATGCCATCCGCCGCCTGGTTAAAACCGGAAAATGGAAGGTCAATGAGCCAGGCGCGAAAGTCTGGCACCTCAACCAAGGTGTATTCATTGCCTGGAAACAGCTTGGGGACCTTTATGACTTGATCAGCCACGACAAGATCCCCGGTATTCCACGAGACCCTGACACACTGGCCGACATTCTCATCGAACGTGGTTTTGCTGTACCAAACACGGTGCAGGAGAAGGGTGAACGTGCGTACTACCGCTACTGGGAAGTTTTGCCTGAGATGCTCCAGGAGGCGGCGGGATCGGTGAAGATCTTGATGCTCCGACTCGAATCAAACGACCTGGTGTTTACGACTGAGCCTCCTGCGGCTGTTGCTGCGGAAGTTGTTGGTGATGTTGAGGACGCTGAGATTGAGTTCGTTGATCCTGAGGAAGTCGATGACGACCAAGAGGAAGATGTGTCAGCTCTGAACGATGACATGTTGGCCGCAGAGCAGGAAGCAGAGAAAGCTCTAGCTGGTCTTGGCTTTGGTGATGCGATGGAGATGCTGAAAAGCACCTCAGATGCTGTCGAGGAGAAACCAGAGCAAAAAGATGCTGGATCAACGGAATCATCTAAGCCTGACGCTGGCAAGAAGGGTAAGCCGCAGAGCAAACCGGGCAAAGCAAAACCGAAGAGTGATACAGAGAAACAACCCCACAAACCAGAGGCAAAAGAGGATTTGTCCCCTCAGGACATTGCCAAAAACGCACCACCTTTGGCAAACGACAATCCGTTACAAGCACTCAAGGATGTTGGGGGTGGACTGGGGGACATCGACTTTCCGTTTGACGCATTCAGCGCATCGGCAGAGACAGCCAGCACTGACGCAACAAACTCAGAAATCCCAGATGTGGCAATGCCCGGAAAGCAAGAGAAGCAGCCAAAACAGGACTTCGTTCCACAAGAACAAAACTCCCTGCAGGGCGATGACTTTCCAATGTTCGGTAGTTCTGATGAACCGCCATCATGGGCGATTGAGCCGCTCCCTATGCTGACTGACGCACCAGAACAAACAACACCAGCGCCAGCAATGCCACCTACGGACAAACCTAATCTGCATGAGAAAGACGCAAAGACCTTACTCGTTGAGATGTTAGCCGGGTACGGAGAAGCATCGGCGTTGCTTGAACAAGCGATCATGCCTGTTTTGGAAGGTAAAACGACGCTGGGCGAAGTCCTATGCCTGATGAAGGGTCAAGCCGTCATTTTGTACCCGGATGGCGCTCGGTCGCTGGGTGCGCCGTCAGAGGTTCTCTCGAAGCTGTCCCACGCCAACGCGATTGTTCCAGACCCGATTATGCCAGGTCGCAAAGTTCGTGATTTCAGCGGAGTGAAGGCAATTGTACTGGCGGAGCAGCTTTCAGATGCAGTCGTAGCGGCCATTAAGGATGCCGAGGCGTCAATGGGGGGATACCAGGATGCCTTTGAGCTCGTCTCTCCCCCTGGCTTGGATGCAAGCAAGAATAAGTCTGCACCGAAACAACAAAGCCGAAAAAAGGCGCAGCAGCAGAAGCCTGAGGTTAACGCCGGTAAACCCTCGCCTGAACAAAAGGCGAAAGGTAAGGACTCCCAGCCACAGCAGAAGGAGAAGAAGGTCGATGTTACTTCTCCGGTTGAAGAGCCGCAGCGCCAGCCGGTCCAAGAAAAACAGAACGTGGCTCGCCTTCCTAAGCGGGAGGTTCAACCAGTGGCTCCTGAGCCCAAAGTTGAGCGTGAGAAGGAATTGGGACACGTCGAGGTGCGAGAAAGGGAAGAGCCAGAGGTTAGGGAGTTTGAGCCGCCTAAGGCGAAAACAAACCCGAAAGACATCAACGCGGAAGATTTCTTGCCGTCTGGTGTTACGCCTCAGAAAGCACTCCAGATGCTCAAGGACATGATCCAAAAACGCTCGGGCAGATGGCTCGTGACACCTGTCCTGGAAGAGGATGGCTGCTTAGTAACCAGTGACAAAGCCTTCGACATGATTGCCGGTGAAAACATCGGCATCAGCAAACACATCCTCTGCGGGATGCTGAGCCGGGCACAGAGACGGCCTTTGCTCAAGAAACGTCAGGGAAAACTGTATTTAGAGGTAAATGAAACATGACAATGAGTTATGACCCGCTCGCCTACGAGATGCCGTGGCGGCCCAACTATGAAAAAAATGCTGTAGCAGGCTGGCTTGCCGCCTCCGGCGCGGCTTTGGCCGTAGAGCAAGTCAGCACGATGCCTCCGGAGCCCTTCTATTGGATGACGGGGATCTGTGGCGTGATGGCGATGGCTCGTTTGCCAAAGGCTATCAAACTTCACCTGCTCCAAAAGCATTTGAAGGGGCGTGATCTGGAGTTTATTTCTATTGCGGAGCTCCAAAAGTACATCAAGGACACGCCGGACGATATGTGGCTTGGTAGTGGGTTCCTGTGGGAAAACCGCCATGCCCAGCGCGTGTTTGAGATCCTGAAACGCGACTGGACTTCCATCGTAGGGAGAGAGTCCACGGTCAAAAAGGTTGTCCGGAAGATACAGGGTAAGAAAAAGGAGCTGCCAATCGGCCAGCCCTGGATTCACGGGGTAGAACCCAAAGAAGAGAAGCTGATGCAGCCACTCAAGCACACTGAGGGGCATTCGCTGATCGTTGGGACCACCGGCTCGGGCAAGACCCGTATGTTCGACATCCTGATTTCACAGGCCATTCTGCGTGGGGAAGCCGTGATCATCATAGACCCGAAAGGGGATAAGGAGATGCGGGACAATGCACGACGTGCCTGTGAAGCTATGGGGCAGCCGGAAAGATTCGTCTCATTTCATCCAGCATTCCCGGAAGAGTCGGTGCGTATCGACCCTCTGCGTAACTTCACCCGCGTGACTGAAATTGCAAGTCGTTTGGCAGCGTTGATCCCGTCCGAAGCAGGGGCCGACCCGTTCAAATCATTTGGATGGCAGGCACTGAACAACATCGCTCAGGGCTTGGTCATCACTCATGATCGTCCCAACCTGACAAAGCTCCGCCGATTCCTTGAAGGTGGCGCTGCTGGCTTGGTCATCAAGGCCGTTCAGGCTTACTCAGAGCGAGTTATGCCCGACTGGGAGGCAGAAGCAGCGGCTTATTTGGAGAAAGTCAAAAACGGTTCGCGTGAGAAGATCGCTTTCGCGTTGATGAAGTTCTACTACGACATCATCCAACCTGAGCACCCAAACTCTGATCTGGAAGGCTTGCTGTCGATGTTCCAGCACGACCAAACCCACTTCTCCAAGATGGTGGCGAACCTCCTGCCGATCATGAATATGCTGACGTCCGGGGAGCTAGGCCCTCTGCTGTCTCCAGACTCATCTGATCTGAGCGACGAACGCCAGATCACTGATTCCGCAAAAATCATCAACAACGCTCAAGTTGCTTATCTGGGGCTCGACTCCCTGACCGACAACATGGTTGGTAGTGCTATGGGGTCCATCTTCCTGTCAGACCTGACAGCGGTTGCCGGTGACAGATACAACTACGGCGTCAACAACAGACCCGTAAATATCTTTGTTGATGAGGCTGCTGAGGTGATCAACGACCCGTTCATCCAGCTCCTGAACAAAGGTCGCGGTGCGAAACTTCGTCTTTTCGTTGCAACTCAGACTTTTGCTGACTTCGCAGCTCGACTGGGTAGCAAAGACAAAGCGCTCCAAGTGTTGGGGAACATCAACAACACGTTTGCTCTGCGTATCGTCGATGGTGAAACACAGGAGTATATCGCAGATAACTTGCCGAAGACCCGGCTCAAGTACGTCATGCGGACTCAAGGCCAGAACTCGGATGGCAAGGAGCCCATTATGCACGGAGGCAACCAAGGCGAGCGTTTGATGGAGGAGGAAGCTGATCTGTTCCCAGCCCAGTTATTGGGAATGCTTCCGAACCTGGAATACATAGCCAAAATTTCAGGCGGAACAATCGTAAAAGGCCGTCTGCCCATATTGACCCAGTAAGAGCAGAGCTATGTGTGACAAGAAGTATAGAAATTACGAGGTAGCCATCATGGTCGATGTGAACCCTTTCGACAGGGTTATGAATGAATTGAAAAGTCGTGGCCGCAAGAACGCTCACATCCTGAGCATCCTCCAATTCGACTGGCCTGCATCGGAGGCCATCATCGAGAAGCTGAGCTGCTACATCACAGACGGGATTAAGGCTAATCAGGAGCCTGTGATTTACCCGATCATTGAAGAAGCTCTGCATCGCTACAGCCAGCTCGTGTTTCATGAGCAGAGAGAGAAATATGAAGACCCGGCCAGAATTGGGGCATTTCTGGAAACCCTGATCACCGAAACCTGCCGGGCGTTGGAAGTGCAAATTGTCGATAGTGGCGGTGATTCATGGTCTGTCGATTCAGGAGAGTCGTTCTCACTGTGGCTTTCTTCCCATCCAGGAGAACTATCCATTAACCCGCAGCCCCATGAGGATGAGACCTCTTTGCGTGGCTTGCTGTATGAGCTCATCACCTGTGAGAGCGTGAAAACTGTTTTAAGGAGAACCGACTATGAAGAAGCCGTGGTTGCTGGTCGCATGGCTGCTGGTTATTGAGTTGCTGGCAATATTGCTGCTGATCCCTGGCGACTGGACAGACAGAGCCATCAAAAGGGAATCCGAGCTGGTGGAACAGAGTCTTGGTGTCGAAGCAAGAGACTGGATACAGAACAAAGCATCTACCTGGTTCAGGTCGAGCGTTATTGATTCAGGATTCTATGAGGGGATGTACCAAACGCTGATCCCATCAGAAGAGGAGCGCCAGAAGTCCAAGGGGATGCAGGACATGGGCAAGGGCTGGTTTGTGTGGGTCAAAGGCCGCATGGAAGCCTTTGTCAACGTCATTTACCAGTTCTACACAAGGTTGGCACTGTTAGCCGCGTGGGCTCCCTATATGCTGATCCTGTTCGTACCTGCGGTATATGACGGGATGATGACATGGCGAATTAAGCGGACCAACTTCGATTATGCGAGTCCGGTTCTCCATCGTTACAGCGTTCGCGGAACGATGTACCTGATGGCCGGATTGTTCATCGCGTTCTTCATCCCCATAGCGCTCGATCCGGTTGTCATCCCGATGACAATGATGACGTGCTGTGTCCTGGTTGGCCTGACGTTCGGCAACCTCCAGAAACGGGTATAGGGAGGGAGGATGAGCTACTCCGTTATAAATCAAGATGGGGTGCATCTGTGCGACATCCCATTGAACGTCTACCAGGTGATACGTCGCCAATCCTTGTCTGCGTTGTGGCTTTACTGGGCGCAGAGCTTGAATTTGGTGAAGGTGCTCATTGCTTGCGTCGGAAAGATGATCTTTGTGATGCCGGTAATGTGGTTCTGGGTGCTGGTGGTGTGCCGCTTGGTTGAACCAGAACGTATCTCAGACGTGTCAGGACTTATCTCTCCGGACGTGATCGGGTGGGCCGCTGGTGCGGCCATCACCCTCATTATCTTTTCCGTATTTACACGCCCAGCGTTGTACGGATACCACAACTTTTTCAAGCAGCATATTTGCTCAAGAGTAAAGCAAGTAACGCCGGAACTCAGAACAGTCACTGGGCCACTGTTCTTTTACCGAAACGAAATTGGAACGATATAGAGAGGAACCATGAAAGTAACTAATAGACTCCAACTGCTGGCACTGGGGCTGTGTATAGCCGGTACTGCCATCGCGGCTCCTGATGTGCTCAATGACGACGCAAAGCTCAAGAACCTTGAGAAGGTGTGTCCCGACTGTCAGATGGTGGCAAAAGATGTACTCAATCTGCGGGTTGAAAACTGCCAGCTCAAAGACACTTCCAGTGCAATGATGATTGGCACCATGCAAAATGACCCTATGTTTTCGTTTATGCTGGCTGTACACACAGCGGCAGGCTCGGAGGCATACAAAACGGTAGTTGGTGCCGCTGGCAACCATGTTGACTGTGAAAACCCGTTGAACTGGATCAAGCTGACCCAGCAAGCGATTAAAGGTGGCAAAGTCTAATGCGTAAGAGAGATTTCTTTTTTGGAGAGGTGTATGAGGGGAGTGGAGGAGCCACTCTACGACTGAGTGATATGGAACCATTGGCAAGAAAAGTGTCGGCAGAGTTCTTCACTGCACAACTGAACCGTATACTGAAAGAGCATGACGGTCAGTTGACGCTCAGCGATGGAACGTCGTACCCCAGCTTTTGGAGCTTCATCGACAAGGTTGATCCAGAGCAGGTTGGTTTCGTGGAGATCTACGCTCGGCAGGATGTTAACGATAATGTTGAAGCGACACTGGCGTGTGACATCGTTTTGGTAAATGGTGTGATCACCGTTAAACCTCACTGGTGTGCTTACAAAGACATCAGGGCTGACGAAGTGATTTCCACCTTACTGGTGCCTTTGCATTTGAAGGCTCTCCAGGGTAAGGCTTACATTCGCTGGGATGATGGTGAAACCGAACCTCTGTTACAAAACGACGACTATCAGGCTGAACTTGAAAATGTGTTTAGTGTTTCCAAGTACCCATCAGCCATGAGCTGGGGCGATACAGCAGACCAGAAGGTTAAGCAGTACAAGATGGACCTTGAGTGCGCCACAGATGTTGGTCGTCGAGGTGTCTCATCAGAGCAAGCATGGGATGCTTATCGAGAACTCCGTTACAATAGAACAGTGTGAAACAAGCGGCCATCGGCCGCTTTGAACTTTCACATGTGAAAGTTTTTCGCCTCCCGCTCTTATCATCTCCTCGAATAAACCTCCATAAAGTGCCCAAAATGGGCCGTAACAGCACTGTTCCTAGATTGATCAATTAAGAGACGATTACTCCGTGATGACGACAAGTTATTTGGAGGGTCTATGTCCGCACAAGCTCACGTCAGAGAAAGCGAAAGCTCATCTGGTTCATTCATCTCCTGGCAGTTCCTTGTCTGGCAGGTGATGTTCGTTATAGGTGTTGTTGCAGGGATGAACCTGGAACACGCATTCAATTTTCTAGGTTAATGGGAGGAAGTGTGAACCTTAATAAACAATTTTTCTGGTTTTTGATGAACGCGGTGCTGATGTGCATCTTCATCGTTCCAGTGGCCGTCGCGTTTTGGCTGTCTGCTTTTGCGGCAGGTTTTGACTGGAGTCAGTGGGTTAAGTTGGCTGCTGATACGGCCAACAGAGCTGCAAGTGACCCGGCCAAGGCTCTGGGCACGGTTCAGACCTACTGGGGCATTCTCAGCTTCTTCCTGCTGGCGGCGTACAGTCTGATGTTCAAGTTTAAAGCCAATGCTAACAAGGAAGTGAAAACTCTGGAGGTGGCCCGACCAGCCAATGAAGTTAGCGTTGCGGCTTCGGAAAAACATTCGGAAGCGGTTCCTCAAAATCAATAACCGATCCAGTAAACGCAAAAAAGGCGGCTTAGGCCGCCTTTTTTTATTTGTCGCTGGAAGTGCCCGAAAAGGGCGCGAAGCCGTGGCAGAAAATCAGTGACCCTGAATGAGAATACAGGCCACTAGGAAAAGAAGAGGGTTGCTATGAAGCCTGTAAAGATACCGCGCCGGGTCGATGAGCCCCCGCATCTGCTGTTGTGGAGCGCAGATGAGTTGGCCCCGATGCTTTTGGGGCTAACGATAGGGGTCATCATCGGTAAGGCTCTGATCTGCTTTCTGGGGGGGTTACTTGTAACCAACCTTTATCGCCGATTCAGGGATAACCATCCGGATGGATACCTGCTCCACATGATCTACTGGGCCGGGTTCATCATGACCAAGGCCAAATCTCTCAAGAACCCGTTTGTCCGGAGGTATTTGCCTTGAACCTGAAAAAGTATCTCAAGACCTGGGAAGGGACCCAAACAGAAAATAAGTGGGGGCGAATCTTCCAGGGTGGTCTTATTGCTATCGTTTTCCTGCTGGTGGTCCAAGTATTCAGCAAGGAAACCATCGTCACTATCCAGCCTTTCACGCTCACGGAAGAAGCCTGGGTGACGAAAAGTAACGCCTCTCAGTCCTATAAAGAGGCTTGGGGTTTCGCTTTTGCTCAGCTCCTTGGCAATGTGACGCCAGGAACCGTTGACTTTGTGAAAGAACGGATCACCCCGCTTCTCTCCCCGAGCATCTATCAGGACGTGATTGATGCCATCGAAATTCAAGCTCAACAGATCAAGAACGACCGCGTAACCATGCGGTTTGAGCCGCGTTTTGTTGAGTACGAGCCCAAGAGCGACAAGGTGTTTGTCTACGGATATTCCTACGTCAAAGGGGCTTCTTCTAACGAAGAGCGTAGCGAACGCTCCTACGAGTTCGCCATCAAGATTTCAAACTACGCGCCCGTGCTGGACTACATCGACACCTATGTAGGAAAGCCACGCACCAAAACTGTTTTGGAGCAACTCCAGCGCAAAGAAGAAAACCGGAGAAAGCATGAAGAACAACGCTAAACTTTCGCTCCTGGCGCTGTCCTTGGCGCTTGGAACTTCAATGGCCTATGCCTCGGATGACATTCCTGTTGTCCCGGCCAGTGTTATGAAAAAGGATGTTCCTGCCCCTGTGACGTCAGGACAAAGCTCCCATGAGGTTGTGGGCAGCATGAATGAAAACCCCTTACTGACGATGAAGCCGGGGGTTAACCAGATCATCCCGATAGCCGTTGGTCATCCGAACCGAATCGTCACGCCTTTCAGCAATCCTGAGATCGTTTCAACATCTCTGACCGGGGCGACGGATAACGGCCAGTGTGGTGAGGTCTGCATCAAAGAGAATGTGGTCTATGTCGCCACGGATAAGCAGTATCCGGTGACTATGTTCATTACTGAAAAAGGCTCGGAAGCCCAAGCTCTCAGCCTGACGATGGTTCCCCGTCGTATTCCGCCCAGAGAAGTCTTTCTCAAGCTCGATGGTGGTGTAGGTATCACTGGTGCTTTTGCCAATACCAAGGCTGAGACCTGGGAACAGAGCCAGCCTTATGTCGAAACCATCCGGTCGGTATTCCGCAAGATTGCTCTTGGTGAAGTCCCTCAAGGTTACACGTTGAACCGCATCCCTGCTGGTGCTGCGGTGCCGAGCTGCGCTCATCCTGGGGTAAAGGTGGATTTCAGCAAGGGGCAATACATGATGGGCCACCACCTTAACGTGTTCATCGGTGTCGCCCTGAACGTCTCTGATCAGCCTATTGAGTTCAAAGAGGCGTTGTGTGGGAGCTGGGATGTGGCTGCGGTGACTACGTGGCCGCTTAACGTGCTTGAGCCCGGCCAGAAGACGGAGATCTATGTGGCGAAGAAGCAGAAGCGTGGTCTCGCACCAACGTCTAAGCGTCCATCGCTGCTGGGAGGTGCCCAATGATTAAGCGATTTTGGACACAGTTAGACCCCAACAAGAAGCGTTGGGTGTCTATCGCTGGCGGCGTCTTCGTTCTTTTTGCGGTCGTGACAATGTTCTCTGGTGAACCCAAGAAAGAAGAGAAGCGCGGTCGCCAAGAAACCATCAAGCACGTTCTCACAGACAAAAACACCCGTGAGATCGGGATAGATTCGTTGTCTGCCGATGTGAAGATGGTGTCTCGTGAAAACTCCGACCTGAAAAAGGAGCTGGAACGAGTCAAGAAAGAGCTGGAGGAAACCAAAACCACTGCCGGGAAATCCAGTGATGTTGGCCGTGAGATGACCCGCCTTCGTCAAGATTTGGACCGCCTGACCCAGAAGAACATGGAATTGGCTAAGAAAGTCGAAACCGGCGCTGCTGGTGGAAAAACATCCTCTTCATCAGAGGATGCCAGAGCCGATGTTAATGGTGCATCTGGTGGTGATGGTCAGTTCATGGAGAAAAAGCTCGACTACAAAGATCCTGCATCCTTTTTTCGGGACGCACCGCTTCCTGACTCGAAGGGTGGGGCTCCTGCAACTGGCAAGGGAGACGGTCGTGATGCAACTAAACCAGGCATCCAAATAGTGAGCTACTCGCAGAAAGCGCCAGAAGTTGAAGAGAAGGACAACAAGGATGATGAGTCTATCTACCTACCTTCTGGCTCCATCCTGACAGGGGTGCTCATCAACGGTATGGACGCACCAACATCTCAAGGTGCTCGTCGAGATCCGTTCCCTTCGACCCTCAGGATTCAGAAAGAGGCTATTTTGCCTAACCGCTTCCGTGCGGATGTTCGTGAGTGCTTCCTGATTGTTTCAGGCTATGGAGATCTCAGTTCAGAGCGAGCGTACCTGCGTGGCGAGACCTTCTCGTGCGTTCGGGATGATGGGGGTGTCATAGAAGCGAAGCTGGATTCCTATGCAGTGGGTGAAGACGGTAAGGCCGGTGTCCGTGGTCGCGTCGTATCGAAGCAGGGGCAAATCATCGCCAAGAGCTTGATGGCAGGCTTCCTTGGTGGCGTTTCCGAAGCCTTTGACGTCAATCCTGTGCCGGTCGTTAGCACTAACCCTGGCTCAAATACCCAGTACCAGTCTGTGTTCTCCGACCAGATGTTGCAGGGAGCAGCAGTGAAGGGGGCCAGTAAGGCGCTAGATCGCATCGCTCAGTTCTATATCGACATGGCCGAAGGCATCTTCCCTGTTATCGAGGTCGATGCTGGCCGTCAGGTAGACATCATCGTGACCAAAGGAACCAAGCTACAAATTCGTTCCACCGGGGGAACCAAGAAATGAAAAATTTGAACATTTTGACCAGAAAGGGCAGTTCCAGAGGCGAGGCTCAAAAGGAACAGGCAGTAAGATCCGCAAAGATGTTGGGGGTGGGTGCAGCGCTACTTATTTTGTCGGGCTGTTCGACGTTCAACATCGGCAAGGATGAGTATAGCTGTCCGGGAATGCCGAATGGTGTTCAGTGTATGTCAGCGCGAGACGTTTACGCCGCAACCAATGACGGAAATGTCCCGCGTCCAATGAAACCAGAGGAAGTCGAGGCCAAAGCGGAAGCGGATGGCGAAGGTTCCTCAAACGTTTCAGCGAACTCATCTAGCTCCGGAGACCCGGTGATTGACAACTATGTCGCACCGCGTCTTCCGGATCGCCCGATTCCAATTCGTACACCAGCACAGGTTATGCGGATTTGGGTAGCTCCCTGGGAGGACACCAATGGTGATCTCATCGTGACAGGGTATGTCTATACCGAAATCGAACCGCGCAGGTGGGTGATTGGGGATGGCACACCGCAAAGTGAGCCAGTTTTGAGACCGCTGCAAACGGTACAACACGAACCGAAGTCTGAAACAACCAAATAGGAGATGTTCTTGATGAACGCAAATCAGTTGGCGAATGCCTCAAGTAAAAACAACGCACTCTTCCTCTTCCTGGGGTTGATGGTGGTAGCCTTCCTGCTCGTGCCGGATCAGGCCCACGCTGGTACTGGTGGTACAGCGTTTGACGACGTATGGGTAACTCTCAAGGATTGGACCCAAGGTACTTTGGGTCGAATCGTTGCGGGTGCGATGATCCTGGTCGGTGTTGTTGGTGGTATCGCTCGCCAGAGCCTCATGGCTTTCGCTATGGGTATCGGTGGCGGTATGGGCCTGTACAACTCCCCGACCGTAGTGGAATCCATCATGTCTGCTACTCTGGAACATGCAGAGAAGGTCATCCCGGCTGTTGTGCAACTCAGCAATGGCCTGGGGGTGTAAAAGACACCTTGCCGTTAATCAACGGGTGATAGGGGCAGCCTAAAAGCTGCCCTTATTTTTTGGCAAAAAGTCCAGTCATAACAAATTCCAACTATTTCCTTATTTGCTCAAAAAGGGCACTTCCACAGCCCATGTTTATGCACTCCCTCCCGTAACCTCCAGCATTGGGTTCTTGTAACTCAAAACGAATGGAGAATGCGATGATCAATTTCAAGCCTAAAATTCCGGCGATGCTTGGGGCTCTGGCGGTTCTTACCGCTGGTGCTGCTCATGCAGAGCTGCTGGAATACACCTTTAAGGCTCCAGATGGTACGCAACGGTCTCTGACTCCGAATGCCAACTATGCCAACCCAACGGGCAATATCTCGTTTGCCTTGAGTGCCGGTATCGACCGAAAGGTAAAGATTTCGGTGCTTCGGTCGGATGGAACAGTGGTTTCGACAGCGACCAGCCACCTTCTTGGGGCTACTGATCGCATCACAGTGGGTGGAAAATCCTACTATGGTGCGGAACTTCAACTACCAGCTCCAGTTGGTGGGGCATACACTATCAGGGCGGAAATTCTTGCCTCTGATGGTTCTACAGTACAGACGGATGAATACCCTCTTACTGTCGATGTGACGCCGCCAACCTACTCTTCGCTTGCCCCGGTTTATAGTAACTATGGGCAGGTTACTAGCGGTGATGTTTGGAAACTGGGTCTAGGTGGCTCTGAGGATAATGCCTTTTTGCTGTCAGGAATCTCTGATGAGTCACCCATCAAAGGCGTCAAAGCAAAGCTGTATCGTCAAGACGGTTCACTCTACAAAGATGTATCCGTGAACTACGATGACGCTAACGGACAAGCTAGACAGTCTTTCCAATCTGGCTTTTTCCCAGCCTCTGACTTGGATGAAGTGTTTACACTTCAGTTTGAGATAAGCGATAGCGCTGGAAATAGCTATCTTTCACCTCGTCAAAAAGTGATGTTTGATAGCATAACCAATGCTCCGTCTGCACCTTTTGGTGTTTATGACCCTTCAAGTACAAACAACTTAGGCCCTGGATTAACCGGATTTGTTGCTTACACTGAGGGCATGACAGTTAAAACTAACCCAATCAAGTTAGCTTGGCGTGTTCCGCGTGATAACTGGCATGAGTATAGAGAAGGTGGGATAAATATGACCAATGCCTTGGGAGAGATGTCCAAGGTAGGAGAAGATGCCAGCTATGTTTATCTCGTCACAACCGCACCTTATGGCAATACCGACGGCAATTATTGGCGTTGGGTGAACTTCGGCCAGTGGGGGGGAGGCGGTATTGCTTATAACCTCACACTCTCTCCATCAGCGCCTAAAAGTCCCAGACTTTTGGGTGTGGACTACAATTACAGTGATATAGGATGGTCTAGTTTTTACCGCTACTGGGTGAACAATTCTGTTCTTCCTGTCACTGTTAGTAGTATCCGTGTCAAAGTTGAACCAAGGCCTTACGTTCAAACTGCCGTTCACAGGGGAAGCTGTGAAATTCCTGTTGGTCAAGATAGCTGCGTGATTGCAAATAGCTTCACAATGGCTAAAGGCACAACAGGGTACGTCCACGATAATGCGACAGTTTTCAATCCGGATAAATCTCTTCGCTCGAATCCTCTTTGGGCAGAGGTTAACTGGAACGATCAGCACTACCCTCAGCTAAGTCAGCAGTTCGATCAAAATAGCAAGGTATTTACCTTATTCGTTAACCAGCCAGGACGAGGCGCTTACTTTGATAGGCTGCGTCTGCGAAGTGCATGGATTGAAGATAGCAAAGGCAACAAGCTGTCTCCAACTGGTGGGTTAATAGCCAACAACTGGGAGAACTACACTTACCAGTGGGATCTTAAAACTCTCCCTGAGGGGCAATACAGTCTTGTTGCCGCAGCAGAGGAGATGCACGGGCCTTTAACGCGACAACCAATGTTCCAGATAACGTCTGATAGAACGCCACCAACCATGACACTCAGTGTGGCAGATGGAGCAGCTATCCAGACTCTAGATGATGTTGTTATTACCTTGGCTGATGCTATCGACCCTTCACCTAAATTGACCTCTATTGCCCTTGTAGGGGGGCCTGCCAATGACAAGGTGCAGTTGTCTTGGCGTGAGGAGTCGAAAGGTCGATTCCGCCTTGAGTACCCGGTAATGTTCCCTTCTTTGAAGGAAGGGGAATCTTACACGCTGACTGTTTCCGGTGAGGATGCACAAGGCAATGCGGTTCAAAAGGCTGTTGGCTTCGAGTACAAACCTCGTCAGGTAATGCTGGCGGATGGGATGGATGGCAAGGTCATGGTCCCCGCTGTCACTCATGAATTTGTTCATGCAGATGGCAAACGGATCATCGAAACCAAGCCGCTGACGCTCAGTGATGGTGCTGTCGTGACAGGTTCATACGACGTGTTTGCGACCCTACGTTCTGATGCGAAAGTACCGCTGGTGGTTAATGGGGTGCGTATCGAGCCAGGCCAGACAATGGGGATCATGAGCCAACATGATTTCGGTGCGTCAGGTGGTCGTTTGAGCATTCCGGTTAAACCTGCTGTTCCTGATGTGGTCGGCTCTTCCAGCCTTCTTGTCATGACCTCCGCGCCGAACTCACCCATCTTGGTTGTGGACATCAATACCTGGAAAGGGACGGCTAAGCTCTCTGCTGAATCATGGACAATTCGCCAGGTCATTGACCCAGTGAAAATCTATGCCCTGCCAGAGTCGGGTGTGCCTTGCCGGTTCACCACGAAAGAGGATGTGGCTATGGCCGCAGACCCAATTCGTGACCCGGTGTGTTTGCTCCAGTGGGACAGAACTCCAGATGAGGCTGAACAAACTACGCAGGACAACAACGGGATGAAAGTTGCTGGGCTGGTGGGGCAGGCTGTGAGCATTGGTGAACAACCTGTCGAATACAGCCTGTACCTGTTCAGTGGTGACGGTTCCAAGGTAAAAGTTGGGTCTGGCTCTCAGAACCTGACGGTAACTACTGCCTATGGCTCTGTTGGCTACACCCCGATTGATGACATTGCTCAGGTGAATCGCGTCATTGAAGATTTTGATGTGAACTTCAAGCAGAGCAAGGGGCCAGACTGTTCTATAACCCTCAGCGCAGACCGTGCGAAAAAAGAGGCCGCGAACAAGGCTGTTGGTAGTGCAAGCCGTGCCTGTCTGTTCGAGTGGCAGCAGATCCCCGATGGATTGGTCCAAGACCCGTTATCGGAATCACCTTCGCTCTCTGGTTCATTGGCCTCCAACGGCGTTCATCCACTGGGGTGGCGGGTAAGTATTTTCACCCGTAACGGCACTAGGGTGACGTTGAACGACGAGACTTTCAATGTCGAAGCGGTTGACCCACCAGCTCCGACCGTTGAACTAGCCTCCGACTACAACTTCAAAGACAACATCTACTTGGTGCCGATGACAGGTAACTACCTGGGTGATGCCATTATCAACTCTGAACGAGCTGATCTGGATATTGCCATATCGCGCAACTCGGATGTTCTTGAGTCTGAGACCTTCACTCCGGGATGGGGTGCCACCAATAAGGTGTATCGCCGCATCAATACCGATGAGCGAGCGTTGTGGGAGGAGACCACCTACAAGGTGAACGCGGCCTACAACAAGGTGCCTGATGTGAAGACTGAGGTTGTCTACCGGGCTATCTCTGCACCTTCTGACAGTATCCGTCCTATCGTTGAAGTTAAAGGTGATACCGCGATTGACACCCAGGCATTGCCGGTTAGGGTTCTCATCCGTGATCAGTACAAACCTGATGGTGACTATGACGCTAACACGATGGGGGTGTGGAAAGTACGCCTGATCCAGCAAAAGGCCTACAACGAGACGGTTGCGCTCACTGATTATGCGGAAGCATCGAACGGTGAAGCTCAGTTCTCAGTAGACCTGTCTGGTGTGGATACTTCCTCCGTCCGTATCGCTGCTGAGGCTGTTCTGGAAAGCCCTGTTGAGGGTTACAACCGCACAGAGTTGTCTATCAGACCTGCCTTCTTGACAGTGCTTCGCGGTGGTGCCATCGGTGCTGGCGTGGAGGCTCGCAAGTTGTCTGGTGAAGCTCCGTTCACTGCTGTGTTCAAGCTATCTTTGGACGACCGTCAGGATCTCCGGGCTACCGGCCAGGTTGTGTGGGAAACCAGTAAGGACGACGGTAAAACCTGGGAGCAGTTCATCCCAGAAGATCGATACAAGTATCAGCTTGTGAAGACCTTCGACAAGGGGGAGTACCAGGTTCGGGCCAAGGTGGTGAACGTCAACTCAGGTGCGGAAAAGTACACCGAAGCGGTCAGTGTTGTCGCTTACGACAAACCTGATATTGCTGTTATCGGCCCGACCACGTTGTTTGTCGGAAGTGAAGGCAAGTACACAGCGAACCTGACGTTGAACGATGAGCCAATCTCCGGTGGCAATGCCATTGTTGAGTGGTCTACTGACGGTGGCAAAACCTACGCGCAGACAGGGGATAGCATCACGCTTTCGAGCGATGAAGAAACCCGATACCGCCTGTGGGCTCGTGTGCGCTCTGCCACGGCACCGGCTGATGACGGCTATGCCTATGAAGTTGCGAAAACGGCGGTTGACTTCCGAGCAGTGAAGGCACCTCGTCCTTACGTGACAGGGCCGCGAGTTATTGAGACCGGTAAGAAGTATGTGTTCAAAGCCGAAACCAGCCTGCCTTACCGTGGGATGGACGTGAAGCTGAACGGGTTCTTCACGCTGCCTGATGGCTCGATTGTGCAGGGTGATACTGCTGAGTACGAACCCTCTGACACTGACCTCAATCAGGCTACTGTAGAAACGAAGTACACCACCTGGATCGAAGGATACCGAGATCAGGGTGCAGAGGCTTCGCATAGCCTACGCTCCCGCGTTTGGCAGTATGTATGGCCGAGCTTCGGAATGCAGGTTAGGAAGAACGCAGACGTGGCTCCTGCGACGATCACCGCGTCAGTGCGGCCAATTGCCTTCAACGGCAAGCTGGAAGAGCCGACCTACGAGTGGGAGTTGCCGGAAGGCGCTGTGATTCAGGATCAGCGGCAGGATATTGTCCGGTCCTTTGTGATCAATGAGCCGGGTGATTACAACATCAAGGTCACTGTCCGTGATGCTCGCGGCCATGAGACCGTGATCGAGCAACCGCTCAAGATCGGCCAGGCAGCGCCCTATGCCATTGACCTGCAATACTCTGGCTCGAACAAATACGAGCGTGAGCCTCTGGATGTGCTGTTGCGACCGTACATTTCTGGCGGCCACCCACGCGACCGTATTTCGACTCGTGTTTATTCGGTAGATGGTACACCGTTGGAAAGCAGTGGTTACTACGGCAGAGCAACTCTGGGCGCTGGTGAGCACAGCATCAAGCTGAAAATAACCTCAGAAATGGGGCATGAAGCTGAGGGCGAGGTGAACATCAATGTTGCAGAGAACAAGTTGCCTGCATGTAGCCTGAGCTCACGAGAGACCGTTGGGTCGTGGATCGTCTATGCGAACTGCGAAGATACCGATGGCCGCATGAAGTCCTACGAATGGACCATTGCCGGTGAGTTGCAGAGCATCAGCTCTGATCGAGTGACTATCAGCAAGGGCACCTATGAAACGATGCCGACCATCTCTCTGGTTGGGGTCGATGACTCTGGGGGCAAATCCGAAGCTGTTACCATGAACTAAGGTTCATTCCTCTCAAAGCCCGGTTCAGACCGGGCTTTTTTTTGTATCGCGCTGGAATTGTCCAAATTGGGCTATTACAGAGGCGAGTCTATTTCCATCCCCCGGATACACTGCCCAGCATCCAGTAATCCAATCTTAGGGGATAGACATGCGGACAAAATTACTTGGGGCGCTGATGGTGTTCGGGATTATTACCGGCACGGCTCATGCGTCATCGAAATTGGAAATCACCGATCCCAGAGCGGCGAAGATAGAGGACATTGTAGAGCTACCCATCAAAGGGGTTCGAGCCGTCCAAAGTGATGGGCAGATCATGTTCCTCTCTGAAAACGGACGATTTGTTATTTCAGGACAAATCTACGACCTGTGGAGCAAGAAGCCCCTCAACACGATGTCCCAAATGAGGGATGTAGCGGAGCGTATCCACTTCAAGAGCATGGGCATGGATGTGGACACGCTGAACACTGTGTCGATGGGGCGTGGTGACAAAGAGGTGGTGGTCTTTGTTGATCCTAGGTGCGCGGTTTGCCATCAGCTCATGGGTGATGCCAAATCGCTGGTGGATGATTACACCTTTAAATTTATCGTGATTCCAGCTCTGGGTGCTGAGTCCAACCGCCTGGCAAAAAACTTGTACTGCGCGAAAGACAAAACCCACGCGCTTGATGCGCTGATGAACAACACCCTGGGTTCCCTTCCTTCAAAAGAAACCTGCGACCCCGGCCAATACGACCAAACGCTGCTGACAGCTCATTTCATTGGGATTGAGGGCGTTCCGTTCGTTGTTGCTCCGGATGGTCGTGTCAGCAAAGGACGTCCGAAGAACCTGAAATCATGGTTGGAGAGTGCTGAATGATCGTAACCATCAAAAAGAAACTCGAAGAAACGTTGATCCCGGAGCACTTGCGAGCTGCCGGGATTATTCCTGTCCTGGCCTATGACGAAGACGATCATGTCTTCCTTATGGATGATCACAGTGCAGGCTTTGGTTTCATGTGTGAGCCCCTGTGTGGTGCCGATGAAAAAGTTCAGGAGCGAATGAACGGTTTCCTGAATCAGGAGTTCCCGTCGAAGACTACGCTCCAGTTTGTCCTGTTCCGCTCCCCGGACATCAATCAGGAGATGTACCGGATGATGGGTTTGCGTGATGGCTTCCGTCACGAGCTGCTGACATCTGTTATCAAGGAACGGATTAACTTCCTCCAGCACCACACGACAGATCGCATATTTGCCAAGACCAACAAAGGTATCTACGACAATGGCTTGATCCAAGACCTCAAGCTGTTCGTTACGTGCAAAGTCCCCATCAAGAACAATAACCCGACTGAAAGCGAACTCCAGCAGCTCGCACAGCTTCGCACGAAGGTCGAATCATCGCTTCAAACCGTTGGTCTGCGTCCTCGCACAATGACGGCGGTGAACTACATCCGGATCATGAGCACCATCCTGAATTGGGGGCCAGATGCTTCATGGCGACATGACTCTGTGGATTGGGAGATGGATAAGCCCATCTGCGAGCAAATCTTCGATTACGGCACCGACGTGGAAGTCAGCAAGAATGGCATCAGGCTGGGTGACTACCACGCGAAAGTCATGTCAGCGAAAAAGCTGCCTGACGTTTTCTACTTTGGTGATGCGTTGACCTATGCCGGGGATCTCAGCGGCGGCAATTCCAGCATCAAAGAAAACTACATGGTCGTGACCAATGTTTTTTTCCCTGAGGCAGAAAGCACGAAAAACACTCTGGAGCGCAAACGCCAGTTCACTGTAAACCAAGCCTACGGGCCGATGCTCAAATTCGTGCCGGTGCTGGCGGACAAGAAGGAGAGCTTCGACACTCTCTATGAGTCCATGAAAGAGGGGGCTAAGCCAGTCAAGATCACCTACTCGGTGGTTTTATTTGCTCCAACCAAAGAACGTGTTGAAGCGGCGGCGATGGCCGCACGAAACATCTGGCGTGAATCTCGGTTCGAGCTGATGGAGGACAAGTTCGTTGCTCTGCCGATGTTCCTCAACTGCCTGCCATTCTGTACCGACCGGGATGCAGTGCGAGACCTATTCCGCTACAAGACCATGACAACCGAGCAGGCTGCTGTGGTCCTGCCGGTGTTTGGGGAATGGAAGGGGACCGGGACCTATCATGCAGCGCTGATTTCCCGCAACGGCCAGCTCATGAGTCTGTCTCTTCACGACAGTAATACCAACAAGAACCTGGTGATCGCAGCCGAATCCGGCTCGGGTAAATCGTTCCTTACCAACGAACTGATTTTTTCCTACTTGTCCGAGGGGGCTCAGGTCTGGGTTATTGATGCCGGTAAGTCCTACCAGAAGTTGTCGGAAATGCTCAATGGCGACTTCGTTCACTTTGAAGAAGGAACGCACGTCTGCCTCAACCCGTTTGAGCTCATACAGAACTACGAGGACGAAGAAGACGCGATAGTCAGCCTCGTTTGTGCGATGGCTTCGGCTAAGGGCTTGCTGGATGAATGGCAAATCTCTGCGTTGAAACAGGTCCTTTCTCGCCTGTGGGAAGAGAAAGGTAAAGAGATGAAGGTTGACGACATCGCTGAGCGCTGCCTGGAAGAAGAAAATGACCAGCGCCTCAAGGATATTGGTCAGCAGCTCTACGCCTTTACGTCGCAGGGCAGCTACGGGAAATACTTCTCTCGCAAGAACAACGTCAGCTTCCAGAACCAGTTCACTGTACTGGAGCTCGATGAACTGCAAGGGCGTAAGCACTTGCGTCAGGTTGTACTACTCCAGCTTATTTACCAGATCCAGCAAGAAGTATTCCTGGGTGAACGTAACCGCAAGAAAGTCGTCATCGTGGATGAGGCCTGGGACCTGCTCAAAGAGGGCGAGGTCTCGGTCTTCATGGAACATGCCTACCGCAAATTCCGTAAGTACGGTGGCTCCGTTGTCATTGCAACGCAGTCCATCAACGACCTCTATGAGAACGCAGTGGGCCGCGCCATCGCGGAGAACTCGGCCAGCATGTACTTGCTCGGCCAAACCGAAGAAACCGTGGAATCTGTTAAACGTAGCGGTCGTCTGACCCTTTCAGAGGGCGGGTTCCACACCCTCAAAACGGTACACACCATCCAAGGCGTGTACTCAGAAATCTTTATCAAATCGAAGAGCGGTATGGGCGTCGGTCGCTTGATAGTGGGCGACTTCCAGAAGCTACTTTATTCGACCGATCCGGTGGACGTTAACGCCATCGACCAGTTTGTGAAACAAGGCATGAGCATACCTGAGGCAATCAAGGCCGTAATGCGAAGCCGTCGGCAGGCTGCATAACCAGGGAGACAGTAATGGACATTAAATCAATCGCAATCGCCGCCATTCTCGGTGCCGCTGGTGGCTTCGGCGGTAGCTACTACGTGATGAGCGAACAAACGGCAAGCATCCATCAGCGTTTGAATCAAACCCCGCCAGTGGTCGTGGTTGACTTCGCTAAAGTGGCGTCGGCGTATCCCGCTGGTGCCTCTCAGGAGGAAGTTGAAAGGCTGATGGTCAAGACCAATGACGCAATTTTGAAGTTGAAAGACGCAGGTTATTTGGTCCTTGACGCAAGTGCTGTCGTCGGGGCTCCAAGTGACGTGTACCTCCCTGATGAGGTGCTGAAATGAATTTTCCACTCAAGAAGTATTTCGTCAAAAAGGAATCCTGGAAGCGCTTCGGGGTTAAGGCAGGTGTGACACTAGTGGTTCTTTGGGCTGCTGGTGCGGCCTTTGCCAGCCGCTACCGTATTGGCATTGATCCACAACAGGAGAAGTGCCTGCCGGGTTACACCTTCTTCCTCATTGATCTGAACGACCAAACTCTGGAGAGGGGAGCGGTTTACGCCTTCCAAGCCAAGAACATGCAGCCTTTCTACAAGGACGGGACTCGCATGGTCAAAATCCTCACCGGTATGCCGGGGGATAAAGTCGAGATCAACGATAAGTGGAAGATCACCGTCAATGGTGATGTCGTCGGAGAGGGGCTCCAGCTCGCAGGGAAACTACATCTGCCAGAGAGCCACTTTTACGGCAAGACCACGCTGAAAGAGAACAACTACTGGTTTATGGGCAAAAGCCCATTCAGCTTCGACTCACGTTACTGGGGGACTGTGAAAAATGATCAGATCATTGGCCGCGCATATCCCCTGTTCTAAGAGCGTTCTGGTGGCGTTGATGTTCTCTGTGGCTGGCGGGGCATACGCTCAAGAGTCTCCGCTCACAGAGCAGGATAAGGCGCTTATTGAGCAAGGAAAGCAAATTGCCCAAAAGGCCCAGAAGATGGAAATGCCATCTCTGTTGCAAAACCAACACATGGACGAGGCTCAGGCCGAAGCCAAGGCATTTTTCAAGCAGCTCCAAACTACTAACCCAACGCTCAAGGAGATGCACCGGAAACAGGCTGAAAAGGGTATCTACTCTGACCATCGGATACTGGTTTTCGCCTCGTTGTCTCTTGGCGAACAGGGGTTAGATGACGTCCTAACGGCGGTGTCAGGCCAGCCTGATTCTGTAATTGTGTTCCGTGGCATCCCGGAAGGAATGAACTTGGGGCAGGGAGTTAAAGCTATTCAGGCGCTCGCGGCCAAAAAAGACCCAGTGCCGAACATCATCATCAACCCTACGTTGTTCAAAACGTACAACATCACAGCCGTTCCCACGATTGTGATGCTGGAGGATGAGCCGCTGCCTGGCGAACAACCAAACGTCGTCGCCCAGGTCTCCGGGTTGTCCGACCCGGTATGGTTGGCTCGGGAAGTGGATAACGGAGAAAAAGGCGATCTCGGCGTTAAGGGGCCGGTGGAGAAAATCAGTGAGCCAGACCTTATTGATGTTGCCAAGAAACGCCTTGCCAATATCGACTGGGAAGAGAAGAAGAAACAGGCTATAGAGCGCTTCTGGACCAAGCAGAATTTCAATGAGCTGCCAAGAGCGCCAAAATCTCGAACACGAGAAATTGACCCTAGCGTCATGATCACCAGTGACATCAGCACTCCGGATGGCACTGTGTTCGCTCACGCGGGTGACGTGATCAACCCATTGTGCGATCCGAAGGAAGTTTGCAAGCCTGGAACGCGGCCATTTACCCAAGCGGTCGTAGTTTTCGACCCGCTGGACAAAAAGCAAATGGAACTACTCGCCAAGAAGCTGCCTGAAATCAAGCTGGAGCCTGGCGTACAACGGATCACCTATATCGCCACAGAGTTCGACAAAGACAAAGGCTGGGATTCCTACAAGAGTGTCACCGACAACTTTGACGCGCCGGTATATCTGCTGACGCCAGATCTGATTACCCGGTTCGAGCTGGAGCACACACCGAGCGTCATTACTGCCAGAGGCAAGAAGTTTGTTGTCCGCGAACTTGCTGAGGAGGGCGGTGAATGATTTTTGCCCCGGCTTTCCAACCAATTAAAGACGTCGGCACAGGTTCGTTTGTCGCTGCTGAGGTACTGGCTCGTTGGTACGACGAAGGCCGGGTTCTTACACCATCCTCTCTGTCATCTCCTCCTTATTGGGGACTGGTGGATATGGAGATGGCACGGTTCATTCAGGACAACCTTCATTATTGCTTGGATCTGTACCCGGCTCTCTTTCTGAATGTCTCCGAACAAACTTTGCAATCAGACGTCATCTTCAAGGCGTGGTGTAGGGTTGTCCGCGACATTGCTAAAAATCACTCATCACGGCTTGTCATCGAGATTACAGAGGGCATTCAGGACGCCTCTCTCGCATCGAGATGGGAGGCTCTGACCGAAATAGGGGTTGAGCTGGCGCTGGATGACTATGGAGACAAAAACTCTTCTCTGGATCGCCTGAGCCGTTATGACTGGCACTATTGCAAGTTTGACGCGAGAAGACTGCGGTCGCTTGAAGACTACCCGGCCATCCTCCACTGCCGCCGAAAAGGCATACAGCTCATTGCTGAGCAGGTGGAGAGCTTCCCATTGGGGGAGAGCGCCAAATTACTTGGACTGTCATGGCAACAAGGTTTCTATCACGGGAAGCCTGCTGTCATGGAGAAAAATTTGAATTACGTAAAGGCCTTACCATGATGCAAAAAATTCTACGGATCATGGCCGTTAGCGCGGTCTTTTGGGTTGGTTCGGTATCGGCTGACCCTGGGTGCCAGAATGCGGAAGTGATCGGCGGAAAACTGATTACTGACATCTGCTGGAGCTGTATTTTCCCTATCAAAGTAGCAGGGGTTCCTATAAGTGGTGGAGGCGGATCATTCCCGAGTGAAGCCGTAAGCAACCCTCTGTGTATGTGCGAGGATAATCTAGGGGTCCCTCGGCCTGGAGTCACCACTTCTATGTGGGAGCCAGCACGGCTCGTTGAATTTCAGAGAGTGCCTGGCTGCTCATCAGTCTTGAATGGTGTCAGGTTCCCGTTTGATAGGACTAACCAAGGGCATCATGGCATGGGAGACATGGATGGTGGTGATGGTTCTTTTATGCACTATCACTACTATGCGTTTCCTCTGTTGGTGATGCTCGATTTATTTATTAAGCAGACCTGTAATGCTGATGGGTATATGGATCTCGACATCATGTACATGTCGGAGCTCGACCCGACCTGGAACAATGATGAGCTCGCTTTTTTTACCAATCCAGAGGCGGCGGCAGTAGCAAACCCAATTGCGGCGGCTGCGTGTACTGCTGATGCTGTCTCATCAACCGCTGGAAAACCTTTAAAACAGCTTTTCTGGTGTGCTGGTTCATGGGGCACCCTGTATCCATTTAGTGGCAACCAGAATGGTGGAAAAGGTGTTATCCGCGATAGCAGTCTTCTTAGCACAAGGGTTCTGGCTGCTTTGCATCGCCGGGGGTTAGCGTGGAAGACAATGGGTTCTGAGGCTATGTGTAGAGGCGTTATTAGCCCAACACTACCCAAAACGCAGTACAAATTCACGCTATTGCATCCGGTTCCAGAGACAAACTCATCTCACGTAATTGGCGAATCCACTCTTACGTGGGGTCTGGCGCGAACTATACCGGCAATTGGGCAAGACCCTATTTACACCATCTGGCGATGGAATGATTGCTGTAACAATTGAGCAGACCCTAACGAATTTGCACGGGCATTTTAGATTATGCCCCAAAAGGGCCACTACACGTACAGGTGGCCCTTGTCTTCTCAGATAGCATGGGAAGGTTGAAATGGAGAACACAATGCGAAGTCATAATTACTTTATGAAAGCTGTGGCCTCGCTGTTGACAGTAACCATGTCTGCGCTGCCGATACATTCCTACGCTAACGGTAGCCAAGACCAGGACATCACAGCGGTGGGTAAAGAGGCCCAGGCTTTCGGACAAAACCTCTCAAACTCATTCAAGTCGAGCTCGGGGACTGTGCAAGATGGCACAATCTCTATGCCGACGTTGAAAGACGGTCAATTCCAAATGAACGGGGGGAGTCAGATTAATGTCAATGATCTATTCCCCGGAACGAGCGGGACCAACAATAAACCTGATAGTTATTACTTCCCTGATGCCAATAAACCTGATGTGGGCGGTCTGCAAGGCATTTACGACTCTGGCGATGACATGGACAGCGTGGGGAATAATGCAAAAGGGTCGCTGTGGAGTGATGCCAATAGTGCTAATCCATCAATCTCTGGTGCGGCATACAAGGTTCTTCTCGATGCCTCTAATCGATCACGCCCTGATTTCAGTAATGACCCGGTACTAAATCTAAGCAAAAAGACCTATGAGGATATGGACCTCATCGCAGGTGGCTTTGGGGATTGTTCTGCCGAAACAACCATCAATCAGAATACTATCAACGCCCACATTCCAGAGTATGAACGGTGTCAGCGTGTTGTAGATCAAAGCGCGGACTGTGAGGTTGTCCATGACTACGACGCCTCTGTGGTGAAGCACTATGATGGTCCATATAACCTCAAATCTTGTGGAGAAGGCTGTACTGAGTTGTGGATTGGTCGAGTGGGGGACAACTACTGGAGTGGTAACTGCAAGATTTATGAGGAGTACACGCGGGTCCAAGTCAGCAATCCAGATGCCATAGTGTCTGCAACGCTTGAATACGCCAAGTGGGATGACTACATGCAAGTGTGGGTCGGTAAGTCCGGCCAAGAGACTAAAGTGTGGTCTGGCCCAGATGGCAACTTCCCTCCAGAAACAGCCGGTAGATGTGAGCTCTCCACGAGTTGGGAGCGAAACCCTAATGTTGATGTCACTCCCTATTTTAAGAACGTGAAAGATGGTGATGTTGTTACGTTTAAGATCCGCGTTTCAGTAAGTGGCGAAGGTGAGGGTTTTGGCCGCATAAAACTCCGCTATGACCCATCGAAAGCCATTACCAAGGATGAGTGGGCTCCACAGAGCTGCATGGATTCAGCCAAAGGGGTGGTAGATGGTTTTGCGGAAGGCGAGATCACATGTATAGATGACCCGACTGATGCTACTGGCTGCACAGTCATCAATGGGATCAAAGTTTGCGAATCTCAACTCAAGCCGTCACCTTTGCCTGGTATTCCAAAACTATGCAAAAAGGTTCGAGTTAAAGCTGACTATGACTTCTATAAGGGGCAAATGGACTGCTGGACAGACCCTCAAGGTGAAACGCACTGTCCGGTAAACACGGGCGGGAATCTCGATAGCTGTCAGAAATATGAAGAAAACCCTCAGTGCGGCTTCATCAGTTCCAAATGTGTTGATGGTGCTCAGGGAAGTTCTGGTACGTGCTACGTCCACGAGGATACTTATGACTGTGGTACAGATGTTTCTGTTCCGACCTTGGAAAAGGAAACTGAGTACCAGTGCGGTGGGCCTATACGCTGCATGGGAGATGACTGCCTTGATTTGACCAAAACACAAAGCACTGATTTTGCTCGCGCTACTGCGTTGCTCAATGCAGCCCAATTCATGACGCAGGATATGAGCTGCACAGGCCAAGATGGGGATGACAATCCTACCGGGGATGAAAACGTTATTTGCTCTGCTTTTGCAGGGGAAGCTGGCGAATGCAAGATAGCTGTTGGGGGAGTTTCTGATTGCTGTGAAAAGCCAACCAATATATCTCTTGCCGATTATCTGAACCTAATAATGGCCGTTCCAAAGCTCGATGGCGCAGTGATGGGGCTGACTGATGGTAATGCGCTTAAAGGTGCTTATCAGGTACTTAGGGAACCTGCCCTTCAAGGGTGGACAGAAGTCACAAAACCGTTCACAAGTTATATAGAGAACGTTTCAGGTGCTGTTGATTCGTTCTTCCAGCCTGTAGAGCAGTTTGTTGATCAACTCATTGACCAGCTCAAAGAGCAAGTCAAAGAAGTGATGATGGATGTCATGAAATCAGCAGGCCAAGATGCAGCAACAGAGCAGGCGGCTGCCGCAGCATCTGAACAAGCTGCCGAAGCAATGATGGAGACTGCGACAACATGGCTTAGCACTGCCATGACGATATATACCGTCTATGTCGTTGCGATGGTGATGATCCAGATGATTTATAAGTGCGAGGAAGAAGAGTTCACTATGAACGCAAAAAGAGCGCTCAAGAATTGCACCTATGTAGGCTCTTATTGTAAATCTAAGGTGTTGGGCGCTTGTATTGAAAAAAGAGAAGCGTATTGCTGCTTCAATTCTCCGCTCTCTCGTATTATACAAGAACAGGTTCGCCCTCAATTGGGGCAGAACTTTGGAGACCCCAAAAATCCTCAGTGTGAAGGGATTCCACTAGATAAAATTGCCGAAATTGATTGGAGCAAAATTAATTTGGATGAGTGGCTTGGGATATTACAGCAGAACGGTAAATTCCCTGATCCGGCCTCAATAAATCTCGACTCGCTGACTGGAGCAGGGAATGACTTCAATATTGACGGGACGCGGAAGAATGCTCAGGAAAGGGCGTTGGAGCGGTTGGAAGGGATTGATATTGACGCGAAGCGAAAAGAGGCGACAAACAGCATAGACCCTCAAACAGGCGCGCCAACTGGTGGTGGATAAAAAAAGGGGCCTTTCGGCCCCTTTCTCATGTAGATTGATTACGCTTCTGGGTAAACAAATAACTCTGCTTTTCCCTGATCAAGAAGGTAAGGGAAAGCAACTTTTTCGCCATTATCCAGCTCAACCGATTTTGGAGCAAGGTAGAGGTAGGCCCAAGCTGGTAGCTGTTTGCTAATAGCTGCGTAGATCGCTTGCTGAGGAGCATGGCTTGCTGCCCCATTACCGACATTCACAAAGTTGTATGCGGTCTCATGGCCTGATGTGAAGGCATACGCTGTACCTTGAACGCCAGAGACAAAATTAGGAGCTGACCCTAGGCGAGGCTCCACGATTTTCACCTTAACGGAACACATGTCAGCTACCTTACTTTGTCCGTTCACCCACGTCGGGCAACCCCATTCATTCTTGTAGAACTGATAGGTTAGGCGACCGTCTTTGTCATACAGAAGCGTGAAATTGGCACCCAAATCAGTCAGCGCTGACTCAATGGAAACTTTCACATGTGAAAGAAATTTGGCCTGAGCGTCTGCCGGTGAAACTGCTTCGTTAGCAGGCATCCAAGCGATCAAGCTATTGCGAGCGCCATGCTGTTTGGGGCCGATAGCCCAGTTCGCAAGGTTGACCAAGCCACCTTGCCAGTCGGTCATTCCGAGCTGAGGGGACATGTAGCCAGACAGCACGTAGGCTGCCCCAAACGTTTTGGTGTCGGTCAGACGCTCCAGCTTGTCACGCGGAACAGAAGCGTCTTGGATGCCTGTTACCAGGCCACCGGCCTCCGCGATGTTGTAAGCGCGACTGTGATTGGTTTTGTACGCTGTGGGTTCGTAACTGCTGGTGGATGCACAGCCAGATAGAGCTGCTACAGCCAGAGCCACGGTGGTGATTAAAGCCTTTTTCATGTTGTTCTCCGTTCTTACCTGAGTTGAATCTGATTTACTTCGATAATATCACAGCATCAAAAAATGCAACCATAAAAGACAAAAAAAAGCCCCTCGGGCGAGGGGCAAAGGTTTGGGCTGGGTTATGCTGCTTTTGTTTTCTCGGCTTCGTCTGCGATTTCCTTGTCGCCGGTTGCAGATTCCGGAGCGGCTTCGGCCACTTCACCTTCTTTGCCTTTGCTGTGGGCGGAAATGCGAGCCCGTTTCTCGATGCCGATGATTCGACCGGCCAGCTTGATGAGGCGTTGCTGCCATTGGTAAGTGGCGTCGGTGCGCTGCTTGCTGGTCAGTACGGTGTTCAGCCAGAGAGTGTCAACGATCCCCATCAGGGTATCCAGTTTGCGGATCAGGTGTGCAAACTGAGCAACCTGAGGAGAGTTGATCTCGATGGTGTATTCATTCGGGTTGGTGTAGCCGGGCATCATGTCGATGCCGTTGTCTTCCATCAGCTTGTTGAGCTGGGCGGTAGCTTTGTCCAGGTCTTCGGAGACCTTGGAAATGTGTTCCAGGATGACGGTTTCAACCTGGTCGATTTCGTCCTGCTCACCGATGATGCGAAGGATCACGTCGATGGAGAACAGGGAGTTGGAAACTCGCTCAAAGCTGCGTTCCATGACGCGCTGAGCTTGGAGGCTGTTTACTTTCAGAACTTGCTTGAAAACAGGGCGAGAGTAGTGGTTGCTGCGGTCGTTGTTTGTGTCCAGTGCTACTTGTGCTTCTGCCATTAGAGATACTCCTAAATTTGAGGTACAGATAAACGCACTGGAAAGGATAAATGCGGTCAATCTGTAACCTGACCTCTCGAAGTGCCCAAAATGGACAGTTACAGCGTTTTCTGTTTAGCAAAGGTGAGCTATATTTGAATCATCTTAGTCGCTCTGCGGCTATAGGTGAGATAGCTGGTCTCCGAAAACAAACAGCATCTAGTCTTATGCCGTATGGCATTACTTAACCCCAAGCCGGGGGCTTCTCCCGGTTTTCGGGTGTTGCCCCTGTTTTTTTTACATAGGAGCAACACCATGCACATCATCACTTTCATTGTAGTTCTGCTTGCATCTCTGGGCGCACTGTACGTAGGCGCGAAGGCATTTGCTTTTTCCTTCATCGTTCTCGCTAAAGTGTTCCAGCGTATCGGTTTGTTCCTTTGGAACAAATTCGCAGTTCCTGCAATGCGGTCTGTACAGGCCGTCATCAAAGAACGTGCTGCCAAGGCTGAACAAGCCAAAGCAGTCGTTGAACCTGAGGTAACTCAAGTTCAAGAAGTCGCTAAACAAGAACCTGACTGGGATTATCTCGAAATCCCGACTTACCTTCGTAAGGGCAAGGAACTTGTTTGGTAATAACTGTCGCTGAGTAATCTTCGACACTTTCAAACCCATCGGGGCAACCATACCCCGACGGGGATGTTGCCCCTTTTTGCTTAGGAGCAACATCATGGAAATCGCTATCATCGCTTTGTGTATCCCTGCTGGTTGGGCAATCTCTCGTCCTTTCGTGAGAATCGCTGAATCGTTCGGTTACTGCTGATAGTCAACGCAAAGGGAGGGGGCAACCCCTCTCTTTCTGGTCAAGCCTCTGTGGCTTGTCCTCAAAGTCTTCTGGTGTCAGTTGGCTTTGACGACAAGCTACAGGGGGAATGTCGAATGCAACAGAATCTTCATGTTTACGACGATCACGCAGGCATCATCTATCTGGCTGATGGACGCGAGGTGAAATTTGATCCGAAACTGTATTCCAGCTCCTACCAGGCGCACAGTGAAGCAGTGAAGTGGGCCAAAGAAACCGGGGTCATTGGTCAAAACGACGATGTGGTGATGTTCGTCCATTGAGGGAGTAGCCTCCAGGAGAGGCTACTCTCCTCGCTCCTTAAAAGTCTTCTTACTCATGGTGAATACCATCAGTAAGCAGATTTTGTTCTCTTCGGAGAGCGAAAAGTGCGATAGCTGGTCGCCAAAAACAAACAGCAAATTAACGTTAATTTACTAGCCCAACCGGGCGCATCCGCCCGGTTCGGGACGTGGTGCGCCTGTCACAATAGGAGCGCACCTATGTCTCAATACTCTCAATTCTCAGTAAGCAAGGTTTTCGGTATGCCCAGCATTCCGGAGAAGGTAACGGCCATCGGCTACGCTGACGGTTCAAACCCTTTCATCCCTGCCACTGATACCAACTACGTTTTCCGCAAAGAGTTTCTGCGAGAGGTCTTGGCCTATCTCAAAGAGCCTGGCGGTGACGCATTGTTCGTAACCGGCCCTACCGGGTCTGGCAAAACCTCAGGTATCACCGAGATCGCTGGTCGTCTCAACTGGCCTGTTCAGCAAATCACTGCCCACGGGCGGATGGAGCTGACAGATCTGATTGGACATCACGCTCTGGTCGCGGAAAAGCCTGGTCAACCACCTGTCATGAAGTTCATGTATGGACCTCTGGCAGTCGCTATGCGTGAAGGTCATCTGCTCCTCATCAACGAGGTGGATTTGGCCGACCCTGCCGAGCTGGCTGGTCTCAACGATGTCCTTGAAGGGCGTCCCCTTGTGATCGCTCAGAATGGCGGGGAAATCATCAAGCCGCACCCGATGTTTCGTGTGGTCGTTACTGGTAACTCTACGGGGTCCGGTGATGCTTCTGGTTTGTACCAGGGGGTGATGATGCAGAACCTCGCAGCTATGGATCGCTATCGTTTCACCAAAGTAGGGTATGCGGATGAGGAAGCTGAACTCAGCATTCTTGGCCGTGCTACTCCGAAACTTCCGGAAAATGTGCGGAAGGGAATGGTTCGGATTGCTAATCAGGTCCGCAAACTGTTTCTTGGCGAAAACGGTGAAGATGGTCAGATCAGCGTCACCATGTCCACTCGGACGTTGGTGCGTTGGGCGAAACTGTCTCTAGCGTTCCGTGGTGCCCCAAATGCTCTTGAATACGCCTTGGATCAAGCTCTGCTTATCCGTGCGGCCAAAGAGGAGCGTGAAGCCATCCTGCGTGTTGCGAAGGATGTGTTCGGGGACCAATGGCGCTAAGAGGTGACGCATGAAGAAAAATGACTGTTTGTGCCGTCGTTACACTGCTAAAGAGTGGGGCAATGACGAAACCACAATAGAAGTCTTCATTGGCTACAAGTTGCTCCGGGAGCCCAGCTCCTCGGAGCCAGGCCAATTCACGATGGTCGAGCTACGCCGAACCGTCACTGATGGGAAAGCTGAAAATTGGTCTGAGACAAAGCTCGAAGGACCTTTTGAAGCTAACGGCCCAGACACGATCCCAATGTCCTACAAGGACAAAGAAAGCCAGTATGTGTCACAGTTTCTCAGCCAGGGGTACACCTTTCTGGATGAGGTGCTGGTAAACGCAGAGACACAGACGGTGCTGGAAGGGGGGAATGTTTCAGCCGGACAAACAGCCAGCTTGGGATCTCTCAACTGGCTGTTATCTCCGCCCTCTGAGTTACCTCCAGGTGACATAAACCTCTTCAAAGGTTTTGTTGCTGGGGTTTTTGCCAAAGGAGCCGGTTTAATCGGCTTTGAGGTTGCTCGGAGCGAAGGCTCAAATGACTTGCTACCCAGTGTGCTGATGCGTACTGACAGCGGTTATGAGCTTGGGGTTAGCACTGGACTAGGCGAAAACACTATCCATCCAGCTACGCTGGAAGGCGCTGGTGAACTCCGCCCGGAACATGGTCACAAACCCCTGCTGATGTTGGTTTACCTGCAACAGCGTTTCGCGGATGACTTTTCAAACGTAGAGAAGCCGCTGGTGGCATTCTGTGATGAACAGGGTGATACCTTCGACTACGAGCGTTTTGATTCACTAAAACCCCTCATTGAACGGTTTGGTTTCAGCTACGACGAAGTAAGAGCAGATGCAGAAAGGCTTGGCCTTGTATCTGAGCTGATTCGCCTGGCAGAGATCGACGCCGAACAAGAGGATCACTTTTTTTAACCCTTACGGGGGCTTGCTCCCCGAAAGGGGCGTTGGCCCTCTCCAAATAACTTGGAGGTCATGATGTCTAAAGGCGTCAACAAAGTAATTCTGGTCGGTAATCTCGGTTCTGACCCGGAAATTCGCTACATGCCAAGCGGCACTGCCGTTGCCAACTTCAACGTTGCAACAACGGATACGTGGCGCGATAAGCAGTCTGGCGAGCAAAGAGAGCATACTGAGTGGCACCGTATTGTGCTTAAAGGTCGTTTGGCGGAAGTCGCTGGTGAGTACCTGAAAAAGGGCTCCCAAGTCTATCTCGAAGGGAGCAACCGCACCCGGAAGTGGACTGACAGCCAACAAATCGAGCGCTACACCACCGAAGTACACTGCGTTGAAATGCAGATGCTTGGTGGTCGTGGAAATGCACCTCAGGACAACTCTCAACGTGCAGCGCCCCAAAAAGGGCAACGTACAGGAGCCGGTACGCAATCTGCTCCTGTGCAGCAATCAGCACCGCAAGGTGGTATGGGCGGAGGCTATGGTCCCGCTCCTGATGGCTGGGATGATGACATCCCGTTCATGCGGCTGCACCACTTGGCTGGCGGGTAACACCGCCAACTCTTACTAAACCCCACGGGGGCACTCATGCCCCGAGGGGGTCATGGTGTCCTCAAACCGTTCATTCGTGAATTGGAGAAACACCATGTCTGATAACAAATCTCTTGTAACCCGTATCGCAAGCCGGTTTGGCGTGGACACCCGAAAGTTCTATGAAACTTTGAAGGCGACCGCATTCAAGCAGCGAGATGGAAGTGCCCCGACCGATGAGCAGATGATGACGCTCCTGATCGTGGCTGAACAGTACGGTTTGAACCCTTTCACTCGGGAAATCTATGCGTTTCCTGACAAGCAAAATGGGATCATTCCGGTAGTAGGTGTTGATGGTTGGAGCCGCATCATCAACGAGCATCCCCAGTATGATGGCGTCGAGTTCGTGTATTCGGACAAGATGGTCAGAATGCAGGGGGCGAAAGTTGACTGCCCTGAGTGGATTGAATGCGTGATTTACCGTAAGGACAGATCTCGCCCTATCCGCATCAAGGAGTTCATTGATGAGGTGTACCGTGAACCGTTTCAGGGTCAAGGTCGCAATGGTGCTTACACTGTTGATGGCCCCTGGCAAACGCACACCAAGCGTCAACTCCGGCACAAGTCGCTGATCCAGTGTTCTCGTGTCGCATTTGGTTTCTCTGGTATTTATGACCAGGATGAAGCTGAACGCATCCGTGAAATGGAGCAGGCATCGGCCATTAACCCGGCTATTGCCAATCTCCCTTCACCATCTCAAGTTCAAAGCCAAGAGCCTTTGGCTATTGAGCACAAAGAGCTTGACCCGATCCTAACCAAACTCGCAAATCGCGCCATTGCTGAAAACGCATGGTCTGCGGCGCATGAGTATGTGAAGGGACGGTATGAAGGTTCGGAACTGCAATATGCGACTCAATTCCTTCGTGACAAGGAGATGGATCAAATGGAGCCTCCGAAACCTGACTACCAGGAAGCGCACGAGCAAGAGTCCGCCGCTGGTGGTTCTGCAAATGCTGAACCTGGTGCCGAAGAAATGCCGCCTTTGAGTGACGAGGACATGATCCCTGTTACAGAAGAGGAGGGCGCGGAAGGCAGTTACTACTAACCCCAACGGGGGGGACTCCCCCGCTGGGGGAGATCTCCCTCCTAACCATTGGAGAGAGGTCCATGAAAATAGTCAACCTATCGCAACGCGAGGAAGATTGGCTTGATTGGCGGCGTCAAGGTGTAACAGCCACTGACGCCGCTATCCTGCTCAATCGGTCTCCGTACAAAACACGATGGAGACTGTGGGCCGAGAAGACTGGGTATGCGCGTGAAGTCGATCTGAGTCTTAATCCGCTGGTTCGCCGGGGGATAGAAAACGAAGATGCTGCAAGACGCGCTTTCGAGGAGAAGTATGATGACATGCTGCTCCCCGCCTGTGTCGAATCGGTTCAATACCCGCTCATGAGGGCCTCCCTGGATGGCCTGAGAGATAACGGGGAGCCCGTCGAGCTGAAAAGCCCGAGTGCGACTGTCTGGGAAGATGTTTGTGCTGAGAAAGCAAACAGCAAGGCATACCAGCTTTATTACCCGCAGGTGCAACACCAGCTCCTGGTAACGGGGGCCAAGCAAGGCTGGTTAGTCTTCTACTTTGAAGGTCAGATTCAGGAGTTTCCAATACTCCGAGACGAAGCCATGATTCAAGAAATCTTGGCCGAGGCTAAAAAGTTCTGGCAACAGGTAGTAGACAAGAAGGAGCCCGACAAAGATCCAGAGAGAGACCTGTACATACCGCAAGGTGAAGAGGTCAACCGTTGGATTGCTGCTGCTGAGGAATACCGCCTCTATGATGCAGAGATTCAGGAGCTGAAACAGCGACTGTCTGAGCTTCAAGAAAGGCAAAAGCCTCATCTCGACACCATGAAGTCCCTCATGGGGGAATACTTCCATGCCGACTACTGCGGTGTGATGGTAACGAGATACAAAGCGGCTGGCCGGGTAGACTACAAAAAGCTGTTGGCTGATAAGGCGTCAGGCGTGAAGCCTGAGGATGTTGACCAGTACAGAGAGAAGTCATCAGAGCGGTGCCGTGTAACGGTTACTGGCTCTGTGAAGCCACGGTACATTGTTGATGAGGACGTGCTTGCTCCTCTTGATGATTTGCCGGAAGAAGTAGAGACGTTCTACTGGTGAGTGGGGGATTTTCCCCCGCTTTCCCTTGGGGATTCTGGGAGTCTCCAACGGAAAGCAAGATTTTGTTCTCTTCGGAGAGCGAAAAGTGCGATAGCTGGTCGCCAAAAACAAACAGCAAATTAACGTTAATTTACTAGCCCAACCGGGCGCATCCGCCCGGTTCGGGACGTGGTGCGCCCCCAACTTTTTGGAGTGCATCATGACTAAAGTGAACCATCTACAAAGCCTCTGTGTTATCCACGTAGACTTTGACATCTGGAGTGGACAAACCCGTTTGTCTGCATCTGATCTCAAGCTGGGCGAGGGTGGTGAAATTCCACCTGAGAAAGTAGCTCAACTGGGAAGTAAGAAGATCTGTGATCCGGCTAAGCTGAAAGGCTTTCATCGCCTGAAAACAGAAACTCGTCGCCTCCTGCTGAAATTCGGTATGCCGTTCATGAACGGATTTGCCGTACCCGTCAGCAAGACCGATGAAATCTGTAACAAGCTGAATGACATCAACTTTCAGTTTAACCAACTGAAACAGGATTTCATCAAAGGTTACAACAAAGCCGTGGATGAATGGTGTCAGGAGAACCCTGAGTATGAACGAGCTATCCGTGCCGGAGCCCTTCCAAAGGAAACGGTCGAGGAGCGGATTGGCTTTGAGTACCAGGTGTTCATGATCCAGCCTGTGAACGAAGATGAGGCCAACGCCAAACGCCTTAACCGCAAGGTTGAGCGCCTGGGTGACGATCTCATCTCCGAAGTGGTTCAGGAAGCGAATAAGTTCTATATGGAACGTTTGGCCGGTCGAGACCAATGTGCGGTCACTACTCGGCAGACACTCCGTAACATCCGCGACAAGGTGGATGGGCTTAGCTTCCTGAACAGCGCTTTTAACCCTCTGGTCAAGCTGCTCGACCAAACCCTCCGGGGATACGAGCAACATGCCGATGGCCGAAACATCGTTGCGCCTTTCTTTTATCAGGTCGTGGCCGCAGTGCTGATCATGAGCGAGAGGGACCGCATCGAGCAGTATGCCAATGGCTCGATTACTGTAGAGGGCATGGCTAATGACATTGGCGGTTCGGGAGCCCAGATGGGGGACCGTTCTAAAGATGAAAAGGCCGAACAGAAAAGCGATAAAGCCGGTGAGCTTATCCCTGCAACAGAGGGTGGCGAAACCAAGCAGCAACAGGTAGGTGGTACTGAATCTGTTCAATCAGAACAGACTAACAGCGGTGGTAACTCTGTTGACCTGGATGAAGACATCGACAACTTCTTCAAGAGTTTTGCAGAACGAGGCGAGGGTGAATCGGAAGATGAATCCAATGCCGGTGATGTGGTTCGAGAAGAGCGTGTTGATGTTGAGGATGAGCTGGTTTTGCCTGAGGAAACTCCGGTAGAGCAAGAGCCTGTCCAAGAGGAGACGACAGAGGAGCCTCTCAACCAGGAGCTGCCTAAAACTGACGACGATGGCGACTATTTCTTCTAATAGTCACTTCAACTAAACCGACCCGGAGGGGATAGCCATTCCCTCCAGGGGTGGACTATCTCCTTCCCTACCAGGAGAAAAGATATGTCCAAAAAACGCACCATTTACAGCGCTCTACCAATCGTGGCCGCAGCCTATGGTGAAAAACTCGGTGTCAAAGTCGCCATCGGTAACGATGACGCATACACCGATGGTAAGACCATCGTGGTTCCGAATATCCCCGACGACTATCCTCACATGGATGCTGTCTGGGGGTATTTGGCCCATGAAGCAGCCCATGTCCGGTTTACGGACTTTGGTGTTGAGCGCCGCAGAGGTCTTCATGCTGAGTTGTCCAACGTTTTGGAGGACTGCCGCATAGAACGGGCCATGATGGAACTCTTCCCCGGTACGTCGCAGACCCTGAATGAGGTTGCTCGCTATATGGCTCAAGCTGGTCATTACGAGCACGTCACAGACAAAGAGGCCCCTGCCTCCATTCTGACAGGGTTTTGTTTGTACTGGTTGCAAACCAAGGCTGTAGGGCAATCCGTCCTTCAACCCTATCTCGATTCGGCTACCCCCGTATTCGAGCGCGTGTTCCCTCAGGGTGTTGTTGTTCGGCTGAACGCTTTACTGCGTAAGGCTGTGAACACTAAGTCAACCGCAGAGGTGACATCCTTGGCCGACCAAATCATCAAGATGATCGAGGAGGAAAAGGAGAAAGAAGAGCAAAAGCCCCAGAATGGTCAGGATGGTAACAACCAGCAGAATGCTGGTGGCAACCAACCTCAGAACAGTCAGGGCGGAAGTGGTAACGATCAAAACCAAGGGCCTGATGCCAATGGTGGTGATCAGCAAGGTAAAGACCAGAAGCAAGACGATGCTAACGGGAAATCTGATCCGAAAGGACAGGGCGACCAAGGCAAGTCGGATACTGATGGTGGCAGCAAGGCAGGACAAAGCCAGGCTGGTGGCAATTCTGACGCGGCGAAACAAGACGCGGCCAAAATGCTCCAGCAGGTTCTGAATGCCGGTGCCGGTGATTTGCGTGGTGACGCGCATGATGCACTTAAAGCCGAGCTCAACCGGGTGGCTCAAGATAAGGGGGACAGTAGCTATATGACTGTTCGCTCTGCTGTGAACACCCAGGACAACCCTGCTGTTGGCAAAAGCCTGGTAGGGGATGTGAAGAGCACCACTTCAAAGATAAGAACGCAGCTCTACGGATTGGTCCAGGCCAGCCAGCGAGTTGCTCACCGTAACCAACGATCAGGGAAGCGTGTGGATGCTCGGAAACTACATCGTGTAGTGACGGGTGATACCCGCGTATTCCTCAAGCCAGAAGCCAAGAAACGCCCTAATACGGCGGTTCACATCCTGGTTGATATGAGCTCCTCGATGGCCTACAAGGCCGCCAATGGAAAGGAGCGTCAAGACATTGCGCGGGAAGCGTCCTTGGCTATTTCGATGGCTCTGGAAGCAATACCCGGCGTAAACCCGGCAGTCACCTTTTTTGGTGGCAACCGGAACCAGCCAGTGTTCAGTGTCGTGAAGCATGGAGATACGGTTCAGAATCGGGCCGGTCGGTTTGGGTTCAAAGCAACTGGCGGTACGCCTATGGCGGAAGCTATGTGGTATGCAGCTTTTGAACTCACCAAGACCCGTGAAGAGCGAAAAATGTTGATCGTAGTGACTGACGGGCAGCCTCAAAGCGCCCCGGCATGTCGCTCAGTGATTGACCTCTGTGAACGAAGCGATGTTGAGGTGATCGGCATAGGGGTAGAGACTACCGCAGTGTCAGGACTGTTCCAAAAGAACATTGTCATTGATGATGCGGCAGCTCTGCAACGCACACTGTTTAAGTTGATGGAGCGGTCATTGACTGCTTTTGCAGCTTAACAGGAAGTGAAACGACAAACGGCTATCCCTTCGGGGGTGGCCGTTTTTATTTGGAGAGTCTATGAACCAATTCCATTCATCTTTGGATTTGTATCATCGGAACAAAGGTAGAAGGGCTACAGTGCCGGAGACGCCTTTTTTACTGCTTGCTAAGCGCATTCCTCCGATGTACTGGAGACTGTTCCAGGGTGTTACTTTGGATAGTCGTATGGGATACACAGGCAGGCGGCAGTTCCACCGTCTTGGGCAAGCAATCGACTGGGCAAAGTCATCAGTTGGCGATTCCTGGTCAAATAAGCGCTTTCACAAGCCGGTAGGCCTCGATGTATTGCTGGCCTGTACTGCGAGTAAGGTGCCTGAACATCTGGTCGAAGAACTGAAAAGACGGGGCAGTTGATGCGTCTTTGAGCTTTGCACCCGAAAAGGGCAGTTTGAGCGTTCCTGTTCACACAGCTCTCGTGGAACAATCAAAGTGAGGAGGGAATACCCTCCCACTTTCTCAGAGGCCTTCATTGAGGGTTGCTGAGAAAGTGAATTTTGTCCTCTCTGAGGGCGAAACGTGCGATAGCTGGTCGCCAAAAACAAACAGCATTCAACCTCAGCCTAAGGGCGCACTGCGCCTGACAGGCTCTGTGTGCCCAAGTTACTTTAAGGAGCACACATGTCTCATCTGAACAATCTCAAATCCGTAATGATCTCTCTCGCCGCCGAACATAAGCTGCCTGAAATCTACCAGGATGACATCACTACCGATGTGGAGTCTCTGGATCGATTCGATGGTTTACGTCTGGTCTGGCTGTTGCGGTCTTGCGGCAGCGTATTGGTGCCAGCGGAAGTTGGCGTTAATCCGATCTATATCACCCATTGGTTGTGGTCTAACCACGGTCAACAGGTGGTTCCATTCTCTGTGGATACCCGCACGGGGTTGATTGAAAAAATCGACTTCGAGCAAGCTGAAAAGCTGATCATGCAGATGCCTTGCAACCTCTCTTCATTGCAGAACAAGGAATACTTGGTTGACCAGGTAAACCGAGTATTGCAACGAGGTTGTGAAATGCGTATCTGGGGTATCTTCGAGTCTCCAAGCTCGGTGGAATCCGTTGGTGGTTGGAAAGAGTGGCAGAGCTATTTCAGCTCTACTGGGAATCGACTGATGGCCGATTTCGTTGGTAAAGCCATTCGATTCACCAACCCTCGATAAATCGCCGTTCAACCATTAACCCTAATTAACCCTATGGGGCTCCGATAGCCCTGAGGGGACGGGGCTCCGCAATCGCAATAAGGAGTCCCTATGAAAAACCTATCAGCTTTGGAAGCAGTTCTTGACTACGACAAACCTTCTCGACGTTTTCTTGATGAGCTCAACGAAAACCAGATGAAGGATTTGTCCGGGGAAATCTTCGCCAAGCTCTACTGGAGCAAGCGTAATCCCCAGTGGTACGAGAAAGACACCAATCGGCTGTTTGCACGACTTCGTTGGGTTCAGCGCATCATCAAGAAGCGCTTGAAAACCGGCAAGGTTAAACCTGAACTGACAGAAAATGGTTCAGTGATGGAGCGCTTCAACTTCCCTTATGGTGACACTCTCGATTTCTTCCATCGGTACTTGCGACATCCCAAATGGGAGGTTGTGTATCAAGAATCGGGGTGCAGTGCCTTTTGGAAAAATGAAGCAACGCTTGAGCTATGCACCTACTGCGAAGGTGATGTGGTCATGATGAAGGCTCCTGATGAAGCAACCTTCTTTCGTGATTGCAATCGCCTTAGCTGGTGGTATGCAGATAACGCTTGATCTTAATCCCTAACCAGGGGCGAACCGGCCCCTGATGGGAGCATGGTGCGCCCCATCTATGATGGAGGACGCCATGTTCAAATCATCAGTATGCTCCTACGAAAACAGGGGGCCTTACGGAAACAACAAGTACCGAGGCAACTGCTCGGGCTTTATCGTTAAAGACTTCATTGAGTCTTACATGAGAAAGCCGAACGGGCTGGTGGCAGACCCAAGTGTTGGGGGTGGCTCTAGCATCGACGTTGCCAATGAACTTGGTGTCCGTTTCAAAGGGACAGACTTGCATCAGGGGTTCAACCTGTTGCGGGATGACTTCCTTTCGTTCCTCGGAGAGCCTGCACACCTGATCTGGTGGCACCCTCCTTACTGGGACATGATCCAGTATTCAGGTAAGCAGTGGGGCGAGCCCAACAAATGGGATATGAGCCGCATGAATTTGCCTGAGTTCGTTGAAGCCCTTGAGCTGGCCGTTATGAATATTCATGACGCCTGTGAGCGAGGAGGGCATTACGGAATCCTCATGGGAAACCTGAGGCGCGATGGGGATTATTTCAACCTGTCCAGCCTTGTGGAACGTATCGCACCTGGGAAGCTGGTGGATGAGATCATCAAAACACAGCACAACTGTGTGAGTGACCGAACTCAGTATTCCGGGAAGCTGGTGCGTATCGCCCATGAAAAGCTGTTGGTGTTTCGTCGTAACGACGTTGCCTCATCGCTCTGTCTTCTTGCTGCCGTACACCGTCGAGCAACCAATATGGTTTCGACTACGTGGAAAGCTGCAATACGCCGAACCCTACAGGGGAAAACGTTGAAGCTGGAGCAGATTTACAAAGAGATTGAACCCTACGCAAAGCATCGAGAGAACAACCACTGGCAAGCAAAGGTCAGGCAAGTTCTTCAAGATGCCAGGTTCTTTATTCGCATCGAGGTAGGTGTCTATGCACTTGCTGAGTAGCCCAACCGGGGCGTGACATCCCGGAGGGGATTGGTCGCGCTCATCAACAACAAAGGAGCGTGACCATGAACGTACAACTTCAAGCCAGCAACAATGTGCTGTTGGCGCAAATCGAAAGCAAAGGCCTCACTGTTGAAACGCATTGTCGCAGTGGCTTTTGTGGCATGTGCCGGGTTCGTCTACTCGAAGGTCAAGTGGCTTATGACGAGACGCCCATCGCATTTGTCAAAGAAGGGGAAGTGTTGGTTTGCTGCGCTAAAGCAAAAACCGATGTGACCTTGGAAATTTAACCCATCCGGAGGAGCCTTTCCTGCGGGTGGGGCTCCTCTATCCATTACGAGGAGAAACACTATGTCTATCAATACCAAAGTTGAACAAATCGCATACGGTCATGCTACCGCTCTAGTGCTCAGTGAACTGGGCCAACAAGAGAATTGGTGCAAGGCTTATGAGTATTTGTCTGAGTGTGTAGAACGGGGAGACGAACCTGAGGATCTGGTCGTTTGGCAACCGTTTGAGCACTGGGAATGGAAAGACATTCTGGAGCAGATCGAGAGCGAAGCCGAGTCTCTGCTTTCGACTATTAAGTCGGTTTTAGGCTTGGCCCACAAAGGCATCATTCAGTCAGCAATTGACTGCTCTCTGGATTCGGACATGACCCAGCTTGACCTGATTGGAATGGTCGAGCTCGGAAGTGAAATCGAAGATGGGGAGTGTGCTGGAGGTGGCTATGCAGCTTAACCGATACACGGCCAGGGAGTCTGACAAAAGTCGGATACTTCGGACCATAGGCTGGTGCAAGCGCAACCACCTTACACTTGCCGGTCTTCCATACGAGGACAATCTTGCAGGAAGTGATGGGATCAGCATAGAGATCATCACTCCTCCTGGTATGTCGCGGGAAATGTTGGAGCAAGCCGTCAGAGAGGGGTATTCAGAGCGAGATGTCGTAAGGCATCGCATTCTGGAGTGCCCTGTCGGTTGGTTCATGGAAGCTGATGGCAAGGCATTTGATCATGAAGTGTTCCACGATTACGTGGTGGCTCATGGTTATGGCGAACCTTCCAGCGAAGCCTATGAGCTGGCGGAGCGGTGGTTCTGGCAGGGCAACGATTATGCGTTGATAGCTGCGGAAATAGTTGCTCGTGATCTTTGTGTTCGTGATGACGAAGATGAGGACTGATCCTATGGATGCTGTAGCGCATATAGCAGCAGATAACCTTGTACCGGCATGTGGAGGTGCAGAGAAGCCGTTTACCGTTAGTGGTAGACAGTGGCTTTACTGCTATCACCCAGCCAGTGGGAGGCACTGCTACTTAGACCTCGATAATGACCGTCCAGTCTGGCATCGAGGATTTCATCCTGCTTTTCATCCTGAGCTTGAGTTCGCTGATGAAGCTGAGTTGCTTCGACCAGTTGAGCGAAAGCCTGACCATGAAGAGCTGGAGGATTTTTACTTTTAACCCACGGGGCCGCTCTTCCTGATGGGAGACGGTCCTCCATTCTCAAAGGAGAAGACCATGAAAGATCACAGTCAAACGATTGTGTTCCCTGGGAACAATGTTGAATCACTTGCTGAGGCTAACGCCATGTTGAGCGCTGTGTCGGAAGATGCACGTAAAGCCAGCAATACGGAAGACAAACGTGACCTTGAATCGCTTCAAGGCTGGCTGGAAGAGAACATCAATTCTCAACTGGCAGGCGTGAAGTAACTATGACTGTAACCCCACTGGGGGCTTCATGCCCCTGTGGGGGCATGGTGCCCGTAAAAGGAGTCACCATGAATGCAGTGAAGATGATCCAGAAGGAAAACCAGCTTGAGCTGCCGCTTTTCTTCCTGGATGAAGAGCCGAAGACCGCAGAAGTCATTCCATTTGAGCCAAAGCCTGAATGGACTGATGATGAGGTAAGGCAGTTACGTGATGGGCTTTTATGGCATAGCCTTAGAGTCCTTGCTGATGGTCGAGCTGGAAGTGAAATCAAGCAGGAAACGATGGCTTGGGTGATGTCCGATGAGGTACATCCATTCTCATTTGTGGTCTGCTGCGATGAAGCAGGTTACGATCCATCTGGAGTAAGGGAAGGCGTGAAGTCTATCCTAAACCGCTTAGCGCGGGTTAAAGCGGGGGGTTAACCCCCTGCTTTCCCAGTGGCATCGACTTTCACATGTGAAAGTTTGTGCCCCTCGGAAAGCAAGATTTTGCTCTCTGTCGAGAGTGAATAGTGAGGTAGCTGGCCTCCCCAAACAAACAGCATTCTACATAACCCTTGGGGGATCACTGCCCCTCGGGCTGGTGGTTCCCTGACAAACATGGAGCCACAACTATGACTACTCTTGCCAGCTTTGCGAATCCGATTTCTGTTATTCAACGCTCACCAACCAGTGGGGTGTTTGGCACAAATCAGTTCGTAGGAGACAAAGAGGGATTTGTACAAAAGGTGCTCGGAAAGTGGTACTGCAATCCAGGGAATACCATTCCCGTTGAGAGCATGTCCCACCTTGAGCAGGCGGAGAAACTGTATGACTTCTATGTCAAGTATCTCCAAGTGAAAGAAAAGATCTCTGTGAACCTTGGCCGGGTGCTGCATAAGCTGTACAGCACTGGTTCTATCAAGGAAGCAGAGATCGTGCTTGAAGCAATAAAGGCTCAGGCTGGCGTAACAGCTTGAGCAATCTACTAACCCTAAACCGGGTGCATCCGCCCGGTTCGGGACGTGGTGCGCCCCCAAACTATTTGGAGTGCATCATGGAAAAACATAACCTCAAATCCGGATTCAGCATCTATTTCGCTGACGTCCATTTCGAGAAACAAGTCTACGCATTCGGCTCAGGACTTGGCTTCACCTCTGTGATTTACGCCTACTCGCTGGGCCGAGATCCGGAAGAAGCTGAGAAGCTGGCGCTTGAAAAGTACGACTCTGACGAAACGAAGGTGAAGAAGGTGCATGTCAATCTGGCTCGCAGCCAGGACATCAACCGCTACACCTTCCCTGAACAAATGGCTGGCTTTGCTAATGCCATTCAGTCTCACGGCATCGCTGTGAACTGAGAACCACTTTAAACCCATCGGGGCCATTACTTCCCGATTGGGACGGTAGTGGCCTCTCAACCGAAAGGAGAGAGCTCATGGCTACTATCGTAAACACCAAGTTAGGAGAACATCGAGGCAAGAAGCGCGTCTGGCTGGAAGGCCAAAAGCTACTGCGTGAAGGTTACTATCCTGGCATGAAGTATGATCTGGAGCTGAAAGATTCCCAGGTTGTGCTTCGCGTCAAAGAGGAGGGTAAGTTCACCATCAGTAAGCGTGAGCGCAATGGCCGGGTGTCTCCAATCATCGATCTGACCGTGCAGGAGCTTGCTACCGTTTTTGACGGTGTAGAGATGCTCCGCGTGTTCATCCGTAACGGCGCAATTGTGATCTCTGCTCACCATCAACAAGAGCGAGTGATCGAGCGCGTCAACCGGCTTATCAGTAAGCTGGAGAATGGAGAATCGCTTTCGGTATGCAGCCTCTTTCATGGGGGTGGTGTGCTTGATAAAGCGATTCACGCCGGTTTTCACAAGGCGGGAATTGCCAGTGCCATATCTGTGGCCGTGGAGATGGAAGGGAAATATCTCGATTCGTCTTTGGCAAATAACCCGGAGCTTTGGAACGAAGATTCTATTGTTATCGAATCGCCAATCCAGGCTGTGAATCTCAGCAAACGCCCACCACAGGTGGATGTTTTGATGGGGGGCATACCGTGTACCGGCGCGTCAAAGTCAGGTCGCAGTAAGAACAAGTTGGAGTTTGCCGAATCGCATGAGGCGGCAGGTGCCATGTTCTTCAACTTCCTGCAATTCGTAGAAGCGCTAAACCCAGCCGTTGTGCTGATTGAGAACGTGCCTGAGTACCAGAACACCGCTTCGATGGAAGTGATTCGTTCGGTGCTCTCTTCGTTGGGTTACTCCCTACAAGAGCGCATTCTCGACGGCAATGAGTTTGGGGTTATTGAGCGCCGCAAGCGTCTTTGTGTTGTTGCGCTTTCCCACGGGATCGACGGGTTTGAACTTGAGAAGGTTCAGCCTGTTCGCACCAAGGAAAGTCGCATACAGGACATCCTGGAGCCAGTTCCGCTCGATTCTGAACGTTGGAAGTCATTTGACTATCTGGCTGAGAAGGAGTTGAGAGACAAAGCTGCTGGCAAGGGGTTCTCTCGCCAGCTTCTGACTGGCGACGATGAGTTTTGCGGCACCATAGGTAAGGACTATGCAAAATGCAGAAGTACCGAACCTTTCATTGTTCATCCAGAACAGCCGGAGTTGTCTCGCATCTTTACACCGACAGAACATTGTCGAGTGAAAGGGATACCAGAGGAACTCATCCAAGGTCTGTCGGACACTATTGCCCACCAGATTCTCGGGCAATCGGTAGTCTTTCCCGCGTTCGAGGCTTTAGCCCTCGCATTAGGGAACAGCCTGTGGAGCTGGGTTGGAATGATGCCAATCATGGTCGAAGTCGTGGATGAATCACAGCCGGTGATCGGTGGTGAAGACTTCCATTGGGCAACGGCATTGGTTGACGCAAAGGGCACTCTCAAGCTGTCACCGGCAGCGAAAAAACAGGGGATGCCCTTCAACATTATGGATGGTCAATTGGCTGTCTATTCACCTAACGGAACTAAAAAGAGCTGCGGCCATGAGCCTTGCGAATATCTCCCGGTAATGATGTCCGGAGACGCAATCATGGTCACTTCATCTTTGGTTCATTAGTAACTCACCGGGGCAATGCCGAAAGGCCTTTGCTCCGGCCTATCCGAAAGGAGAGTAATCATGAAAATCGAAACTGTTGTGCCTTTACCTCCCGAGGATTCAGGCCTTCAACACTGCATTGCCAGGTTCCATAACCGCAACATGGATTCCAAGCGAAAAGACAAGACCCGTTTTTTCAGGAGGGAGCCGGTTATGATCGTAAACCCAGAGACCAAAGCAAAGGTTCTCCGGTATGCGATGGGCAACCCTGGGAATTTATCCATCACAAAGCTGGCGGTCGCGCTGGATTACGATGCGGTAGATGCTCTGGGTGTTCGTTTTAAAGACACTGTAAATCTTGAGGTTCGCAGAGCCAGGCGCTGGGAAGTCTGGCAGTGGTTCTGGAACCATCCGGATCAAAGTGTCCAACTGTCAATCAAATTGGGCGTGGTTGGCGCTGTGTTGGGAGTCATGGGCTTCCTGACTGGCGTAGCTCCGTACCTCTTGGGATAAACCAATAAAGCCGTTAACGGGCAATGTAAGTCCGGAGACGGCTTGCATTGCTCTCTCGAAAGTGGAGAGTCAAATGAACACATTAGAACAACTTGTAAATCAGAGAGTGCTTGAGGAAGGTCTGAAAAAGGCGAAGCCATTGGCCGCGCAAATGGGGCTTGAATCTGTACCTGATGAGATGCTTGAAATGATCTGCCCAAACTTGAACTACTCTGGGCAGTTTACGCCAGCTCTGTACGCGAGATTTCAAAGCGTAAAGCGATTACTGAAAGAGTTGTCGGAACAAACCTCACCTAAGCACGGGCATATTGTGAAGTTTACCAACCAATATGGGAGCTACGATGAGTCAGCTTTGCTGTTCAAAGAAGGCGACGTCAGAAACCAGAACTTGGTTGCTTGTGTGGGCGGGAAGACGATAAATCTCGGAGAGCTAGAGCTTCGAGATTATGGGCTCAATATGCACATCGGTTGCGGTGGACCATTTGAGCCGATCTCAGAAGCGCAGATTCAGTCCTTGTCTGAGTTTGACTTCTATGAGACGACCTACAGATTCTGGGGCCAGAATCCATGTGGAAACGGGATGATAGACATCACCGTCCCTATGAAACGTTGGTTCTTGACTGTGTAGCTTCAACCTGAGTGCGCCGAGAAATCGGCGTACCGGCCCCTTAAAAAGGGTAATCAGCGCAGGGGGAAACCCCGCGCTTTCCCAAGCATCTCGGTTTCCCAGGGTGCTTCGGAAAGTGCCTTAGGCGCTCAAGTGCGGTAGCTGGCTGCCAAAAACAAACAGCAAATTATCAACCCTGACGGGAGCACCTCCTGTTAGGGGGGCTCCGTCATAAACTGAACGGAGATATAGCATGTCTAAAAACGTCAACGATGTTTTTTCAAACCGAACTTCTTTGGAATGTACTGTGAATGCAGCGCTGGATCGTCGTATCGGTCTGCGTGTCGGGTTCCCTCATTACAGAGAAGGAGCAAACGGTGTGGTTTGTGAGATCGAAGCAGAGTACCCATTGCTCAACACTCATTCGAGTGTTGCATGGCCCCTGCTCGATGAACTCAACAGTTACACCATCCAAAAAAACCAATCGCTCATTGATCACATTGATAATGCGGTCGCTGAACTGTTGAAACACAAGGCTCGTCTACAGCTTGATATTCAAAAGCTGCAAGACGGTGACATTGATCTGGTGAAACAGGCCAAGCAGCAATACGAAGACAACCAGATGTCGAGTAGCAGCTAGTTCAGGTCTGATAGCCAGGATTCAATTTTAACCCTACCGGGGTGCTTTCCCGGAAGGGATGGGCACCCTGCTAATCCAGGAGGCCCTATGCAACAAACATTAAACTTTGATCTATCAGAACAACCCATCCCAGTGCTTTTGCGTGGGGATAAGTGGGATTCTGTTTGGTCAGAACTGACTGATAACGAGGATTTGAACTTCGTTGATGCCAGTAGAGGAACCAGTCTGTCATCGTTGATCACGTCATCGGTTGAGTCCATTCACACGGCCTTAATTGATGGGTGGACCATGATGATCGGCTATTCCAGTGGTAAAGATTCTGAAACGGTCTTGCACCTGTTCCTGATGGCCCTGATCCGGGCTGTAAGGAGTGGGGCGACCATCAGCCAGCACCACTTCATCTTGCACACTGACACACTGATCGAAAGCCCAGAGGTAAGGTGGCTGGCGGATCAGAAACTGGCCGAGCTGGAGCGTTTCATTGCGAAGGAAAACCTTCCTCTGACCATCGTTCTAGCAAAGCCTGGGATCTCGCAGAGTTGGACGGGCCGAATCCTTACTGGGAGGGGGTTGCCTACGTTTTCCAACTCCACGGCCCGCCAGTGTAGCCAGGATTTAAAAATCACCTCTGCCAAAAGAGCGAAGGCAGCTTATATGCGAGAGCTTCCCAAAGAGGTTCGACAGAAAGTCTGCCTTTTGCTGGGCAGTCGTGATGCTGAAAGCACTATTCGTGCGGCCAACATTGCAAAACAGCGAGGAAGCTCAGATCGCGTCATTAAGACGAAAGATGGGGGTGAGCTGTATGTGGTGAAAAACTGGTTGGCGAGTGATGTCTGGGAGTTCTTACTATCCGCTGGCATGGGCTCAGCATATCCTCTGCCAAGTTACTTGGAGAGCAATGTCACTACGGCAGAGCTTTACAAGGCGGCAACAGGGGAGTGCGTGTGGTCGGCAACAGAGAAGAAGGCCAGTGACGCCTGTGGCGCTCGCTTCGGTTGCTGGGCTACTCTTGTTTTTATGTATTTAGAGTTAAACTCTACTTTTCTATTTTTAGAATTCAAGCTATTCATCGTAATTGAGAGATATCCTTTTAATGTTCAGCAAGCCTGTTAAAAGCACTTTATCTGAACCGCGTTTTGCCTAAATCCTGCTCAATATATACTCTCCCTGAGTTCTGAAATCCTCAAATTCCCCAATCTTAAAGCATTGATACATAGATGATGTCAGATAATGCGCAATCATCTCACCGCCAATATGGATCCGTTCCGGGTGTGAGTATGTCGCCTGTATAGCCCTTTGTTCATTCATCATTACAGGAATTGTCTGCAACAAATCCCCATCCAGGATTTGGCACTCAGGTTTTACTCCTGTTCCGTATTGTAATTGCTCTGATTCGAAATCATGGACTGAGCGATAGGCGAACGAAACGATATTTCCTGTTTCCTCGCAAATTGCGAACTGATAAACACTGGTTGTCACCGTTGAAGAAGAGGGAATTGCATGGTCATGCTTGTATTGTTTCCACAGCCTCCTTAGACAGGCCGATGTATGATAATTGAGATTTTGTATACCTGATACGACCATTCTGGTTGATGCTTCAAGCAACCAGGTGTTAGAAAATCCACCTGCCCCCGTACCTGCTATGATGGTTCTTAGCTGGGGGATGTAACCTGCTTTGGAAACAAAAGATAACGGCTCCCCATTATCGGTGACGGCAAGGGTATCTGTTACAATCAGTGCTTGTGCTTCGTCTGTATAAAATATCAGTGATGACATATTTTCCTCATCCAGAAAAGACATTACATGAATCACAGAACAGGTCACTACAACCACGTGAAAGGGAGTCAGACCATTTTCCAGAGGTAAATATATTCTTGTGTTTGGACGCGTTGCGGTTCTCTGTAAAAAATATATAGCACAAACAAAAGTCCCCGCAGGGATAAATATAGTTATATGCGCTTTTTCTGCTGGCTTTTACAATTGAAAGTGACAGGTAAACGAAATGTGTTACAGGTTTCTTTTGCTTTTCGTTGGGTTCTGTATATGCGAATTTACCCTGTGTGTTATTTTTGCAATGGACTCAGGCTGTATTCAATCAATTAAGGTTTACTTCTGGCATTAAGATGTATCCGTTGCCTGTTTTTTAAGGGCACGGTTTGTGCCGGGAAATGAAAATCACATCTTAAGTTCTTCACTCAAAGGATTTGTGATGTTTATCACGTATGGTCCGGGTAACGTGTTGAGGTCAATGTATTGCATCGTGATGGTGTCGTTACATCTTTTACTTTCCTCCTGATTTGCATATTCACTCCCGGCAACCTGGTTGTTTGTTTTTTCTTCTTCCGGATTTATAGTGTAGGCATGAGGTGGCGTTTCAGGGCGACAGACTGTGAGGATAATCACTAACATTCATGCGCGTTATGGGCGTGTCAGCAAACTGGATGCAACAGAGCCGAAACTGAAATTTGAACCCGGATTTCTGTATGCTGAAATACCTTATATTAGCGGCATCCAGAATCGAAAACTGAGCCGATATGTACACTTTTATCTTATGGATAAAGCTATCCTGCAGGCCAGGGATTTAAAGCCTTTAGCCCGGGCATTTTTACGCTGGATAAGGTGGCTGGAGGATAACGGACTTGACCCTTTCACCCCGGGAACGTTGAAATACCAAAGCCCTACATATGGCTTCAGGGAGTATCTTCTGGGGGCCGTAAGGCAGGGGCGCATCGCCTCATCCACCGCGGCGGTGTACATCAGCGTTATCCGACGGTTTTACGTATTTCTGGGCAAGTGTGGTGAGCTGGCTGCCAGCTCATTTTTTACGTTGGTCGAAAAAGTCGTTGACGGGCGACGCAAGGTGATAAGTTCGGATCTTGCCATCAGGATAACCAGCACAACAAAAAGGACAATCAACCCACTGAATGATGCAGAGGTTCATATCCTGGATGAGGCACTGAAATCTGAGTCCGGGTTGTTCAGTTTAATGATTGTGCTGATGAAAAATTGTGGGTTACGGCTGGATGAAATGCTGACCCTGCCGTCGTCACTCTTTACTGAAGAGTACCTTGCCAGTGTCCCTGTATCTGAGTTGACCATCAGGGGGCTTCATATTGGTCCGAGATGCGGAGTTCATACGAAGTTTGGGATGACGCGAGAACTCTTCATCACCAGACGATTGTACGAGCAGGTTCTGGATTATCTGGCGGATGAGGAGTATGAAAAGAAGATCCAAAAATGGCGTGCACGACAGGGTGGGGAAGGGCGGCACGAGCCTTTATTTTTAATGGCAAACGGGAAACGGATGTCTGAAAAAGCCTTTTACTCCCGCTGGTACAGTTTTCGCCATCGCCTGGCCCGGTCTGCTCCGGGAAATGTGTTCAGACATAAACCCCATGATTTGCGGGCAACGTTTGCGACCCATTTTTTACGCTCGGCACTGAGTTGCTATCCCGATCAGGCCGCAAATGCGCTGGGTACAGTAAAATACTGGATGGGCCATAAAAGCGAAAATACGACGATGAAATACATCGTCTTTCTTCAGCAAAACCAGATTTCTGATGCAGTCGCCGGGGTCATGGACGCATTGATTGACGGTGCTGCAGGTCGCGATGGAGCCATATATGAGCCGGAGTGAAACGCAGATAACGTGGATGGCCGAAAATGTGCTGTCATGGGAGACGGTCAGCGGACACATCACTCAGCGGGATCTGAACCGATATTATTTACTTGACGTTTATCTTCAGGCTCATTTTTCAGATTATGTGTTGCTCCCCGGATGGTTTAGTGAACATTCGCATCTTGCCCGCCCTGAAAAACGCGATTTTATTGCCTCTCTGAAACGATTTCTTCTGTCTTACCGTCCCGCCGGAAGGTTAACCATTTTCCGTTATCTCAATATGTTTTTTATATGGCAGTCAGTCAATCAGTATGACTATGGCACGGCTGAAGGCGTTGAAATGTATATTAAACATCTCATGAACGATATTCGTCGGCGAAAAATTTCAGTCAGGATGGCAAGACACTACTTGTCCGTGGTCAACCGGTTTTTGCTTACGGGCGGGCAGATTCAGAGGCGGTATGAATATGAATTCTTACCGAAAGGAACGTATCAGCAGCAGGGAAGGGATAGCTATACCAGGAATGAACTTTCCGAGATCCTGAGGCAGTTGTCATCCATGAATGAGTTCCTTGCGGGATGTATCCGGGAGCATATCGCTAAATCGGAAAAAGGGGTGCGGCATTTCTCACCGTCTTTGCTGGCACCTGTTTATGAAGCGTATTTCCGGTATCCGGGAGAGAACGGGGTCAGCAGGGCAGAGATCATCATCAGGGACGTTCTGGAAAATTACTTTCTTACTTCTTTTTTTCTGTTCTGTTACCACACATGGGGAAACACCTCTCAGGTTCTGGGTCTGACGCGGGATGATATACATCTGGATGAAAAGGGTATCAGCACTGATTATGTTTATAAGGGGAGAGCGAATAAGTATATACGTCTGACGATAGGTAAATCGGAGTATGTGACCAAACTAGACTGGCCCCCTGAATCTCCAGACAGTTGGTATCACTTAAGTTAGTGATAGTCTTAATACTAGTTTTTAGACTAGTCGTTGGAGTCCGAATGATTGATGTTTTAGGTCCAGAGAAGCGCAGACGGCGAAGTGTTCAGGAAAAAATCGCCATTGTTCAGCAGAGTTTTGAGCCCGGAATGACCGTGTCGCTGGTCGCCCGTCAGCATGGCGTTGCTGCCAGTCAGCTGTTCCTGTGGCGTAAGCAGTATCAGGAAGGCAGCCTTACAGCCGTTGCCGCAGGAGAACAGGTTGTGCCCGCGTCGGAGCTGGCATCTGCGATGAAGCAAATTAAAGAGCTGCAACGCCTGTTGGGCAAGAAAACCATGGAAAACGAGCTGCTAAAAGAAGCCGTTGAATATGGCCGACAAAAAAAGTGGATAGCGCACGTGCCCTTGTTGCCGGAGGATGGCGAATAAGCCTTGTCAGTCGTTGCCTCCGGGTCTCACGTGCGCAACTGCATGCCATGGCCCGTCGGTCGAAGGACTGGCAGGATCGTCGGTGCAAGCGCAAGCCTGATGATACTGACGCGCTGGCCCGTATCCATACCGTTATCGGCGATCTGCCCACCTATGGTTATCGTCGGGTATGGGCACTGCTGCGCAGACAATCAGAAACTGACGACATGGCGGTGATCAATGCCAAACGCGTATACCGCATCATGCGTCAGAATGCGCTGCTGCTTGAGCGTAAACCGGAAATACCGCCATCGAAGCGGGCGCATACAGGGAAAGTGGCCGTTGGAGAAAGTAACCAGCGGTGGTGCTCTGACGGCTTCGAGTTCAGCTGTGATAACGGTGAAAAACTGCGGGTCACGTTCGCTCTGGACTGTTGCGATCGCGAGGCACTTTACTGGGCGGCCAGTAACGGTGGATATGACAGTGAAACCGTGCAGGACGTCATGCTGGGTGCCGTGGAGCGTCGTTTCGGTAACAGCCTGCCGACATCCCCAGTTGAGTGGCTGACAGACAACGGTTCAGCCTACCGTTCTTATCAGACGCGTCAGTTCGCCAGAATGGTAGGACTGGAGCCTAAACATACGGCGGTACGTAGCCCGGAAAGCAACGGGATGGCAGAGAGCTTCGTGAAAACGATGAAGCGCGATTACATCAGCATCATGCCGAAACCCGACGGGTTAACAGCGGTAAAGAACCTTGCGGAGGCCTTCGAACATTACAACGAATGGCATCCGCATAGTGCACTGGGGTATCGTTCGCCACGGGAATATCTGCGGCGGCGAACCAGTAATGGGTTAAGTGATAAAAAGTGTATGGAAATATAGGGGCCAATCCACAAACGTGCGGGCTATTACTGGTTTCTGTCTTTTATCAGGCTCAGGGACGACATCGTTAACTATCTGGTTTCCGCAGATAACTTCCCTCCGGTACAGGCGCTGTTTCTGAGTGAGCCGCAGGTGAAATTCCGTAAGCTTTATTCTCTTAATCCCAGTCATCTGACTAAATTTTCTAACTCTGAGGGGGCGTGGGCCACGATGCGGCAGCTTAATCCCTCGCTTCCATCAATTACCGTTTCTGGCTTGCGCAAAACGTCTGAGCAGTATACGGACAGAACATTAAAGAATGGTCTGATTACGGCGGAAAAAGCACAGCATAACTGGGGCACTTACAGGCGGAATTATGCTGCAGGTAACCCACAGGGGGCGAAGGAAAACTTCAGTGCTGCACTTGATACGCTTATGAATCAGGGGATTGCGACACGTGCGTTATCCGAGCGGGTAAAAGTTGCTGATGAGCTGGGGATCGATCTGCGTGGAAGCGATGAGGGTGTGGATCTTTTATTGAATGGCCTGGGATGTCGATCGCAGGAGCCGCCTACAGATATTGAATTGCGCTTTATAAAAAAGCAAAAACGATTTGGCCGGACACCAAAGGCTTGTGCGGATTTTTCTCATTGTGTCGAATGTTCAAAAAGTTGCGTTGTGGAAACGCTGGAGTCTGTATGGCTCCTGCTGTCATTCAGGCATGCTATCGAGTATGGAAAACCGTTGTACATCGGTTCGGTCAATGCTGTGGAGCGTTATGAAACGTTACTCCTGAAGATTGATTTACGGCTTGGGCTGGTAGATGAGGCGATCCTGAAAAAAGCGCGCGTTAAACTTCAGCGAGAAGGTGTGGCTCCGGTATGGCAGATTTGAAGAAAAAAGAGGTAAGCCGTAGTCGAATGGCGGAGTTTCCTGCCGGAACGCCGCTTCGTTCAGGGGATGAGTTTCCGACTGAGGATATCATCTGTGAGGCACTAGAAAACAAAAGCTTTGAACGTCTGAATAACTGCCTGGTTATCGCCAGCTCAGATGAACATGATATGCGTTTTATCAATGAGGAGACGCTGAATATTTATTTCAGGGATGATGTCTGGACCAATCGCTATGTCAGAACCCATATTGGTGAAACGTTAAGAACCGTTAATTTTTCAGGCATACGGGATCCTGAACTGCGTCTTGAAGCCAAAATCATCTCAGCCAGCCTGCTCTGGATTGTCGGCAGGACCGCGAAGACGCAGTCCCTGATCCGGAAATGTGCAAACATTGTGGCGGGAGCCCGTATTATTGAGTCTATGGGGTATCGCAGTCTGTTTCAGCTTCGTTTTCCGCTTGTCCGGAATGCTTTCATTGTAAAGATGAAGGAGGAGGATGAGCACGGCAGGAAGCGTTCTGAAAGAACATTACGTAATTACTTTATGGACCTGGCGGATATCTCGCTGACAGGTCATACCCGTCTTCGAAAATACGGTTACTTTCCTGATATTAGCTTCGACAGTTACAACAGTGTGGATGATTCAAACCAGACATATTGTATGCCTTTCAGTCTTATGATGTCTGTCTGGGAAGGGCTGATTACTGAACTGGATGCTGAAATCAGTGATTTCGATTTTGACGGGTTTTCCCGGCTGTGCGCTATCATAAACGGTTTTTATGATTCGCCTTACTATACGTCGATGCTGGAAGCCCGTAAAAGAGGGACAGCAAAAAGCATACCGGATTACCGGGCCGCGTATTACTACAATATTGTTGCCGGGGAAATTCGGGCGCTTTTCGCGACACTTGGCCCCGGGATGCAGGGCTGGTTCTCGGTACATAAAAATAAGCGCTGGAGATCTGATTTTATTGGCGTTGATCACATAAAGCTGAACACCTGGCATTTTGAGCTGACGTTAAAAGTCATGAATGTGATACAGGCCATGTCGGGGATGAGACACAGCGAAGTGCTTGGCGTGATGCACGGTTCACTGATTTATGATGGTGATATCCTGGGACTTCGTTCGGTGTTGCATAAGTTCGCCCCGGAAGGTGGAAGTCACGAAGACTGGGTTGTTTGTCGCTATGTGGAAAAGCCTTTTCAGCATTTACGCAGAATTAATCAAATCATGACAGGCCTGGACGGGAAGACGCTGGACAATGTTCCATTGTCTTTAAATATCAGGTCGTGGTTCTCGGAGCAAAAACTCTCTTTTATGGGGACGCAGCGCCAGACTGAGTGGGCAAAGAAATTTGTGAAAAGACACCATCTGTTCATCCGACGTGACCATATTGATGAGTTCAGGCTTTTAAATCCAAACATACGTGATGATGAACGCGTTGCGATGGAGATTCGGGAGGGGGCTTTCTGGCCATTGCGAACCCATCAGTTTCGCCGTTCACTTGCTGTACACCTCAGGCGTCTTGATCTGATTTCTACTAATGATCTTATCCGGCAGTTTAAGCACTTAATCAGAGGCATGACGGAGTGGTATATGTCCGGTGCACTCAACGCTTCGCATTTTAGCCGGGCGATCCCTCAGGCATTCGCTGCCGAGATTGAGAGGGTTGATACCGAACTCTCAGCTTCCAGGGCTGTTTCTTATCAGCATGAAGGCCTGCTTTATGGCGAAGGCGGGAAGTTACTGATGTCCCAGAGAGGTGGGCACTTACATCAGATGACGTTTCCTACACTGAAAAAAGCGATGAGCATGGCTAAACGAGGCGGGCAAAAACTGGTATCTCTTGGAAACGGTTTTTATTGCATGAATGGCCATGACGTTTAAGGCGGTTGTTCAGTCAGCGTCCTGCAATCCGGGATGTGAGAACATGCTGGCCGGAGCTGATTCTGTTCCCGTGTGGAAACGCAGGATGGCTCATTATGACAACCTTCTGGAGATTGCCGTGCGAAATAATGCTCCTCAGGCTGACAGGGATTTTCTGATGCTTGAGAGAGATTTTTATGCAGATGCTGTCCGTTTTTTTGAAAAGGATGAATAGAGCATGACGAACGAACAGTCGGGGGTTAAAAAAACACAGGCAAGAGCAGAGCAGGCCCTGAGGGAACTGATGTTATCAGGGGAGCGTATCAGCCAGTATGCTGTGGAAAAACGAGCGGGGCTGGCAAACGGCACCCTGAATTATAACTGTCCTGAGTACAGGCAGGTCAGGGAGGCTATCCGCAGTCTGAAAAAAACGTGCCAGGGCACCGCGCCGGTTGATGAGCAGGGCATTGAGCAGCAGATCAAGCTGAAAGAAAAGTATCGCCGTCAGAGAAATGAG